>MNYK01000077.1 GCA_001873115.1 Desulfobacterales bacterium CG2_30_60_27 | reverse complement strand
ATAATACCGTCATTCCAGCGCCGGCGGGAATGACGGTTGCGCGCCACAGCTTGAAAATACTGGATTCCCGTTTGCACGGGAATGACGACTATGTGCAACCAAAAACTATGTTAGGTATCTCTTTGTCCTTTTCAACTTAAATACGAATGAACCGTTTTTTTTTTAGTACATTGTCAAGACGGTTCGAGGACACAAAATTTCATGGTTCCTGCTCGCCGTTGTACCGGTAAAAGTCGTTGATGCATTGCCAGGCCTCGGCCGCGGTCTCCACATAGTGGAAGATGTCCGGGTCCGTTTGCGCGATTACCCCCTCGTCCACCAGAAAATCAAAGTCAATGGCCCGGCTCCAGAATTCCCGGCCAAAGAGCAGCACCGGCAGGGGTTTGATCTTTTTCGTCTGAATCAGGGTCAGGGTTTCGAAGAGTTCGTCCATGGTGCCGTAGCCGCCGGGAAAGGCAATCAGGGCGCGGGCTCGCATCAAAAAGTGCATCTTGCGGATGGCGAAGTAATGAAACTGGAAACAGAGTTCCGGTGAGATGTATCGGTTTGGGGCCTGTTCATGGGGCAGGACGATGTTCAGGCCGATCGCCTTGCCGCCGGCCTCCAAGGCGCCCCGGCTGGCCGCCTCCATGATGCCGGGGCCGCCGCCGGTGGTAACCACGTAATCGCAGCCGTTGTCCAGGCGGCATGATTCGGCCACCAGCCGGCCGAGCTTTTGCGCCTCCTCGTAGAAGCAGCTCTTGGCCGCCACCCGCTGGGCCACCGCCGCCCGCCTCTTCAGCAGGGGGTTCAGGGGCTCGCGCTCCGCCGCCGCCTCGGCCTGCCGCAGTTGTTCGAGGGCCTCGGCCCTTTCCGGCACCCTGGTGCCGCCAAAGATGACGATGGTGGATTTTATCCCCTGCTCCTGGAGGATGAGTTCCGGCTTCATAAGTTCCAATTGCAGCCGAACCGGCCGCAACTCATCTCGCAGCAGGAAATCCTTGTCCGTAAAGGCCAGCCGGTAGGTGGAGGACTGGCTCTGGGGTGAAACAGGGCACACCAGTGCTGCCTCGGCCGCTTCTCGTGCCTTGGGATAACGGGCCGGCGAATTTTTTAATGTCATGTTGGTTCCTCCTTTAAAAAACGGCGCTGGCTACAACTTCCAGCCCCAATAGCGCAAAAAATCGGCAAAATGCCACAGATCGGACTGGCACCGGGCCCAGGGCTTGAGGCTGGTATAGAGGACCACCCCGGTCTCCTCGGTTGGCCCCAGGGCCTTGTCCTCGCCGACATGCAGGTCCAGTGCCCACCAGCCCATGAGCAGCCGTTCTATTGGCTTCTGGCTGCCCTTGACATAGCCCCGGCGACTGCCCTGTTCTTCGAAAAACGAGGTGCTGGCACCACCATCCAGGGGAAGTTCGGTCAGATCGGCCATGGGTCGCAAGATCAAGTCCCGCGCCGGTGACCCGGTTGGGGTTGCGTCGGCGCCAAGTGGACGCACGTCGGCCACTCGGTGATCGCCGTCCCGCACCGCAATCTCCACGTTGAGCCGGGGCGCGACGCCAGCGTCGAAAACGAGCCGGCCGGGCAGGGTGACCCCGTAAATCCTCTGGCCGTCGGCCCGCCAGTCTGCCGGATAGGCCGCCGCAGGCAGAAAGGAGGTGGGGATGATGGCCAGGTAACAGCCGCAGGTGTGCAGGGTGGTCACCAGTACCGGCTCTTGCCGGTCGTTCAGGGTAATTACCACCAGGAGGCCGACGTTTTTGCCGGCGGTGAGTTGCAAGGGCACGAGACTGAAGGGCACCTCTGGAAAATGCACGCGGTAGATGAGGTTGGTGTACGTCCCCTGGGCGGTGCTGAAACTCTGCTCCTGAAAATAGACGGTGGGCGTGGCCGGATCGACAAAGATTTGGGAGCGGCCCGCCTCATCAAGCCGGGCGGCCGGCGTGCCGATGCGGTTAGCGGGCTGGTTCTGGCCGCCAACCACAAAGACCGGGGCATGGCGGGCCGCCAGCCCGGCCGCGTCCGGCCGGGCCACGACGTAAACCGCCTGATCCGCCCCCTCGCGGAGCGGGTGCAGGCCGGCGCAGGCCGCCTGCAGCAGGGCCATGACGCCGATCAGCCATATGCGCCATGTTCCGTTCCCTTTCATTCGCTTCCTTTAAGCCGTTGCCCCTTGGCCCAGCAAGGGGCCGAGGGCGAGCAGCTCGACCAGGGCCGAGTGCGTCAGGTCTGGGCCATGGCCGCCCAATACGTCTTTCATGCTTTTTGTCCCTGATGCCTGAGGACGTTTTTCAGCGCCTCGATGAGGTGGCCGGCCTCCGGTCTGGAGAGGGTGAGCACATCGGTTTTGTGGAAATATTTTCCCAGGAAATTGACAAAGTGGTTGGCGTCCCAGCCCAGCTCGTCCCGCAGGTGCTGGATGTAGAGCTTCTGGCGGTAAGTCATGCGCTGGGGGTTCACCCGATAGTAGCCGCTACGGGCGAAAAAGCGCATGAGTTTCTGAAAGCCGGCCTCGTCCAGATCCCGGGCGCTGCGCACCCCGGCCGCGGCCTGCAGCATGTCCCGGTACGCCTCGTCGCTTAAGGCCAGATCCTTTTTAACGATGTGGATAAGCGCCAGCTTTTTGCGGTCGATGGTCATGGAGAAATCCCAAATCGGCTAAAGGATCGCCTCGATATGGTCGGCGAAGCGCGCCAGCCCCTTGGCCCGCTTCAGGTCACGGATGGGCCCGGCAAAGCGCGGGTCCGTGACCTGGACCGCCACCTCCTTGAGCTTGCGGAGGGTCTGCTCGTCCCCGCAAAACAGCGCCGGATAGCGGCGGAGCAGTTCGTGAAAAAAATCCCGCAGTTCCGCGGCCCGCTCCGCCTGGCTGGGCTCGGCCGGTTTCTCGCCCCGCAGCCGCGCGAAGAGAAAGGGGTCGTTCATCGCCCCCCGGCCCAGCATGAGGCCGGCGGCGCCGGTCTCGGCCAGTAGCGCAAGACCGGCGGCCGCGGTCATGATATCGCCGTTGGCGATCACCGGCAGCCGGGTGGCGGCCACCACCCGCGCGGTGATGCGGTGGTCGGCCCGGCCGGTATAGCGCTGCCTGACGGTGCGTGGATGCAGGATAAGAAAATCCACCCCCGCCTCCTCAAAGACCGGCAGCAGAGCAAAGACCTGCTCGGGGTCGTCGTAGCCGGCGCGCAGCTTCACCGAAAATGAGCCGTGCGCCGCCTGGCGCAGGGCGACGAGGGTTGCCGCCAGCCCGGCCGGGTTCTTCAGCAGGGCGCCGCCCGCCGAGCCGCCGTGCATGCGGCCGTAGGGGCAACCCATGTTGATGTTCAGATGCTCGGCCCCGCAGGCCTGGGCCAGTTCGGCCCCGGCCACCAGCCCGGCCGGGTCGCGGCCGATAAGCTGCACCACCAGCGGCGCCCCGCCCTGTCGGCCGCCCGCCTCCCGGCGATCCGCGTCGCTAACGATCTTGCGGGCGCCGGGTCGCACCCGGATAAGTTCCGTGAACACCGTAGCGGGCCGCACCCACTCGATAAGCAGGGCCCGCATGGCCCGATTGGTCAGTCCCTGCATGGGCGCCAGCATGAGCGGCCGCGTGCCCGGCGTCCAGGGCAGGATAGCGGTCATGCAAGGGCTCCCGGTAACCGGCCGAGGGCCCGCAGCGCATCTTGGCAGGCCGGCTCGCTGACAAAAAGATGGGCGTGCAGGCCCTGGCGCTCGGCCCGGCGGGTGTTGCCCTGGTTGTCGTCCACCAGGAGGATGCGGCCGGGCACTTCGCCCAGGAGCATGGCCGTCCGCGTAAAGGTGGCCGGGTCGCGCTTGCTCATGCCGGTGTGGAAGGAGTTGCACACCTTTTCAAAATATCGGGAAAAGCCCTGCCGCGCCTCCAACTCGTCCAGCCAGTTGGTCTGGTCACTCAGGATGGCGGTGCGCAGCCCGCCGGCCCGCAGGCTGCCGACCAGGGCCAGCATGCCGGGCCGCGGGACAAAGCGGTCAAGAATCTCCCGGGTTAATTCCTGGTCCGTGCCGATGAGCCGGGCCTGTTGTCTGAGGCATTGCCAGAAGTCGGCCTCGGTGCCATGGCCGGTAACATAGCCGGTGGTGTACACCGCCTCTGTGGCCATGGCGAAAAAGGCGGCCGGGTCGAGGCCCGCCTGCCTGGCAATGGCCATGAGGCCGGCTCGGAAACCCTCCTCGGCCAGCACGCCGCCGTAGTCGAACAGCACCAGCCGGATATCAACCGCCCCAGGCATCAGGCGTCCTCCCCGGTGAAGAGATTGAAGTGACGAGCCCCCTCCATCACGCCGCTGATATAGGAATGGTCGGCAAAGTAGAGCCGGTGGGCGACGCCTTTGGCCTCGGCCTGGCGGCGCGCCTCCTCCCGCACCTCATCCGTGGCATTGGCCACCACAATGGCGTTGAAGCCGCTGGTAAAGGCAGCCAGGTCATGGCCCGAGTCGCCGGCAAAGACGATATGGTCATGGGGAATGGCCAGGCGGTCGCGGAGGTAGGCCAGGGCATGGTCCTTGGCCGCTAGCGTCGGCAGGACATCGAGCAGGCCGGCGCCGGTCCGCACATCGACGCCGCACACCAGATTGCTGTCGAGCCCCGCGACCCGGAGCCGCTCCGCCACCCGTTGCACCGCCTCCCGCCCCCGTTGGCCCTGGTTGGTATAGTAACCCTGCTTAAACTCCCCCTGGGTCTCCGCCGGCCTGGGGGTGAGGCCCTCGATTTTGTCGAGCAGCGGGGCGATATCCCGGGCAATGCGGCCCTGCCAGGCATGGAGCAGGAGGCCCCGAAAGCCTTGATCCAGCTCATAGTCCCGGCCCGTCTTCCGGTACACCGAGGCGCCCAGGTCGCAGATCAAAAGTTCGGGCAGGGGCAGGCGAAAGCCAGCGGCCCCGTCCAGGGCGGACTCCAGGCGGCGGCCCGTCACATAGGCCAGCAGCAGGCGCGGGCTGGCCATGGCCAATCGCCGGAAACGGAGAATCTCCGCGTTCCATTCCGGGGTATCCTCCAGGGGGATGAGGGTGCCGTCCAGGTCAGTGGCCAGGAGATAGCGATCCATGGAACCTCATTCAGTCGCCAGTCAGGAAACGGCAAAGCATCCGGCCGGCCGCCTCCAGTTGGCTGATCTCGATGTATTCTTCCGGCTTGTGGGCCTGGGCGATATGCCCCGGCCCCCAGACAATGCAAGGCCCCTTATGGGCCAGCTTGGCGCAGTCGGTGGCAAAGGCGGCCGTGGTCGACGCAGGGTCGTGGCCCTCGTCGACCAGGATCTCCTGCAGGCGCCTGATCAGGGGGTTGGCCAGGTCGGTGTGGATGCCCCGGCCCTGGTAGACCTCCTCGACCTCGGCCCGGCCGCCGACCAGGGCCCGCACCGCGGCGGCGATGGCGTTTGGTTCCATGTCCGGCAGCAGGCGGATATCCACCCCGGCCGTGCAAAGGTCCGGGATGATGTTGGGCGACGAGCCGGCCGTCAACTGGGTGATGGCCAGGGTGGCGTTGCCCAGCTCGGGGTCGTGGGCCACGGCCAGCTCCCGGCCATAGCGCCGCAGGTCGTCGAGCACCGGCAGCATGAGGTGGATGGCGTTTTTGCCATTGGCCGGCTCGCTGGAGTGGGCTGCAACCCCGCGGCTGGTCAGGCGGAAGCGGTATGCCCCTTTGTGGGCGTGGATCATGCGCAGGCCGGTGGGCTCCAGGCCGAGGCAGAGATCCCAGCCCGTCAGCTCCTTGGCCAGCCGCACGGCGCCGGCCATGGTGCATTCCTCGTCCACCGTGGCGGCGAAAACCAGGTCGCAGGCCAGGGGCCGACCGCTTTGGTACGCGGCAATGACCGTGGCCAAGGCCGCGGCCAGGGGGCCCTTGTCATCGCAACTGCCGCGGCCGTAAATCTTGCCGTCCCGCAGCTCTCCGGAGAATGGCGCCGTCATGCCGCGACCGCTCACCGTGTCCTGGTGGGCGAGGATCACCACCCGGGGCTTGCCGGGGTTGGGCAGCCGGATGACGAGATTGTGCCGCCCGGGCAAGGCCTCCTGGGTCTGCCAGGCGAGCCCGGCCCGATCACAGGCCGCCGTAAGGGCGGCGAGCACCCCGGCCTCGGCCGCGGCCGGCGTGGCGACCGGGTCGGACGATTCACTGGGGATGGCCACCAGTTCCCGGGTAAGGCTGACGATGTCCTGGCAATTGAGCACGCGAGGCCTCCTGATTTTTTTAATTCCTGTCACCGGCGAATATAAAGGGTTTTCTTGACCCAAATCAAGGATCAACTTCGCAAAGCCGACTATCCTGGCTTATAATCAAAAGCACGGAGGTCAGCCAATGCGGAAAATCGAACTGGACAAGACGCGGGAATTCACGGCGGGCGGCATGAAACGCTTCTTTCTCGTGCAGGACTCGGCCTATTTCAAAATCATCAATTTCAACCTGGCCGCCGGTCAAACCTTTCCGGTCCACTCCCACGCGGTGGACGGCCAGCTCTCCATCCTGGTGCTGGAGGGCAACGGTCAGTTTCTGGGCGACCAGGGGGCCGCTATCCCGGCCAAGCCCGGCGATCTGCTGATTTCCGACATCGCCGCGCCTCACGGCGTGCATGCCGACACCGATATGCGCATCCTGGTGACCATCGCGCCGCCCATATGAATCAGCTTTCAGCGGTCAGCTATCAGTTGTGAACATAACTTCAACAAACAAAGGAGCAGATCATGAGCGCGACACAAACCTGGGACGAGTACCTGGTCGCCGAGCACGAGAGCATCGAGCGGGCCATGGCCGTCCTCCGCGAGCAACTGGAGAAGGTGCAGGACAAGGCCCACGACCCGGTGCGCCTGCAGCGGGCCATCGACTTCCTGCTGGAGTTCGGCGACCGCATCCATAACCGCAAGGAGGAGAAGCACCTCTTCCCGCTCATGGAGCAGCGGGGCATTCCCAGCCAGGGCGGGCCGCTGGCCGTGATGCTCATGGAGCACGAGGCCGAGCGCGGCCTGCTGCAAAAAATGCTCTTGCAGGTCTCCACCCTTGGCACGGCAGCGGCGGACATCCGGCTGACCTTCCGCAACGAGGGCCTGGAGTATCTGAAGATCCGCGCCGACCACATCTGGAAGGAGAACGACGTCCTCTACCCCATGGCTCGCCGCATCTTTCAGGCCGGCGATAACGAGACCCTGCTGGCCGCTTTCCTTGGTATAAACACGGAAACCTACGGCCCCAAGGCGCATGAGCTTTTTCAGCAGATGCTCGCCGAGGTCGAGCAGACCGCGTCGCGGCGGCCTAAAATCATCGAGGGCCTGTCCGCCACCCAGCTCGACGCCATCATGGAGGCCATGCCCTTCGAGGTGACCTTTGTGGACGCCAACGACACGGTGGCCTACTTCAACCGGCTGGACAAGGAGAAGATTTTTCCCCGCACCCGCTCGGTCATCGGCCGCAAGGTGGACAAGTGCCACCCGGAAAAATCCGTGGACACGGTGCGCCGGATCGTGGCGGGTTTCAAGGACAAAACCCACGACAAGGCCGAGTTCTGGCTGGATTTCAAGGGCGACAAGGTACTCATTCGCTACTTCCCGGTCTACGATGACAACGGCGTTTACCTGGGCGTGCTCGAGGTCACCCAGGCCATCGGCGCCCTCCAGAAGATCACCGGCCAGAAGCGGCTGCTGGACTGGTGAGAGCCAGCAATAGCCGAGCCATCCTTTCCCGGTGCGTGCCGGGCCAGTAAATTTTGTCGCAGGCCCGGCAGATCCGGAAGCTGTCGTAGTACTTACGGGTGAGTGGTTGCAACCGGTGCAGGACCGTAGCCTTGTCCACCGGCTGCAACAGGCTGTTGCAGATCAGGCAGCGTGAAAATGGCGCCAGCCGGTCATGCAGGCCGTAAAGCCGCACTACCTCGGCGAGCTGCTCGATGGGCCGGCTGGCGCGGACCAGGTGGCCGTGCTGAACAAGGTTGCGCCTGAGCAGGGAACGATCCCGGCTGAGCAGGACCCGGCCCTGCTGTCGGGCCGCCTCCGCCAGGCCAACGTCGTCCAGACCTGGATCATAAAAGGCGTCGAGGCCGGCCATGCGCAGCAGGGAGGCCAGCTTGCCGACATTAACGTCCACCGCGAAGCGCACCGCGTTCAGGGCGGGCCGCAGCAGGCTCGCGGCCAGCAGGTCCACCGGCGGCTGCTGGCCAAAGGCCTCCACCCGGTCGCCCTCCTCCACCACGGGCGCAAAAGACACCTCGCAGCCGTTCAGAAGGAGCCGGCCGATCTCCGGGTGGGGGATGCCCAAGGACTCCAGCAGATCCTTCACCGAGGGGCGGCGCAGGACCGACAGGCTGATGGGCTGGCCGTGCGCTAGCCAACGCCGCGGCAGTTCCTGCAGCCCGTTGTGCAGAACAACATAGGCCGGCAAGGTCTTCTCCCTGATGACGTCGTCCCAACCGCTAAGGCTGGTCGGCAGCGGCGGCCTCGTCCTTTTTCTTGAGATAACGGCCCACCGCGCTGTTGTGCTCGTCCAGGGTCTTTGAGAAATAATGGGTGCGGTCGTTCTGGGAAACAAAATAGAGATACTGGTCCAAGGCCGGCCAGTCCAGGTCCGGGAATTTTTTCTGAAGCTGGTCCGGTGACAGGACGATGGCCTCGATGGCCTCTCGGCCCGGGCTGGCAATGGGGCCGGGCGGCAGTCCGGGTATGACATAGGTGTTATACGGGGTCGGGCTGCGCAGGTCATCGCGCCGCAGGATACCAGTGAAGTCCGGCAGACCATAGATGACGGTGGGATCGGCCTGCAGCCGCATGCCCTGCCGCAGCCGGTTGAGGAACACGGCGGCAACCTGCACCCGCTCCTCGGGCCGCGCGGTTTCCCTTTCCACGATGGAGGCCAGGGTCAGCACGTCATGCGGGGTGAGGGATACCCCTTGCCTCTCGATCAGGGGCAACTCGGCAAAGTTGGTGGTCTCTTCCCCCGACAGTCCGTACAATTTGGTAAGCACCGCCTTCTGGCGGCCGACCATCATCCGGATGACGTCACTTTCGTCCATGCCCCGGCTCAGATTGAAGGTATCCGGAAAGATATAGCCCTCCAAATTTTTGACCGTCAGACCCAGTTCGTGGATCAGCGCCTGGTCGTGGGTTTTTTCCAGGAAGCGGTCCGCTCGGACCATGCCTTTGTCGTCCAGCAGGGTGGCGATCTGGGCCAGGGTATAGCCCTCGGGGATGGTGATCGGCCAGCGGACCGTGTCACCGCGCGCCAGTTGCCGGAGAATCAGGGTAGGGGTATGGCCGGGGACAAGGCGGTAATCGCCCGCCTTTAGCTGTTTGGTAACCCCCAGGAGCCGGGCCAGCAGGCTGAAGTGGCTGCCATGCCGGATCGTCCCGGCCTCGGTCAGAATCTTCCGGATGGTTTTAAAGTCGGTAGCCGGCGGGATGGTGACCACGATCTCGTCATGCTGATCAGGGGCGGCGGGGCTGTGGGCATAGTGCCAGAACCAGATGAGCCAGCCGGCCACCAGCAGGAGAACGGCCGGGCCGCCGTATCTCATGAGACGGCCCGCGCAGGGGCTTGGCGTGCCCTGGTTTTCAGGGGCGGGAGGTGTCGTGGTCATGGTTTCTTAACTTGACTGGCCGCTAGCAGCAAGCCGCTAGCGGCTTGCCAGCCTAAAAGACCATCCGCAGGATCTGATCCACGTTCTTCACCGGGACGAATTTGATTTTGTCCCGCAACTCCTTGGGGATCTCCACCAGATCCTTCTTGTTCTGTTCCGGGATGATCACCGTCGTGATCCCGGCCCGCAGTGCGGCCAGGGCCTTTTCCTTCAGGCCGCCGATCGGCAGCACCCGACCGGTGAGGGTGACTTCACCGGTCATGGCGATCCCCGGTTTCACGCTCTTGCCGGACAGGGCGGAATAGAGGGCCGTGGTCATGGTCACCCCGGCCGAGGGGCCGTCCTTGGGGATGGCGCCGGCCGGCACATGGAGATGGATGTCGATCTCTTCGAAGTAGGATTCGGAAAGCTTCAGTTGCTCGGACCGGGAACGGCAGCAGGTGAGGGCCGCCTGGGCCGACTCCTTCATGACGTCACCCAGTTGGCCGGTGAGGGTCAGCTTGCCCTTGCCCTTGAGGATGGAGACCTCGATGTAGAGAACCTCGCCGCCCACTTCGGTCCAGGCCAGGCCGGTGGCCAGACCCGGCTGCTTCACGGTCTCGGCCTCCATTTCGGGCAGGAATTTGGGCGGCCCGAGGTAGGTACTCAAGGTTCTGGCGCTGATGCTATACGGCCCCTTGGCGCCTTCGGCGACGCGGCGGGCCACCTTGCGGCAGACCTTGCCGATTTCCCGCTCCAGATTTCGGAGCCCCGCCTCCCGGGTGTAATGGGAGATGATATGGGAGATGGCCTTGTCGTCAATTTTGAGGTGCTTGGTGGACAGACCATTTTCCTTGAGCTGACGGGGCAGCAGGTAGCGGTTGGCGATGACCAGCTTTTCTTGCTGGGTGTAGCCGGCCAGGCGGATGACCTCCATCCGGTCCAGGAGCGGCCCCGGGATGGTGTCGCTCATGTTGGCCGTGGTGATGAACATTACCCGGGAGAGATCAAAGGGCATGTTCAGGTAGTGGTCGGAGAATTCCCGGTTCTGTTCGGGGTCGAGGACCTCCAGCAGGGCCGAGGAGGGATCGCCCCGGTAGTCGGCGCCCACCTTGTCGATCTCGTCCATCATGAACACCGGGTTGTTGGCGCCCACCGTCTTGAGCCCCTGGATGATGCGGCCGGGCATGGCGCCGATATAGGTGCGCCGATGGCCGCGGATCTCGGCCTCGTCGTGCATGCCGCCCAAGGAGAGGCGGTGAAATTTGCGGTCCATGGCCCGGGCGATGGACTGGCCGAGCGAGGTCTTGCCGACGCCGGGCGGGCCGACGAAGCAGAGTATAGGGCCCTTGGTCTTGGTGTTAAGCTTGCGCACCGCCAGGTATTCCAGGATGCGCTCCTTGACCTTATCGAGACCGTAATGGTCTTCGTCCAGCACCTTCTTGGCCAGCTTGATGTCGATCCGGTCCTTGGTGCCCTTTTGCCAGGGGATGTCGAGAATCCAATCGATATACGTCCGGATGATGTTGGCCTCGGAGGCGTCGGGATGCATGGTCTCGAGGCGTTTTAGCTGCTTCAACCCCTCTTTCTTCACCAGGGCCGGCATCTTGGTTTTTTTGAACCTGGCCTGCAACTCATCCATCTCAGCGGTGCGTTCGTCGGTGTCGCCCAATTCCTTCTTGAGGGCCTGGAGTTGCTCGCGCAGGTAATACTCGCGCTGGGTGCGGCTCATCTCCTCCTTGGCCTCGGACTGGATCTTGGCCTGCATGGTGGAGACCTCCAGTTCCTTCATGAGGAAGTCCGCCACCTTGCGGAGACGCGCTACCGGGTCAAAGGTTTCGAGTACGGACTGGGATTCCGGGGTCTTGAGCTGCAGATTGGAAACCACCAGGTCGGCCAGCCGGCCCGGGTCATTGATGTTGTTGAGGATGACCATGAGGTCTGAACTCATGACGCCCTTGAGCGAGAGGATCTTCTCGGTCTGCTCCACCACGTTGCGCATCAGGGCCTCGACCTCGACGGTGATCTTTTCCACCGGGGTGTCGTCGACGATCTCTATCCTGGCCAGGAAATGCGGCTCCTTCTGCGTGACTTCCTTGATCCTGGCCTTGCTGACCGCCTGGACCAGCACCTTGAGTCGGCCGTCGGGCAGCTTCAGGGTGCGCATGATCATGCAGGCCATGCCTACACTGTAGATGTCCTCTGGCTCCGGATCGTCGATGGAGGCATCCTTCTGGGTCGCCAGCATGAGGAATTTTTCTTTGGTGAGCGCGTCGTTCACCGCGCTCACCGAGGTGCTGCGCCCAACAAAAAGCGGGATGATCATGTAGTTGAAGATGACCACATCCCGCACCGCCATCATGGGCAATATCTCGGGGACGCTGCTCTTTTCCACATCCGGAAAGTCGCCCATGCCAGAACTTATGATGTCATTTTCTTCCACAGCGGCTCTCCTTGGTTTTTTGCTACATCGAAAATAAGGTCGGTGAAAGGTTTTGCGCCTGTCGCGCCGGGCTATAAGCGCAAGTGTAAATTTTGTTTACATTAAGCTGCCGCCTGCCGTAAGTCAAGTGCGGGCTTACAACTTCAAGGGCGTCGGCAAGCTGTCGGGTGGGCCGTACTTCCGGGGTAAAGCGGAAATGGGCTTGTGAAAATCGTTTTTTTTCACCATACTCTCGGTTCAACAATTTTGTTGTCATCAGAGGAGGGGTGATCGACATGACCAGTTACGCGGCCGAAGCCTTTTTTGACCTGGGGGAATTTGCCCACCGGGACTTGTTTGCCGAGCAGTCCTATGTCTGGGAAGGGCTCGTTGCCCTGAAGAGCTATATGGATGCGGCTGCCTACCAGGAGCTGCCAGCCTGGGTGCCGCGGGCTGTGCCCTTGCCTGAAACCGTTATCTGTCTGGAGGGGGTCTGCCTCAAGGCTACGGGCGCGGTCATCGATTACGGTGACGCGACCAAGGGCAAACTGGCGGTGGTCAAGGATGGTCAGCGTCTTCCTGGCGCCAGCGTCCTCATGGCCGGCGCCGTCCTGGTTGGGGAGCGTTTCCGGATCGGCCGCGGGGTGCTGGTGGAATCCGGCGCCTTTTTACAGGGGCCGGTGGTGCTGGGTGATCATACGGTGGTGCGCCAGGGTGCCTATCTGCGGGGCTACTGTCTGGTCGGTCGGCGTTGCGTGGTGGGCCATGTCACCGAGGTGAAGCACGCCGTCTTTCTGGACGACGCCAAGGCCGGCCATTTCGCCTACCTGGGCGACAGCATCCTGGGAAACGGCGTGAACCTTGGGGCTGGCACCAAGCTGGCCAATCTGCGGTTCGTGGGGGGCGAGGTGCAGGTCAAGACCGTCGAGGGCCTCAGGTCAACCGGTCTCAAAAAAATGGGGGCCATCCTGGGGGACAGGGTGCAGACGGGCTGCAATTCGGTGACCAATCCCGGCACTCTGTTGGGTCAGGATTCCCTGGTACTTCCGTGTGTGACGGTGCGTTCCGGGTACCATCCGGGGCATAGCGTGATTAGGAGCTGAAGGCAAGGCACAGAGGAATATCGAACACCGAACACCGAATGATGAAGTGAAGAAACTTCTTCGGTTCTAAATTCCTTGTTCGATAGTAACTACTCAGGTCTATAGGCTGTAGGCATTTAGACTGTTAGCAACAGCGAAACACGAGATATAAAGCTGAGTTGAGCAGCTCGTCTGCTCATACGAAACTTATGCCCTTGCGGTATAAGTCGTACGGTGTTCCGTATACGCTCCGTTTTGCCTCACAGTCTACAGCCTGACGGGCTAAACAACCTGAGCAGTTACGTTCGATATTCAATAGTCGCATTATTTTTTGGCTGAAGACTCAAGGGTGAAGGCTGAAGTAGTAGAGGCCGAAGAGGAGTCCTAACAGAATGCCGATGGTAAAATAGATGCGCAGCATCTGGTCCCATTGCGGCCAGTCGCTTTTTTTGTCCCGCATTAGGGAGACCGCGAGAAAGGTGGCGCCACCCGTCAGTGGAATCAACTGCAATAGATGGGTGAACCGGTAAAGCAGAATGTTCGAGGTCCAGGTTTTGCCTTGGTCAAATTTTTCTGCCAGGAGTTCCGGAGCCCAATGGGTGTAATCGGTCAAGTCGATATTGACCAGCAGATAGAGGGTGGCAAGAACCAGAAGCGCGAGGATTTTCCCAGGTGTCTGACGCATGGAGTTGATTCCTTGGTTGACGGCGTGCGGACTTTAGCCGATTTGGGCGGAAAGCGCAAAGGCCATTGGTTCGTGGTCGGCTGACACAATCGGGGCAAGGAAGGGGAGGATGATGGATTGCACGGCCCTGTATTTCCCGGGCACCGCGCCTGGCATAGAGTCGATTGAGGCCTTGCTCCTGGTGCATGAGGCGGTCTGCTGGTATCAGTCGGTGGAAGGGCTGCCCTTGGGCGAACTGGAGCCCTTGGCGCGGCGCGGGCTGGTCAAGGCCATTGTCCCCGCGCCGCTTGGGGAAGACCGCCAACGTTTTGAGCGCACGGTCCGCGACTTGCTGGCCCATGGCCAGGAATACCAGGGCGCCTATCTCGCCGCCATGGCCGCGGCGGTTGAGCCCGGTCGGCCGACGCCGGGCTGGGCGATCGTTGCCGGGCTTACCGGCCGGCCGGCGGAGCCGGACCAGGAACTTTGGCAGGCCAGGCTGCTTCTGCAACTGCAAGAAGTCCTGGACCGGCAGGAGCGGGAGATAGGTCAGGGCCTGGCCGTCCTGGCCGCGGACAAAACCGCCCTGCTGAGCGCCTTGCGGGGTGAGGCGCCGTCCGCGCCGTCCGCACGGCTGGGAAGGCCGGCCGCGCTCTCGCCGGCGCGCACGGCACAACTGGTTCGGGCCTGGACCAGGCTTTTCTTTACCGACCAAACGGCCGTCAGGCCGTTGGTCCTGGCCACTGATCTGGAGGGGGGCGCCGCGCTGCTGCTTGCCGACTGCGAGAAATTCTGCAAGAAGGCCGGCCAGCCGGTGCTTGAGCTTGTCCTGCCCCGCCTGGCCGGCCTGGCCATGGCTGATTTTCTCGGGCGGCTTGAGAGCTTCCGGCGGCAGGCCGCGGCCCCGCTGTTCGAGTTGCGGCAGGCCTTGCTGGAGATGGCGCTGGCGCCTGGCGACGAGTTACCGGCTGCGGCCGCGGCCCGTTTGCCGGGGCTCGCGACCAGGTGGGGGGAGGAGCTGGCGGCCCATTTCGAGCCAGCGGCGGGCGGGGCGGGGGTCCTGGCCTTTCACCGCCT
>MNYK01000093.1 GCA_001873115.1 Desulfobacterales bacterium CG2_30_60_27 | reverse complement strand
ACTATCCAGTGGAACCGCAACCCAGGTGAGTTCCCGGACTGGAAATGCTTTTCGCGGGTTCGTCCGCGACCGGGCGCAGGATGCGCGGGAGGTCGCGGACGCCTCGGAGGCGGGCAGGACGCCCGCCCCCGCATGAGCGAAAAGTATTTTCAGGCCGGGAACGCTTGACTGCCGACACAAGCTGGATAGTTACCAAAAAAGATCCTGGTTCCAAAAACAGCTTACTGCCCGGGATACCCCGGATCCCTTGCATCACGGATGCTTGGCGAAGGCCCCCCTTTTCTTTTTCAAGAAAGTTAAGTATAGTCTGCGGATTTCAATGCGGTTCGCAAACGGACCTGTCGCCAATGCCCACCCGGACCCACCGGAACCCTGCCAGACCATGCTCGACAAACAACTACTCAAGCGCATCTTCGACCTCACCCGGCCCTACCGGCGCACCCTGGTCATCGCCATCGGCTGCATGATCGCGGCCGGCCTGCTCAAACCTTGCCAGGCCTATCTCATCAAGCCCCTGCTCGATAAAATTTTCTATACCAAGGATCCGGCCCTGCTGAACCTGCTCCCCCTGGCCGTGATCCTGCTCGGGCTGGTCATGGGCGTCTTCACCTTCTACTACTCCACGCTCCTCGAAAAGGTGGGCCAGAGCGTGGTCCGGGATCTGCGCAACCGTATCTTCAGCCACATCCATGCCCTGCCGCTCTCCTTCTTCCTCAAGACCCCATCCGGCGAACT
This sequence comes from Desulfobacterales bacterium CG2_30_60_27, assembly GCA_001873115.1. GTDB lineage: Bacteria > Desulfobacterota > Desulfobulbia > Desulfobulbales > CG2-30-60-27 > CG2-30-60-27. Next base: position 12,719 of record MNYK01000093.1, on the reverse strand, counting down.
CATCTCCAGGGTGATCTCCGATGTCACCCTCATCCAGGCGGCGGTGTCGAACGCCCTGGTTGGCGTGCTCAAGGACTCCGTTACCATTATCGGCATGGCCGGGCTCATCCTCTACCTCAACTGGCGCCTGGCCCTGATGTTGGTGGTCTTCCTGCCGGCCGCGGCCATCCCCATCGTCATCTTCGGCCGCAAGCACCGCCTGCTTTCCACCACCAACCAGCAGACCCTGGCCCAGGTCTCCAACCTCCTGCACGAGACCATCAGCGGCAACCGCATCGTCAAGGCCTTCTGCATGGAGGGCTATGAGTCCGGCCGCTTCGCCGCCACCTTGCAACGCCTGCTCGATATCGTCATGAAGGACGCGGTTATCAAGGCCTTTTCCAGTCCGCTCATGGAACTTCTGGGCGTCACCGGTATTGCCTTTATCATCTGGTATGGCGGCCACCAGGTGATCAAGGGAGACTCCACGCCCGGCACCTTCTTCTCATTCCTTGCGGCCTTGATCATGTTCTACGAACCCATCAAGAGGGTCAGCAATATCAACAGCACCGTGCAACAGGGTCTGTCCGCGGCGGTGCGGGTCTTTGCCCTGCTGGACATCAAACCAGAGATCGAAAACCGGGCAAACGCCATCACCCTGCCCCCCCTGACCCGGGGCCTCGCCTTTGAAAACGTCTCCTTCAGTTACGACAACAAGGCCCGGGTGCTGGACTCCATCAACCTCCAGGTGCGGCCCGGCGAGGTCCTCGCCCTGGTAGGCCCCAGCGGCGGCGGCAAGACCACCCTGGCCAACCTGGTGCCCCGCTTCTACGACGTCAGCGCCGGCCGGATCACCATCGACGGCATCGACATCCGCGACGCCACCCTGGCCTCGCTGCGCGGCCAGATCGCCGTGGTCACCCAGCAGACCATCCTGTTCAACGACACGGTGCGCAACAATATCGCCTATGGCGACCCAGACCGCGCCATGGCGGAAATCACGGCGGCGGCCCGGGCGGCACATGCCCTGGATTTCATCCAGCAGTTGCCGCAGGGCTTTGACACGGTCATCGGTGAAGCCGGTGCCCGTCTCTCCGGCGGCCAGCAGCAGCGCATCTCCATTGCCAGGGCGCTGTTGAAAAACGCCCCCATTCTGGTGCTGGACGAGGCCACCAGCGCCCTGGACACCGAGTCGGAGCGCGAGGTGCAGAAGGCCCTGGACAACCTCATGAAGAACCGCACCACCCTGGTCATCGCCCACCGGCTGTCGACCATCAGGGGTGCCGACCGCATCATCGTCATCAAGGACGGCCGCATCGTTGAACAAGGCAGCCATGAAAGCCTGCTGGCGAACAAAGGGGTTTACGAACTCCTGCACAACATGCAGGAGTGATCCCCACTCCAAGGCAGGCATTATGGAACCGGTTGCATGAAACTCCACCAATTCGAGAGAACCATTCGCGAGGTCAGGAATGCGGTCCTGTTCCATCTGTTTGCCCTGTTGCGCAAAGAGTTTATTCCAGACCCACGCCAATCCATCAACATCGAGGTCACCAGCCTCTGCAACCTGAAATGCCGGTTCTGCGCCTACCAGAAAAAGCAAACGCCGAAGGTGCGCATGGCCAATGAGCGGTTCGCCGATTACGTGGAACAGGCCGTGCGGATGGGATTTGCGGAATTCCACCTGACGCCGGTCACCGGTGACGTGTTCATGGACCGACGCCTGTTCGACAAACTCCATTTTCTGGAAAACCACCCCAAGGTGAAATCCTACGCCTTCTTCACCAACTTCACCATCCCCGACCGCCAGGCCATCAGCCAACTCATAGGGCTTAGCAAGTTGACGCGCCTGACCATCAGCGTCTATGGTCACGATCTCGCAAGCTTCATGGCCATCACCCAATCCAATGCCAAGGTCTACGAGCGACTGCTCGACCATCTGCGATTCCTGCTGGACAACCTGGATCAATGCCGCTGTGCGCTGGAAATCGGCTGGCGCTCCTATCACCAGATCCCACGCGGCCTGCACAGCAACCTGCTTGGGCTGCTTGAGCAATTCAAAACCTGCGGCATCAAGGTGCGCAGATCCCAAGTTTACAACAACTGGGGCGGCTACGTCAGCAATGAGGACGTCAAGGGGTTGGACATCGACATCAACAGCCGCGCCTCCTATAAGAAAGGGGCCTGCGCCATGCTGTTCAACAGCGTCATGATCATGGCCGACGGCACGGTCAACGGCTGCCCCTGCCGGGACGTGGACGCCTCGCTGAAGATCGGTGATCTGCATCAACAACCCCTGGCCGCCATCCTTTCCAACGGCAACCAGGCCTATATGCGACTTATCGAGGAACAGCAGCACGACCGCTACCCGCTGGTCTGTAAAAATTGCGATTTCTACAAAAGTATCTATTATTACCGGTCAGCACCCGGCGGACAAGAGCGGCCGCCCATGTCGTTACAGCGGTTCAAGGATGTTGCGGCGCAACCATGAGTCTCCCGATCAGCGTAATCCTGCTCACCCTGAACAGCAGCGCCACCCTGCGGCCCTGCCTGGACTCCCTGCGCGCTTTCGCCGAGGTGGTGGCCCTGGACAACGGTTCCACGGACGACACCCTGGCCATCCTGGCGGCTTACGACAACGTCAAGGTTTACCAGCATCCCTTTATCGGCTTCGGCGCCTTGCGCAACCTGGCCATAGGCCATGCGACTTACGACTGGATTCTCGGCGTGGACAGTGACGAGATGGTTTCCAGCGAACTGTGCCAGGAAATCGCCAGCCTGGCCTTGGACCCGCAGGTCGTCTACGCCGTTCCCCGCCTCAATCACTACCAGAATCAACCCCTGCGAGGCTGGGGCTGGCGGCCCGACCGCGTCATCAGGCTTTTCTGCCGGCGGACCACGGGCTATCAAGACGAACAGGTACATGAATCCGTGGCCATACCCCGGGGCGTGACCATCGGCCAGCTCAAGGCGTACCTGCTGCACTACCCGTTCAACAATCCCGGGGATATCATCGACAAGATGCAGCGCTACTCCTCGCTGTTCGCGGCCCAGCACCGCCATACCGGCAAATCCGCCACCCCGGCCAAGGCGTTCTCCCGGCTGTTCACCACCTTTCTCACCGACTACCTGCTGCACGGCTATATACGGGACGGCTACGGAGGCCTGTTGCTGTCGGTTGGCAATGCCGCCGGCGCCTTTTTTAAGTACTGCAAACTTTACGAAATGAACCGGCCATGAAGCTTTCCCTGATCATCACCACCTGCAACTGGCCGGCGGCCCTCGACCTGGCCCTGCGGTCGGCGGCCGATCAGACCAGGCGGCCCGACCAGGTCATCGTGGCCGACGACGGCTCGGCCGACGACACCCGGCAACTGCTTGCGGCGTTCGCCCGTACCGCCCCCTTTCCCGTCCGCCATTGCTGGCAGGAAAACCTGGGCTTCAGGGCCGCCAGGATCAGGAACCAGGCCGTGGCCCGGGCCAACGGGGACTACCTGATCCTGATGGATGGCGACATCGTTTTGGAAAAACACTGTCTGCAGGACCATGAGGACTGCGCCAGACCGGGCTTTTTCGTGCAGGGCTCGCGGGCCTTGCTGGGCCCGGCGCGCACCCGGCAACTGCTGACCGACCGGGATCTCAAGATCTCGCTGTTTGACGCTGATATCGACAACCGCAAGAACCTGTTGCGCTGGCCCCTGCTCTCTTGTCTGCTGGCCGGCCCGGTGGGCCACCTGCGTTCAATCCGCACCTGTAATTTCGGGGTATGGCGGGCGGACGCCATCGCCGTAAACGGCTTTAACGAAGACTTCCAGGGCTGGGGGCGAGAGGATTCCGAGTTCGCGGCCCGGCTCCGTAACTTCGGCATTAAACGGCGCAACTTGCGCTTCCGGGGCCTGGCAGCCCACCTGCATCACGGCCAGTCCCCACGGCTTGACCTGGCCAAGAACGACGCCCTGCTGGCCACGACCATCCAGGAAGGGCGAACCTGGTGCGACAACGGTCTTGCCAACCACCTGACCCCCTGAAGGAGAAGCTTATGCTCAACAAGGACCTGCTCGACATCCTGGCCTGCCCACAATGCAAGGGGCCGGTGCGGCTCACCAAGAACGAGGACGGTCTGGTCTGCGACGTCTGCCGGCTGCTCTACGAGATCCGCGACGAGATCCCCATCATGCTGATCGAGGAAGCAAAACCACTTGCAGACTAACGCCTTCGGGAGCGGGGATAAGACCCCATCTTTCGCCCGTATCACCGGCCGCTGCCAGGTCCACCTGCCCTTCGCCGTATTGCTCGAACGGCTGGACTGGGTGCTTGCCAACCGCCTGCAGCCGGAGATCGGCTTGGAGGGCGACACCCTCTACGCCACCCCGGCTGCTCAGTTCGCGCGGGCGGCCGCCGGCCTGCGCCAGGCCGGGCTGGGCTGCACCCTGCACGCCCCCTTTCTGGACCTGGCGCCGGGCGGCCAGGACCGGCCGATCCTTATGGCCAGCCGCCATAAGCTGCGGCTGGCCTTCGAACTGATCAAGGTTTTCCAGCCCCGCTCCATCGTCTGCCACCTCGGGTACGAAGACAACAAGCATGACTACAAGCGCGAGACCTGGTTCGCCACCGCGGCCGAGACCTGGCAGGAACTGCTACCCCTCGCCGCCCGGCACCAGACCATCATGATGCTGGAAAATACTTACGAGACCGGGCCGGAGATGCACCAGGCCATGTTCACGCGGCTGAACTCACCCTATGCCCGCCTATGCCTGGATCTCGGCCATGTCAGCGCCTTTGCGCGGGGCCGCTGGCAGGACTGGCTGCCGGCCCTGGACCCCTGGCTGGGCCAGCTTCACCTCCACGACAACCACGGCCAGCGCGACGACCACCTGCCCGTGGGCGAAGGCTGCCTGGATTTTGCCGGCCTCTTCGCCTATCTCCATGAAAAGGCGTTGAACCCGCTGGTCACCCTGGAGCCCCACAGCGAAAAAGACCTCTGGCAGACCATAAAAAACCTGGACCGTCTCGGTTATTTGGATACAATCAATCCCGAATAGGGCGTTCAAACAGTTTGAACCGTTTGAACCGTTTGAACCGCTTGAACCGTTTGAACCGCTTAAACCGTTTGAACCGCTTAAACCGCTTAAACCGTTTGAACCGCTTAAACCGTTTGAACCGTTTGTCATCCTGGAGCCAATATATGCCAGACCCCTTTGTCCACCTGCACGTCCATACCCAGTACAGCCTGCTGGACGGCGCCATCCGCCTGCCCGACCTGTTCGACAAATGCAAGGCCAGCGGCATGGAGGCGGTGGCCATCACCGACCACGGCACCATGCACGGCGCCCTGGAGTTTTACTGCAAGGCCAAGGACCATGGGTTGAAACCCATTATCGGCTGCGAGTTCTACATCGCGGTGACGGATCGCTTCAGCAAAACGGCCAAGAGCGCCGGCAGCGCCGCCTTCCACCTCGTGCTGTTGGCCATGAACCGCACCGGCTACCAGAACCTTATCAAGCTGGCCGCCATCGCCCAGTTGGAGGGCTTCCACTACAAACCGCGGATCGACAAGGAGGTCCTGGCCAGGCACAGCGAGGGGCTTATCTGCCTCACCGCCTGTCTGCACGGCGAGATTCCCTATCTCCTGGCCCAGCCAAACGGCCTGGACAAGGCCAGGGCCGCGACCCTTTCCCTGCAGGAGATCTTTGGCGACCGCCTTTACCTGGAACTTCAGGAAAACGGCTTGCCGGAACAGAGGGTGGTCAACACGGGGCTGAAAAAACTGGCCCGGGAACTGAACCTGCCGCTGGTGGCCACCAACGACTGCCATTATCTCAACCGGGACCAGAAGCACGCCCATGAGGTGCTGCTCTGCATCCAGACCGGTAAAACCATGCAGGACGCCAACCGTTTCCAGTTCTCCACCGACGAACTATATTTCAAGACGCCCGACGAGATGCGCCAGGCCTTTGCCGATTGCCCCGAGGCCATTGCCAACGCCGGGTGCATCGCGGCCCGCTGCCATCTGGAACTAACCTTTGGCGAGCACCATTTTCCGATTTTTCCGCTGCCCGCCGGCCAGACCAGCGCGGCCCTGTTCGAGGCAGAGGCGCGTAACGGTTTTGCCCGGCGCCTGGCGACCCTGCGTACCCGGCCAGACTTCACGGAACAAGAGGAAAAAAACTACCAGGACCGGCTGGAAATGGAGATCGGCGTCATCATGGCCATGGGCTTTCCCGGCTACTTTCTGATTGTCGCCGACTTCATCAACTGGGCCAAGCGCCAGGGCATCCCGGTGGGGCCGGGCCGCGGTTCCGGGGCCGGCAGCCTGGTGGCGTACGGCCTGGGTATCACCGACATCGACCCCATTCCCTACGGCCTCATCTTCGAGCGCTTCCTGAACATCGAGCGCAAGTCCATGCCCGACTTTGACGTGGATTTTTGCCAGGAACGACGGGGCGAGGTGCTCCAGTACATGCAGGAGAGGTACGGCGCCGACCACGTGGCCCAGATCATCACCTTCGGCTCCTTGAAGGCCCGGGCCGTCATCCGCGACGTGGGCCGTGCCCTGGCCATGCCCTACGGCGAGGTGGACGGGATTGCCAAGCTCATCCCCGAGGAACTGAAGATCACCATCAAAAAGGCGATGGAGCAGGAGCCCCGACTGCGCGAGGCCCGGGAACGAGACCCGCGGGTGGCGGAACTGCTCACCGTTGCCGAGGCCCTTGAGGGGCTGCCGCGCCACACCTCCACCCACGCGGCCGGCGTGGTGGTCTCGCCAAAACTTATGGTGGAATATTTGCCAGTCTGCCGGGGCTCCAAGGACGAGATCCTCACCCAGTACGACATGAAGTACACCGAGATGACCGGGCTGATTAAATTCGACTTCTTGGGGCTCAAGACTTTGACGGTCATCGATCGCGCCCTGAAGCTCATCGCCGTTGACATGGATACCCGGCTGGACATCACCGCCATCCCCATGGACGATGCCAAGACCTTTGAGCTGCTCTGCAAGGGCGACACCCTGGGCATCTTCCAACTGGAAAGCTCGGGCATGCGCAACCTGCTCACCAAGATGCAGCCCGAGGTCTTCACCGACATCATCGCCCTGGTCGCCCTTTACCGTCCCGGACCGTTGGAATCAGGCATGGTGGAGGACTTCGTCGACACCAAGCACGGTAAAAAGGCGGCCCGCTATCCGCTGCCGCAGCTCAAACCTATCCTGGAGGAGACCTACGGGGTCATCGTCTACCAGGAGCAGGTCATGAAAATCGCTGCCGTCCTGGCCAGCTATTCGCTGGGCGATGCCGACATGCTGCGCCGCGCCATGGGCAAGAAAATCGCCGAGGTGATGGCGGCGGAAAAGGACAAATTCATGGCCGGCGCCCTGGCCAATCAGGTGGACAAAAAAAAGGCCGAGGATATCTTCGACCTCATGGCCAAGTTCGCCGGCTACGGCTTCAACAAGTCGCACTCCGCGGCCTATGCCCTGATCAGCTACCAGACCGCCTATCTTAAGGCCCATTATCCGGCCCAGTTCATGGCCGCGCTCTTGTCCTGCGACATGAACAACACCGACAAGGTGGTGGTCTACATCAACGAGTGCAAGGAACACGAGATCGAGGTGCTGCCCCCGGATATCAACGAGTCCAATCGGGACTTCGCCGTGGTCAACAACCGCATCCGCTTCGGCCTGGCCGCGGTGAAGAACGTGGGCGGCGCGGCCATCGACTCCATCCTCGAGGTGCGCGAAAAGGCCGGCCGTTACACCTCGCTCGACGACCTCTGCGCCCGGATTGATTCACGGCGGGTAAACCGCCGGGTCATCGAGAGCCTGATCAAGGCCGGCGCCTTTGATTCCTTGGGGGCTAAACGTTCACAGCTCTTCGCCATTCTCGACCAGGCCATGAGCCGAGCCCAGTCCTCGCAACGGGACCGCCAGAGCGGCCAGATCTCGCTGTTCGCCGCCCTGCCCAAGGCGGCCCAGGGCGCCACGAACATCGAACTGCCCGACCTGCCGGAATGGGAGGAAAAGGAAAAACTTGCCTATGAGAAGGAAACCGTGGGGTTCTATATCACCGGCCATCCCCTGGACAACTTCCGTCGGGAACTGAAGGAGGTGGTGGATACCGACCTGGCCGGGCTCGCCTCCTGGCCCGAGGGCCAACCGGTGCGCATCGGTGGCCTGGTCCGCACCATCAAGGAACACAAGAACAAGAAGGGCGAGCGCATGGCCTTTCTGACCGTGGAGGACACCACCGGCGCGGTGGAGGTCATCGTCTTCGCGGCTCTGTTCCGGGACCGCGGCGCCCTGCTGGCAGACGCCGCACCGCTCATCATTCAGGGCCGCTACGAGAAAAACGAGGCTGGCGGCAAAATCATTGCCGAAACCATGGACCCCATCGAAGAAGCCCGCCGGAAATTCACGGCCCGTATCCATGTGATCCTGGCCGCCGAACGGATCAACCGGCCGGTGCTGGACGGCCTGAAACAAACGGCCCGTCGGCATTACGGCCCCTGCCCGCTGCTGCTCACCATCCACTTCGCAAACCGGGGCGAGGTGGATCTGGCGCCGGGCGGTGACCTCAGCGTCCTGCCCGGCCCGGCCTTCACCAGCGAGGTGGAAAAACTGTTGGGCGCCGGGGCCCTGCGGGTAGAGAAAAAGCAGACGGAGCTGACACGGCCGAAGGGAAGAAACGGCGGACCGCCGCAACCAAGGCCGGGGAAATTGTAGGAGCTACGGAAAAAGATCGGGGTTGGGTGGACAGAGTGGACGGAGTGGACACAAGAGTGGACGACATTCTTGGTCCACTTCGTCCACTCTGTCCAACACGTCCACGGAAATGTTAAAAATTATCTCCCCACCAGCACCTGCTGCAACCATTCATAAGCAAAGCGCAGCAGGGCCGCATCTTCGGCCATGATCTCGCGCTGGCGGGCCTTGTTAAGCCGCAAACGCTCCATCAGCCCCTGAGCCTGCACGTACTGCCGGAAATTGTCGATATTGTAGCAGGCCATGAAGGCCAGGCGCTGCATGGGGCCGGCCGCGCCCTCGCCATGCCAGGGGTTGGTGGCGAACAGGGTGTCCATCACGGCCCACTGGTCGAGCTGGAGGTTGTCGTCCAGCAGGCGCTGACCCCGCAGCCATTCATTTACCGTCCATTGCCGGTCTTCCTGGTGCCCCAGGCAATAGGGATGGTTGGTGAGAAAATAGAACTCCTCGGCCCGGCCAGCTCCGGCCGCCCGGGCCACGGCCCGTTCCAGGGGATAGGTGCGGCAGGCGTTGGGCCGGTCCTCGTAGACCATGCAGCCCTGTTCGCCCAGGAACGGACAGGTCTTTTCCGGGTTGTCGGCCATTTGCAGCATGACTGTCGGAAAGAAGGGATTGTCACCCCGGACCACCAGGGCGTGTCTTTCCAGAAACTCACCCGCCGTAAGGCCAAGCCGCCGCTTCAGCCGGATAATATCGGCCGGATAGAGTCGCAGGTTCTGGTCCCGGCAGCACTTCATATAGCAGACCACGCCCGGGTGACAGGCAAAGCGGAAAGACGCCCGGCCCAACGGCTCCATCCCGGCCGGAAAGACCTTTGCTTCATGTATGGGTTTTGTTGTCATAGGAGTTCAGGCTGTAGGGGTTTAGGCTATAGGCTGTAGGCTGTAGGCTGTAAGATGTTTGCCTACAGCCTAACACGCTACAGCCTACAGCCTCTCTTCACTTCACCCAGACCACCACCCCATGCTTGGCGGGGTCCAGGTCGTAATAGCGCTTGAGCACCTGGATGTTGGTGCGGTTCAAGGTGACGCCCTTGCTCAGGAGCAGAATCCCGGTGCCGCTGTAAACGTCCCGGCCCAGCAGCATGCCATCCTCCAGATCCTTGGGAAAAAGTTCCAGTTCAACATAGCCCGTCTGGGGCTGCATTTTTCTGTAGAGCTCCTTGGCCGGCCCGACAAAGAGGCCGGTCAACCTGGGGTCGAAACGCTTGTGGCCCTCCGCATGGACCTTTTGCAGGGTCATCTCCACCCCGCTGGCCTCCGTGAACTTCCGGACCTGCACGTCAATGAAATCCGCGATGCTGATAAGCCTTACCGCCAGAGGAATCTGTTCGCCCTTGAGCTGGTCGGGAAAGCCGCTACCGTCGAAACGTTCGTGATGGTGCCGAATGATCTCCCCCACCCCGCGCAGATCGGGGATGATATCCACCGCCGCCTGACCCCGGACCGGATGCTTGACATACTCCGCATGCTCCTGCGAATTCATGTCGTCCGGCCGCACCGACAGGAGAACGTCCGACATGCCGATCTTGCCGATGTCGTGAATAAGCGCGGCGACGACCACTGTTTCCACCGCTTCGTGAGGCAGACTCAACTGGATGGCCGCCTTGGAGGCCATGTCGGCCACGTTGCGCGAATGGCTGCGCATCCGCTTATCCCTTAGTTCCAGCAAGCCGGAGAAGGCGGCAATGGTGCTCTTGAAATTTCCCCGCAGGCGGGTGTTCAAGGCCTTGACCTTGTCATATTCCCCTTGGAGTTCCATGGTCTGTTCCTGAACAATGGCCTCCAGCTCCGTGCTCCACCTCTTCAGTTCCGCCTGCAGCCGCTTGTTCTCCTGGACCAGGCTGTAATGCCGCATGGCCCCATGCAGGGCCAGCACCAATTCATCGTCATTCCACGGTTTGGTGATATAACGATAAGCCCCGCTTTTATTGATGGCATCCACCACGGCATGGATGTCGGCGTAACCGGTCAGCAGGATGCGCACCGCATCCGGGGAGATCTCCCGCGCCTTGGCCAGAAACTCCACCCCGCTCATCACCGGCATGCGCTGGTCGGAAACCACCAGCCCCATGTCCGGGTTCTCCTTTAAAATCTTCAGCCCCTCCTCGCCGGAGCCAGCAATGAATACCTCGCAATCCGTATCCGCGAACAGCCGACGCAGGGCCTTCAGAATATTGGCCTCGTCATCGACAAAAAGAATTTTGCCCTTGAGGTCTTTACCTGCCTGTTCCATGCCTTCTACACCTCGTCCATGACCAGGATAACGCCCGGCTGACCGTCCTCGGTCCGCATGCGGCTGCCGCGCACCAGAAAATTCCGGCCCCCTGCCGCCACTTCCCGGCGCAGTTCGCCAAGGGCGCTGACCGTTGCCGCAAGTTCCACAAGCTCCGTCGGCAGGCCGGCCGCGAAAAACTCATCACCCTTGCGGTTACTCCGCACGATGCTGCCGTCCGCAGCCAGGCCAAGCACGGCGCAGGGCAGACTGTCGAGGATGTACTGGGCGAGGCTCAACTCTTGGTTACGGGCTACAAGTTCCGCGGTTTCCTCCTCGACCCGCTGTTGCAGATTCCGGTTCAGATCCTGCAATTCATCATTGTATTCCTGCAACCTTTCCGTCAGGTCCCGGTTCATCTGGTTCAGGTTATAGGTCTCAACGGCATTGTTCAGGGCCATCTTGAGTTCGCTGGCGTTCCATGGCTTACCGACAAAGCGGTAGATCTGGCCCTCGTTCACGGCCGCCACCACCGAGGCGGTATCGGCATAACCGGACAGCACGAGGCGGATGGTGTCCGGCCAGCGCGCGCAGACCTGTTTCAAAAAATCCACCCCGTTCATCCCCGGCATCCGGTAGTCGGAAACCACCACCTGAACAGGCGCCGCGCTCTCCAGCATGGCCAGCCCCTCCTCGCCGGACAGGGCGGTGAGGATCTCATGGTCATCCTCAAGGAATAAACGCTCCAGGGAACGCAGGACGCTGCGCTCATCGTCCACGAAGAGGATCTTCACCGGTTCAGGCATCCGCGCTCCCCTCCTCCACGATGGGAATGGTAACCAGGAAGGTAGTGCCCTTGCCCACCTCGCTCGTCACCGAGAGCTCACCGTGGTGTTGCTTGGTGACAATGTCATAGGCGATGGACAACCCCAGGCCCGTACCCTTGCCCACCTCCTTGGTGGTAAAGAAGGGCTCGAAAAGCCGGGGCAGATTTTCCGCCGGAATACCGCAGCCCGTGTCCGTAACCGCCACATGCACGGCGCCCCCCTCCGGCCAGGTGCGCACCGTGATCTCGCCGTGGTCCGCTATGGCCTGGGCCGCGTTCATCAGCAAATTCATGAACACCTGGTTGAGTTGCTGGGGATAACAGACAATAAGTGGCAGTTCGCCGTATTCACGCTTGAGTTCGACCTTGTACTTGAGCTCGTTCCAGACAATATTGATGGTGGATTCCAGACACTCATTGAGGTCGCTGGCCTTTTTCTCGGCCTGGTCAACACGGGAGAAGGTCTTGAGGTTGGCGACGATCTTGCGCACCCGCTCCACCCCTTCCAGCGACTCCTCCACCAGGTCGGCGATATCCTGGAGTACATAGTCAATCTTGAATTTCTTCCTGGCCTCGGCGTGCTCCTCTTGGGTTGCGGCCGTGCCGAGCGCGGCGAGCAATTTGGCCTGCACCTCGATGAACTCCCCCAGTCTGGCGGTATACTTCTTCAAGGTGCACAGGTTGCTGTTGACAAAGCCGATGGGGTTATTGATCTCGTGGGCCACGCCGGCGGCCAGTTGACCGATGGAGGCCATCTTTTCCTGCTGCAGGATTTTGGATTGAGTCAGCTTTAGTTCATTGTAGGCCTCTTCAAGTTCGTGATTCTTGGCCTCGAGGATAAACATCATGTTGTTGAACTGCTCGCCGATCTGTTCGATGGGGTCGCGGGTGGCCCCCTTGTAGACCTTGCATTCCAGGCAGTTGCGGATCTTCTGGGCAAAG
>MNYK01000091.1 GCA_001873115.1 Desulfobacterales bacterium CG2_30_60_27 | reverse complement strand
GATATAACAGGCGCCCGCTGGGGGCTAAGCGGAGCCGAAGCAGTGCTGCGTTTACGGTCATTGCGCGCCAGTGGTGATTTCCAGGAATACTGGCGATACCACGAAAAAATGGAGCAGAAGCGGAACCATGTCTCCAAGTACGAAAATGGTCTGCCGCCATTAAAGGACAATGAAGCCAAGAACGTTCGGTCCCGAGGTCATCTTCGCTTGGTCAAGAGGTAAGCCGGGTGGCCCTGAAAGATCTACACCCAAATCGAAGTCGTCCAGGATGACGGCATAGCCCTGTTCTCGAAGCCTGCGGCAGGCGGCCAGGACCGCATCGTCGGCCGGGATGCTCTCGGTGATTTCCACACTATAATACTGGTTGGGCAGGAGCAGGACGTACTCGTCGATGAGCACCTCGCGGGTGCTGTTGATGAAGGCCTTCTTGCCATCGGTGAGTTTATCCACCTCGAAATGGAGCAGGCTGTCGGCCATGAGAAAGGAGGTGGCCTGGCACTTGTCCGTGGCGGTGAACAGGTTCTCGACCCCATCCCGAAAGAGCAGTTCGTAGGCGATTACCTGGAGGTTGCGGTCGAAGATCGGCTGTCTGGCCAGAAAGATGTTCATGGGCTTCTCCTGCCCAGGCTGACGGCTGGGGTGGTAAGAGTTGCCTCGTCGGCCAGCGTCACGGTGACCGTAGGCTCGGCGGCCGGCGGCGCCTCGGCGCCGGACCAGGCCACCACCCGATTGCGGCCGGCCCGCTTGGCCCGGTACAGGGCCTGATCGGCGTTGGCGATGAGGACGTCCTTGCTGGAACCGTCGCTGGGATAGGCGGCCAGGCCCAGGGAAATGGTGACCCGCACCGTTTCGTCGTGGCAGGACAGGGCGAGGTTCTCCACCTCGCTCCGGATGCGTTCGGCCATCTGCCAGCCGCCCTCCTGGCCGGCGTCTTCCAGGATGATGGCGAATTCCTCGCCGCCATAGCGGGCGGCCAGGTCGATCTTGCGCACCGCGCGGCCCAGGCTCTGGGCCACCGCGTGCAGCACCGTGTCGCCGAAGGGGTGGCCAAAGGCATCGTTGATGCCCTTGAAGTGGTCAATGTCGCAGAGGATGACGCAGAGCAGGGAGCCGCGGCGGGTGGCGCGGGCCAGCATGACGTCGAAGCCGTGCTGAAAGGTGCGGTGGTTGGCCAGCTCGGTCAGGCCGTCGGTGGTGGCCAGCCGGTTGATCTTCTCGTGGGCCTGGGCAAGGTCGATTTTAACGGCGATCTGGCCGGCGATGAGTTCCAGGATGTCCTGGCGGGCCCGGGTGAACACGGCCCGTTTTTTGGCGGCCACGCACAGGGCGCCCAGGGGGGCGCCGCCCTCCTCCTTGCGCAGGGGGACGATGAGCAGGGAGTGGAAGCCTTTGAGATGATGGCTGTTGCTGAACACTGGTGCCGGGCCCTGATATTCGGCCTTGGCCGGCATGGAGCGGTTGAACTTCAAGGCCTGGCCGAGCAACCCTTCCTCCACGGGAAAGGTGAGGCCGGCCAGGTGCTCGGCCTGGGGGCCCTCGGCCCGGGCAATGCGGTGCACCTTGCCCTCGACGAGACTGATGGCGACAAAATCGGCCTGCACCAGGTTGGTGATGGTCTTGATGGTGGCGTCGAAGCAGGCCTCAAGGCCCAGCACGCCGTTCAATTCGCGCAGCCCCAGGTAGAGCTGCTGCATGGTATTCCGGTCCAGATCCATGGTGAGCAGCAGGCGGCCCATGGTCAGTTCCAAGGAGAGCTTGCGGGCCGCCAACCCCAGCAAGGCGCGTTCGCCGGTTGTCCAGGCCGTGGTTGCGGCCCGGTCAACGCAGAGGACGCCGGGCGGGTGTTCGGCCGCCATAGGCGCGGTCCGGTTGGTGGTGATTTCCAGGGCCAGCACGCCGCCCACCTTGTCATCGCCCTGGTAGTAGGGCAGGCCCGGGCAGGCGCGGCCGGCCGGCGCCAGGGCGAGCTCGCCGCCGGTCTGGCGCAGGGCGCCGGTGATGCCGGTGCCCAATGGATAGGGACCCGGCGCGATGTCGGCCCGGTCGGTGGCAATGTTGCGCAGACGCAGCTCCTTGCCTTCAAGGTCCGGCCACAGCAGGGCCACGGTGGTGGCCCGCAGGGCCTGGCGGATCATGTCCATCTGCAGGTCGAAGGAGGCCGAGACCAGTTCGGCCGCCGGCCGGCTGCCGGGGGCCAGGTATTCCCGTTCACCCTCTGGCACCGGGGGGTCGGGCAGCGGTGAGCGTTCGGCCACCAGGCCCAGATCCTCGGCGTATTCCTGGCTGGTTGCCTCATGGCGGCCGCGGGCGATGGCTTTGCGCAGACGATGGCGGTAGGCCTTGCTCCAGGCAAAGAGACTTAAGCCCATGACCGTGAGGCTGAAGACGGCCAGGTTGAGGCCCAGGGTGCGGAGATCCTGGCGCCCGGTCAGGGTGAGACCGGCCTCCATGGCCAGGGCGGTAATGAGCGGCAGGAGAAAGACCGACAGCGGGGTGCTTACCACCAGCCAGGCGATGAGCGCGGCCGGCACCACGATGGTGTGGGAGGCAAACTGGGGCAGGAGGCGGAGCAGCATCCAGACGGCCACGGTCCAGAGCAGCGGCCCTTCGAGGCGTTGCGGGAAGCGGCTCGGCTGCCAGCCCCGCACGCGGCGGATGGTATCCACCAGGGCGAAGAGCAGGGCCACGGCCAGGAGCAGGGCATGGAAGCGGAAATGGGCCAGGGGGGGGTCGAAAAAGCCGCAGACCACGAGCACGGCGCCGGCCAGGCCGAGGGCGGTGAGCAGCCACTGGCGGCCGATCGTCAGAAGGAGGTCACTAATGCCTGTGTGGTTCTGCTGCGGCACGGCGCATGCCCTCGGGCGGTGGTGATTCCTTGCGAGCCCCCTCGGACCCCAGGGGGCTTTTTTCTTCCAGGCAATGTACCCCTTTTGCCAGCGGGCAGAAAGGGAAAAATGGTGAGGTTCAGGATGGGACGCAGTCGCGCACTTGCAGGCTTTGCAGGTGATGGTAGAGGCCGCCTGCGGCCATCAGGCTCTCGTGGGTGCCCTGCTCGACGATGCGTCCCTCGGTCATCACCAGGATGCGGTGGGCGCGGCGGATGGTGGAGAGCCGGTGGGCGATGACCATGCTGGTCCGGCCGGCCAGGGCGGTGTCGATGGCCCTCTCGATCAGGATCTCGGTCTCGGTGTCCACGTTGGAGGTGGCCTCGTCCAGCACCAGGATGGCGGGGTCGCGGGCCAGCACCCGGGCGAAGGCCAGCAGTTGCTTCTGGCCGGCGGAGAGTTCCATGCCGCCCTCGCCCAGCCGGGTATGCCAGCCTTGGGGCAACTGCCGGACCAGGGCGGTGAGCTGGGCCCGGCTGACGATGGTTGTAAGCTCGGCGTCGTCAAGATCGAGCCGATCCAGCAGGATGTTGGCGCGCAGGGTGTCGGGCACGATGAAGACGTCCTGCATGACCAGGCCTACATGACGGCGCAGCCAGGCGGGGTCGAGCTGGCGGAGGTCGGTACCGTCCACGGTAATGGCCCCGGCCTCCGGATCGTAGAGCCGCTCCAGCAGGTTGATGATGGTGCTCTTGCCCGAGCCGGTGGCGCCGACAATGGCCAGGGTCTCGCCTGGGGGCACGGTGAACGACAGGTCGCGCAGCACCGGCTGGCCCGGGGCGTAGCCGAAGGTGACGTTCTGGAATACGACCGTGCCGGCGTCTCCGGCCGGCAGTTCGGGGGTCTTGGCTATTGGCAGGGACTCCTCGGTATCCAGGAGCTGGAAGATGCGTTCAGCCGAGGCCATGGCCGACTGCACGATCGAGTACTTCTGGGAGAGCTCGCGCAGGGGCTGGAAGAAGAGGCGCATGTAAGCGAGAAAGGCGACCAGCACGCCGATGGTCATGTCGCCTCGCAGGATCTCGCTGCCGCCATACCAGATGATGAGGGCGGTGGCGGCCATGGCCAGGATCTCGACCACGGGCATGAAGATGCCGAAGACCTTGATCTGGTAGAGGGTATCATCAAGATAGGCGCGATTCAGGGCCTGGAAGCGTTCCCGGCTGTATGGTTCGCGGTTGAACAGTTGGATGAGGGCCACCCCGGACAGGGCCTCCTGCAGAAAGGAGTTGATCCGGGCCAGGCCGGTGCGAATGCGCCGGAAGGCGTCGCGGGCCAGGCGGCTGAACCACAGGGTGTTGCCGAGGATGGCCGGCACCAGCAGGCACATGCCCAGGGCCAGTTGCCAGTTCATCCAGAAGAGGATGGCCAGAATACCCGTCAGGCGGATGAGATCGTTGAACAGGGTGACGATCACCGAGGTGAACATCTCGTGCATGTTCTGGATGTCGTTGGTCAGCCGGGTGACCAGCTTGCCCACCGGGTTGCGGTTGTAGAAGGAGAGATTGAGGTCCAGCATGTGGGTGAAGAGTTGCTGGCGCATGCGGTGCATGACCCGCTGGCCGGTCCATTCCAGGAGCACCACCTGCAGGAAGTTGGCCACGAATTCCAGGCCGAGCAGTGCCAGGAAAATCCCGGCCAGTCGGGCCACGCCGGCCAGCCGGGCCGGGGTGGTCAGGCCCTGGTTGACGATGTAATTGTCCACCGCCGCGCGCAGCAGGGCGGGCAGGCCCAGGCCGGCACCGGTGATGATGAGGGAAAGTGCGAGGGCGCCGGCCACCTCCCACCAGAAGGGCCGCACGTAGCCCATGATGCGCTGCCAGAGATGGACCTCGGCCGTCTGGCCCAGGTGGTCTTCCTCGAAGTAGCCGAAATCGTAGCGCATGGCTATTGGCACTCCTCCCGCAGGCCCTGGTGCTCGTGGATGGCGGCGTACAGGCCGCCATGGGCGAGCAGTTCGGCGTGGGTGCCCGCCTCCGCCACCCGGCCCTCGGCCAGGACCACGAGGCGGTCGGCGTCGGCCAGGGCCGCCAGCCGGTGGGAGACGATGACGCAGATTTTTTCGGCCAGGTAGGGCCGCAGGTTGGCGATGATCTCGTGCTCGGTCTGAGTGTCCACGGCCGACAGGCCGTCGTCCAGGATGAGGATGGGGCGGTTCAGCAGCAGGGTGCGGGCCAGGGCCAGCCGCTGGCGCTGGCCGCCGGAGAGGGTGACGCCCTTTTCGCCCAGGCGGGTCTGATAGCCTTTTGGCATGGCAAGGATCTCATCGTGGATGGCGGCGGCCCTGGCCGCGGTCTCGATCTCCGTTTGGCTCGCGCCGGGCTTGCCCATGGCGATATTGGCGGCCACCGTGTCGGAGAAGACCAGCACCTCCTGGGGCAGGTAGGCGATCTGGCTCCGCACCCCGGCCAGGGGCAGGCGGTTCACGTCCCGGTCTTCCAGCCACAGGCTGGCCTCGGGCACCGGGTAGAGCCGGGCCAGGAGTTGGCAGAGGGTGGACTTGCCCGAGCCGGTGCGGCCGACCACCCCCAGTACGCCCGGGCCGATGGTGAGCGACAGGTCTTGCAGGGCGGGTTGCAGGCCGGGGGCATAGCCGAAGGTGAGATGGCGCAGGGCAAAGCCGCGTTGCACAACGGGCAGGGGCAGAGGCTCTGCCGGTTCAGTGAGCTTGGGTACGGCGTCCAGCACCGTTTTGATGCGGTGCAGGGAGGTGACCCCCAGTTGGAACAGGTTGGCCACCCAGCCCAGGGCCATGATCGGCCAGGTGAGCATGAACAGGTAGCTGATAAAGGCCGCGAAGTCGCCGATGGTGATGGCGCCGCGGATGGTCAGCCGGCCGCCGAAGAAGAGCACCAGCAGCATGCTGACGTTGGCCACCATGCCCGAGACCGGGAACAGGGTGCCCTGTACCAGGGCAAGCCGCAGGTTGTCGCGCACATAGCTCCGGCCCAGGCCGTTGAAGCGTTCGATCCGGTCCTTTTCCTGGGTATAAACCTTGACCAGTCGGATGGCGGCCAGGGTGTCGCGGCAAAATTCGGTGAGGCGCGAGAACTGTTCCTGTACCTTTTTGAAGCGCCGGTGAATGCGGGCCGAGAGATAGCTGGTGAGCCCGGCCAGGAGTGGCATGGGCAGCACGGTGAGCAGGGTGAGGCCCGGATGGATGTAGGCCATGAAGCCCAGGGTGGCCATGCTCATGAACAGGGCGTCGGAGAAGGCGATCAACCCCATGCCGCAGGCCATCTGCACCGCGGACAGATCGTTGCTGGCCAGGGCCATGATCTCGCCGGGCGGTTTTTTTTGGAAAAAGGGGCGGTCCAGGGTGAGGAGGTGGGCGAACAGCGCGTTCCTGAGATCGACCTCCAGGATGCGGGAAAAACCGAGGATGAGGTAGCGCCAGCTAAAGCGGCAGGCGCCGATGCCAAGCGATATCACGAGGATCGAGAGGCCGTAATGGAGGAGGCCGGTCTGGGTGGCGGTGCCCTGTTGCAGGCCGTCCACTGCCCGGCGGATGATGCGCGGGATAGTGAGCTGCAGGCCATTAACGCCGGCCAGGGCCAGGAAACCGGCCAGCAGGCGCCACCGATGTTGCCGGAAGAAGGGCCGCACCACGCCCACCGCGCTTATGGCCTTGCGGATGGTATCTCTGTTGATGCCAATGGCGGACAAGTTTGCTCCCTTGTAGATTTAGTGACAAAGTGGCAGAAGGACTAAAGATATAGAGCAAAACTCCATTTGCCACTTTGCCCCTCATCTTACCCCCCACCCTGGTCGAACGAAAGGTTGTTTTTGCGAGCCACCCTTCGCCAGCACGGGAAAGGGCTGTTTTGGCGTTTGTTTGTTGACAAGCTATTGACGAAACGATACTCTTCCCGCTTATCGTCGCGCGTCGCTGGGTGGGCTGTCAAAGCCTTCGGGCCGGTGGCCTCGGGAAAGCAGCGTCCCGCATCGGATGGGTGGGGTGGGGGCGGAAAATATCAACATCAATTAAGCCAAGGAGCGGGACAATGGCCAACACGGTATTAGCGATTGCGGAAAGCATCAACATCATGGGCAAGCGGAGCGGCATGGCCATGAAGGAGAGGAACCCCGGCCCGGTGCAGGAGATGGCCAAGGAGGAGTCGGCCGCCGGCGCTTCCTATCTTGATTTGAACATAGGGCCAGCCAGAAAAGACGGCGAGGAGTTGATGCCCTGGGTAGTTGAGACGGTGCAGGCGGTCAGTGACGTGCCTCTGGTCCTTGATACGACCAATGTTGCCGCCATGGCCGCGGGCTTCAAGGTTGTAAAAAATAAAGCTGATGCTGTGCTGAATTCCATCATGGCCAGGCCCGAGAGGATGGAAGCATTGGTGCCCATTGCGGCGGAAGCTGGATGCAATGTAGTTGCTCTGTTATGGGGTCCCGACGGTTTGCCTAGGGATTCAAACGAAAGGGCTGCCTTGGCTGTCGACCTGCTGATGGCTCTGACCGAGGCCGGGATTCCAAACGAGAAAATGCTGTTTGACCCCATTGCGTCTCCCATCACTCTGGGAGCAGACCAAACCCTTGCCGGGCTGGAATTTTTGAGCATGTTGCAGGAGATCGCGCCAGGAGCAGGTTCCACCGTCGGGTTGTCCAACGTGTCCAACGGCGTGGCGGAAAATCTCCGAAAATATCTGGATCGCACCTACCTGATCATGCTGATGAAGCATGGTCTGACAACAGCAATTGTCAACGCATATGATAAGGAACTCATGGCTATCTGCAAGGGAGAAAGGCAGAGCCTGGTGGACCTGGTGCACGGCATGATGGACGGCCTCGACCCGGATCCGTCCAAGCTGAATGAAGCTGAATTACAGCACTACAAGACCTACCGGGTGCTCTCCGGCCAGGCGGTCTTCTCCGAGTCCTGGCTGACTTTGTAGGCCAAGGCCCTCTGGAGCGGTATCGAGAAGGGGGCCACTTAGGCCCCTTTCTTTTGTGCGCCCTGCATGGGCGTTGGGTGACCAGCCGTGGGCAGGAAGCGTGGAGCGAAGCTCTTTTGCTGTCGGAAAAGGACAGTCAGCGGGTCGCGCAAGGTGAAGCCTGACCGCCCCCTATCCCGATTATCATCACTCCAGGGATAGCACCAGCCGTTTCCCAAGCATTTTGGCTGCACGGTCAAGCTGCTTGAGGGTAGGCCAATGGCGCGGATTTTCCAGCCGTTGCGCGGCCGGCCAAGAGGTTTCAAGGGCGCGGGCCAACTCGGACATCGGGCGGTTTCCCCTGGCATAATGTACCAGAATGGCAGACTGCACCGCTGCGCTTGGCGAAGCAAGAGGCAAGCCGTCAACCTCCGATGGTTCCGGGATCTGCGCACCTTTTTCCAGCCGATATGCCAACAGGGCGGTAAGTACTTCGGCGGCGTTAAAGGCCGCTTCCTCCATGGTCTCGCCTTCGGTAAAGGCCTCTTCAATGTCAACGAATTGCACGAGGTATCCACCGCCTTCCTGGGGCTCAACGGTGTACGGATATGATAGTTTCATCTCAGTTTAACCCCGCTTTGTTTTTGAATCCGTAACTACTCAGGTCTATAGGCTGTAGGCATTTAGTCTGTTAGCAACAGCGAAACACGAGATATAAGTCGTACTGTGTCCCGGCGCACGCCTCGTTGGTGGTGGCGGGCACGGTGGATTCGGGGCCGTATGCGGGTGTGCAGGTAATCAACGACACGGACCGCAATATCACCTGGCTGGATTACAGCAACGCACCTGACACCTGGCAGAATCAGGTAAGCTGGGCGGCTAATCTTGCCGTGACCGTGAACGGCGTGACCTATGACAACTGGCGCCTGCCTGCCACCGTGGACGGACCATATGTGTGGGGCTATGACGGCACGACCACGGCCGGGTACAACATCACTACCTCGGAGATGGGGCATCTGTATTACACCGAGCTTGTCAACAAGGGATATTACGACACCAATGGCAATTATCCACAACCAAATTGTGGCCTGACCAACACGGGAGCTTTCGCCAACCTTGTTTCGGACTGGTACTGGTCGGGCACGTCGTACGCGGCCGACCCGAACTCCGCCTGGTACTTCTACACGGGCGACGGCTACCAGGACGCGAACGGCAAGGACTTCAACTACTACGCCTTGGCCGTTCTTCCCGGACAGATTCAGGCCGTGCCCGAGCCCGCCTCCATGCTGCTCATCGGCTCTGGCCTGGCCGGCTTGGTTGGCCTGTCAAAAAAAAGCGGCGCGGTTATTGACGCTTCGGCTCTTTGGGCGCTGCAAAATTCCTCAGGTGGTAGATGATCGGACGGGTTGGACAGGTCTGACCCGTCTGCTTTTAGCCCCTCTGGCCGGCCAGGAGACAAAAAAACCTGGACGTGGCGGAAAACCCCGGTCGCTTATTTGCGGTATACCTCGCGGCGGCTGCCAATCCGTACAACAAGGATGCACAAAGCGTTATCCTCTATGCTGCTGATGATCCGATAATCGCCCACGCGATACTTCCAGAACTCGCCCAGCCTGGAACCCTTGAGGGCTTGGCCAATGCTGCGCGGGTCGTCCAGCACCGCAACACGGCCATGCAGGAAGGCAAGAATGCGTCTTGCCGCCTGCGGGTCGAGTTTGTCCAGTTCCCGCTCCGCCGCGGGGTCTAGCTCAACCTTCCAAGCCATAGCGTTTCATCACTTCTTCGAGCGGCACGGCTTGAGTTTTGCCGGCGTGATGGTCTAAAAATCGCTGTTCGGCAAGGTATAAATCCTCAAGGTCATCCAAGTGTTCCAGGATGGCCTCGCGGGCATAGAACGTCTTGGTCCGGCCTGTGGCTTGCGCCAGCGCATCAAGGCGGCTTTCCACGTCGGCAGGCAGTCTGATTGCAAGCATATTATTGGTCTCCCATCTCAAGTTGATATACAAATATATCACAAACAGGAACACGAATGCTACCCTTTTCGCCGCCGAGTTCCGCGACTGCGTCGTGCATCAAATCCTGGCCGCCTGCCTTGGCCATCTGCGCTGGGCCAACTGTCGTTGCCTGGTCACGGCGCAGCCCGACGAAGGACAGCATGGCTCTTGATCCGCTTCCTTTCGGCCGACCCGTGGGCAAGATGGGGCTGGACCAGGCGCAAGCGGCGCTGTATACTGGGGCGGCAAGTGGAAGCGTTTATACCCGTGCCAAGACCGCCCCCTACCTGATGGAGAGGAGTTGATAGCTGACAGCGCGCACAACCATGACGGATCTCTCCCACCATTTCATCTATGGCGCCTGCACCGATTATCTAACCGGCGCCAGCCTGGTTGACACCGATGACGAGCGTTACCGCCAGAAGCTGGCCCGCCTGCTGGTGGAGGAAAAAGGTTATGACCGGGCAGAGCTTACGGCGCGGCAGACCATCGAAACCCAATTTGCCGGCCAGTTTACCGTCTCCCGGATTGACTTGGTGGTGAGCTGCCAGGACCGGCGTTTCATGGTGGTGCGCTACGGCCCCGGCTCTTTGGTGACCCGCGAGCGGCCGGCCATTGCCGCGGCCCGGGTGCTGGAGGCAAACTATCAGATGCCGTTGGCCGTGGTGACCAACGGCGAGGACGCCGAACTCCTCGACACCGCCACCGGCCAGGTGCTGGGCACGGGGCTGGCGGCCATTCCCTCCCGGGCCGAGGCCGTTGCCCTGCTGCCTGCCTTGCACTTCCTGCCCCCGTTGCCAGACGCAAGGCGGGAGCGGGAGTTGCGGATTTTGAACGTCTTTGATGTCGAGGTTTGTTGTGGCGACACTTGTGGGCTG
Organism: Desulfobacterales bacterium CG2_30_60_27; assembly: GCA_001873115.1. GTDB lineage: Bacteria > Desulfobacterota > Desulfobulbia > Desulfobulbales > CG2-30-60-27 > CG2-30-60-27. The sequence continues at coordinate 2,975 of MNYK01000091.1, read as the reverse complement.
AAAGCTGAACGCGAATCGTAGGGTGCGCCGTGCGCACCATCAGGCACAAATGGTGCGCACGGCACACCCTACTGGAGAGATGGCATGAGTCAGGAAACCTGGAGCAAATCGAGCTGGCAAAAATTCCCGGCCCTGCAGCAGCCCAACTGGCCTGATCAAGCGGCCTATGGCCAGGCCGTGGCCTCCATCGCCAAGTTGCCGCCTTTGGTGTTTGCCGGCGAGATCCGGGATCTTAAGAAGCAGTTGGCCGCGGCCGCCGAAGGGCGCGCCTTTCTCCTGCAAGGCGGCGACTGCGCCGAGGATTTTTCCATGTGCACGGCGCCCACCATCCGGGAGACCCTGAAGGTCATCCTGCAGATGGCGGTGATTTTGACCTATGCCGGCGGCCGGCCGGTCATCAAGGTGGGCCGCATTGCCGGCCAGTACGCCAAACCGCGCTCCAAGGACACGGAAATCGTGAATGGCCAGGAGATTCCCAGCTACCGGGGCGACATGGTCAACAGCCCGGAACCCACCCTGGCCGCCCGGCGGCCCGACCCGCAGCGCATGCTTACCGGCTTTTATCTGGCCGCCGCCACCATGAATCTCCTGCGCGCCTTCACCCGCGGCGGCTATGCCGCCCTGAACCGGGTACATGCCTGGAATAACGAGTTTGTCAGGTGTTCACCCCAGGGTCAGTCCTACGAGAAATTGGCCGGTCAGATTTCCCAGGCCATCAACTTCATGCGGGTCATCGGCATTGACACCGATATCCCGCAGATTAACCAGGCCGCCTTCTTCACCTCCCACGAGGCCCTGTTGCTGGGCTACGAGGAGGCCCTCACCCGACAGGATTCCACCACCGGCCTGTGGTACGACTGTAGCGGCCACATGTTGTGGATCGGCGACCGCACCCGGCAGTTGGAAGGCGCCCACGTCGAGTTCTTTCGCGGCGTGGGCAACCCGCTCGGCATGAAGGTCGGCCCCGACCACGACCTTGATGAGCTCAAGAGGATCATCGCCAGGCTCAACCCGGATAACGAGCCGGGCCGCCTGACCCTCATCACCCGCTTCGGGGCCAACCGGATTGGCCAGTACCTGCCCCTCCTGCTGCGGGAGATGCAGCATGAGGGGTTCAAGCTGGTCTGGAGTTGCGACCCCATGCACGGCAATACCTACACGGCGGAAACCGGGCACAAGACGAGGAACTTCGACGAGATCATGAAGGAGATCCGCCTGTTCTTCGAGATCCACTGGGCCGAGGGCACCCACCCGGGCGGCGTGCATGTCGAACTCACCGGCGAGGACGTCACCGAGTGCACCGGCGGCGGCCATAATCTCGTGGATGCCAACCTCGAACAGCGCTACTGGACCACCTGTGATCCTCGGCTGAATGCGGGGCAGAGTCTGGATTTGGCCTTTCAGATTGCCGAGTTGTTGCGGTAAGAGAGGTGAAAGGTGAAAGGAAGAGGGGGGAGCTGATCGCTGAACTCTACGCAAGAAAGTCATGCTGTATCCCATGGCAGGCAATAATCCTGCTCGGAAAGTTGTATCATCCTCTCGGCAGGCGCCAGAACCAGTCCCTTTCCCACCGGCAAATCCGGGTATTTTTTCCGGAAAGCGGTGATGGACATGGTGTCGCGGCGGTCCGGATTGCTTTTGGCCTTGACCTCCATGGGGTGGTAGACGCCGTTGTATTCGAGGAGGAAATCCACCTCGGCCCCGCCGTGGGAGCGCCAGTGGTAGAGGTTGGGCCTGGGGGAAAACAGGGCGCATTGCTTGCGCAGTTCCGCGGCCACGGCGGTTTCAAAAAGATGCCCCATGAGCGGATGGCCGCCTATGGCCGCGGGCGAGGAGATGGCCTGGGCCGCGCAGGCCAGGCCGGTATCGGCCACGTAGCCCTTGGGCTTGCCGCTTACCCGCTTCACCAGGTTGCCGGCAAAGGCGGGCACCTCGAACCACTGGAAGGTTGCCTTTAGCAGATCCAGCCAGCGCCTGGAAGTTTGCGGCGTCAGGCCGAGTTCACGACCTAACTGGCTGTGGTTTACCTCCTGGGCGGTGAGGGCGGCGGTGAGCCGCAGGAACCGGCCGAAGGTCTGCCAGTCCGAAACCTCGGCCAGCAACCTGACATCCCTTTCGATATAGGTGCGCTGGTAGCCCAAGTGGAAGTCCGGAAGCACCGCCAGCGGCAGTTCTTGCGCCTCGGGGAGGAAGCCGCGCCACAATTGTTCGAAAAGCGGGGTTGGCAGGTCCAGGCGAGGCGGCGGTTTTTTGATAAACCGGTCAGGATCGGCCAGCCACCGGCCCAGCCAGGTGTCGGTGGCTTGGGGGCCGGCGATTTCCGCCAGGCAGAACCCCTCTAGATCAAGGAAAACCGCGCGCCCGGCCAGGCTTTCGGCCATGGATTTGAGTACGCCCCACTGCTGGGAACCGGTCAGGATGAATTGCCCTGGCAGGCGATGCCGGTCCACCCGCCTTTTGATGCAGGCCACCAGCTCGGGGGCGTACTGGATTTCGTCGAGAATGAGCGGTGGTTCGCGGTTGTTCAGGAACAGCTCCGGGTCCTGGCGGGCATTCTCCACATCCAGCACCGGATCAAATATCACCATGGGCATGGTCTTGCCCAGGGTATTCTGCAACAGCGTACTCTTGCCCACCTGCCTGGCGCCGCTGACCACCACTACCGGGAAATGTTCCGCCAGTTGATACAGCCGTTTGGAAATTATGCGCTCTCTGTACATGTCTTCAATTTTAATGATGATATCATCATAAATCAAGTTTTATGTGGGAGAAGCTGAAAGCTCAAAGCTGAAAGGAAGAGGGGGGAAGAGAACTCAAGGTCGGGTTTGTCTTTTGTAACTATCCAGCTTGTGTCGGCAGTCAAGCGTTCCCGGCCTGAAAATACTTTTCGCTCATGCGGGGGCGGGCGTCCTGCCCGCCTCCGAGGCGTCCGCGCCCTCCCGCGCATCCTGCGCCCGGTCGCGGACGAACCCGCG
>MNYK01000050.1 GCA_001873115.1 Desulfobacterales bacterium CG2_30_60_27 | reverse complement strand
ACGGTGATACTTTTTCACCTAGGCGGCCTCGATCTGTACCCTGTTACCCACTGAAAACCCGGAAGCACCAATAATACCGGACAGATCATGTGCTACAAACCCGGACAGTTTACTTGCTCCCGACAGAGTAGAAAATCTGGCAAGGCTCAACACAGTACGACTGATATCTCGTGTTTTGCTGTTGCTAACAGTCTAAATGCCTACAGCCTATAGACCTGAGTAGTTGCCAGCAATGAAAATCAATCAAGTCGGCAGGTTAACCTGAATGCCGAGAGCTGACTGCTGACCGCTTAACCGTAACAGCCTGCCCGCTGTTGTTTTTGGCCTCTGCCCAAAGGACATCAGCCTGTCTTTCCCATGAGACAATGGCGATAAAAATGCACCCGGGCAACAGGGCTGTATAAATTTTGCGGCATAAATTTTCTTGAAATATTAAATAGAATTCATTAAGCTCCCTTTTTTCCATAATCTTTGTACATCCGCATGTTTCACCTCTAAGCCTCGGAGAAGCCTTTCTCGATCAAGGAGAATTGGCGGATTTTTCTACCCGGATTCCGGGAGTCTGTTGGGGTAAGGATGCGAAAATATTTGTGTCAATTTTATTGAAATACACACGGAATTCCGGCAAGGAGAGAGCATGAGCGCCACAATTATCAGCGGCACCGAAACCGCCAAGGCCATTCGTGAGGAACTGAAGCAGGAGGTTGCCGACCTACTTGAGAAACACCAGATTGTGCCCGGCCTGGTTACCTTTCTGGTGGGGGAGAACCCGGCTTCGCAGTCCTATGTGGCTGCCAAGAATAAGACGGCTCATGCCCTGGGTATTCATTCGGAGCAGGTCACCCTGCCCGAGGATACTACCGAGGCGGCTATCCTGGAGCTGGTGGCCAAGTATAATCAGGATGCCAAGATCCACGGCATTCTGGTACAGTTGCCGCTGCCCAAGCACATCAATGAAACCAAGGTGCTTTACGCTATTGACCCGGCCAAGGACGTGGACGGTTTTCACCCGGTCAATGTCGGAAAGATGGTGCTGGGCGAGCAGTGCTACCTGCCCTGCACCCCCCACGGCATCCTGGAACTGCTGGTGCGTAGCGGGGTGCAGACCAGCGGCGCCGAGGTGGTGGTCCTGGGCCGCAGCAACATCGTCGGCAAGCCCATCGCCAATCTCATGCTGCAGAAACGGCCGGGCGGCAACGCCACGGTCACCCTCTGTCATACCCGCACCAGGGATATGGCGGTGCATACCCGGCGGGCCGATATCATCATCGCCGCGGTGGGCGTGCCGAAGCTGGTTACCGCCGACATGGTCAAGGACGGCGTGGTGATAATCGATGTCGGCGTCAACCGGATCGGCATGAGCGAATCCGGCAAGGCCATCCTGGCCGGGGATGTCGATTTCGAGTCGGTCAAGGAAAAGGCCTCGTTCATCACCCCGGTGCCGGGCGGCGTCGGCCCCATGACCATTACCATGTTGATGAAGAATACCGTGCAGGCGGCCAAGCAGGCAGCCGGCCTTAACTAGTTCGAGGCAGGGCGGGGCGTCCGAGCGGTTTGTATTTTTGTTGCCAAGCGAGGTGAACCATGGCTGTAAAACGGAACGGTTGCGAGGGTTGTACGGAAATTACCTGTCAATCCACCATTGATGTCTTGGAGAAGGTTGGCGGCGAGAAGAAGTTTACCACCGCCTACGACCGGGTGAAGGCGCGCGGCATGGCGGCCTGCCTGTTCGGCTCCACCGGCACCTGCTGCCGGCACTGTAATATGGGGCCCTGTCAGATCATCGATGGCGTCGACGAGATGATCGGCATCTGCGGGGCCACCGCCGATACGGTGGCGGCGCGGCATTTTGGCCGTACCGTGGCGGCGGGCACCGCGGCCCACACCGATCATTCCCGCGAGATGGTGCGCGGCTTTATCGCCGCCGCCCGGGGCGAGGGCCCCAATCAGATCAAGGATGTCGACAAGCTTAAAAAGCTGGCCGTGGTTTTCGACATCGTTACCGAGGGCCGCGAGGTCAACGATATCGCCCTGGAATTGGGCCAGAAGGCCATGGCTGAATTCGGCAACCAGGAAAACACCCCCCTGTCGATGCTGAAGCGGGCCCCGGCCAAACGTCAGGAGGTCTGGCGCAAGCTCGGTATCGAACCGCGCGGGGTGGACCGGGAAGTGGTCGAACTCATGCACCGCACCCACATGGGCGTGGATCAGGAATACCATAATCTTACCATGCAGTCATCGCGCTGCGCCCTGGCCGATGGCTGGGGGTCGTCCATGCTCTCCACCGAACTCACCGACATCATGTTCGGCACCCCGGTGCCGATCCGCGCCGTGGTTGATCTTGGCGTGCTCAGGCCGGACCAGGTGAACGTCACCGTTCACGGTCACGAGCCGCTCTTGGCCGAGGCCCTGTGCCTCGCCGCTGGCGACCCGGAGATCCTGGCCCTGGCCAAGAAGGCCGGGGCCACCGGCATCAACCTGGCCGGGGTCTGCTGCACTGGCAATGAAATCCTTATGCGCCGCGGCATTCCGGTGGCCGCCGGCTTTGTCCAGCAGGAGATGGCCCTGGCCACCGGCGCCATCGAGGCCATGGTGGTGGATGTGCAGTGCATCATGCAGTCGGTGGTGCAGGTGGCCAAGAGTTTTCACACCGACATCATCACCACCAATTACCGGGCCAAGATGGATGGCGCGGTGCACATCCAGTTTGACGATCACGAGGCCATCAATTCCGCCAAGCGCATTCTCACGCACGCCATCGGCAACTTCAAGAAGCGCGGCGACTTTCATATCCCGGAGAAATCCAGGCTCGACGTGGTGGCCGGTTTCAGCCACGAGACCATCAACCATATGCTGGGCGGCCGTTTTCGCGCGAGCTACCGGCCGTTGAACGACAACATCATCAACGGCCGCATAAGGGGCGTGGGCGCTATCGTTGGCTGCGACAACTTCAAGATGAGCGACGCGACCCACGAGATTATTGCCCGGGAACTGATCAAGAACAACATCCTGGTCCTGGCCACCGGGTGCGCGGCCACCAGCCTGGGCCGGGTCGGCCTGTTGCGACCCGAGGCGGCTCAGTTCTGCGGCGAGAGCCTGGCCGAGGTCTGCGAAACCGTGGGGATGCCGCCGGTGCTGCACATGGGCTCCTGCGTCGACAACAGCCGCATCCTCATCGCCGCCACCGAGATGGTGCGGGAGGGCGGCCTGGGTGACGACATCTCCGACCTGCCGGCCATAGGCGCGGCGCCCCAGTGGATGAGCGAGAAGGCGGTGGCCATTGGCCATTATTTCGTGGCCAGCGGCGCCCAGGTGGTCTTCCAGAGCCTGCCGGTGACCGGCGCCAAAAAGTTCAGCAAGTATCTCCAGGAAGGCATCACACAGGAGCTGGGCGCCCACTGGAATATTGCCGAGGCGCCCCTGGACATCGCCAGAATCATGATCGATCATATTGAACAGAAACGGGATGCCCTGGGCATCAACAAGAAGCGCGACCGGGTGCTCTTCGACATGGCCATGCGCCGCGACCTTGGCGGCACCGGGGCGGGCATTGGCGATGTCGGCTGTCATGGACCGCAACACAAAGGTTGAGCGGTTATTTCGTCATTGTTGATTTTTTTCCATAGATAAGGATGCAGGTTCATGAAATCGGGAAGTCGATTAGAAAGAATTCTCGCCCGGGGTGAATTCGCGGTCACCGGCGAACTGGGGCCGCCCAAGAGCGGCGATCCCGAGGTTGTCCGCGAGAAGGCCCGGCTTCTGAAGGGCAGTGTCGATGCGGTCAACATCACCGACTGCCAGACCGCCATCGTGCGGATGTCGTCCATCGGCGCCGGGCTCATCGCCTTGCAGGAAGGGGTGGAGCCGGTCATTCAGATGACCTGCCGCGATCGTAACCGCATCGGCATGCAGAGCGACATCCTGGGCGCCGCCGCCCTGGGGCTCAAGAATCTGCTCTGCCTGACCGGCGATCACCAGAAGTTCGGCAATCACCCCATGGCCAAGGGGGTCTTTGACATGGACTCCATCCAGATGCTCGGGATGGTCAAGGCCATGCGGGACGACCAGGTCTTTCAGTGCGGCGAGGCGATCAAGGACCACGCTCCCAAGCTTTTCCTGGGGGCGGCGGCCAATCCATTTGCCCATCCCTTTGAGTTCCGCGCCGCCCGCCTCGGCAAGAAAGTGGCGGCCGGCGCCGACTTCATTCAGACCCAGATCATCTACAACGTCGAGAAGTTCGCGAGGTTCATGGAGATGGTTCGCGAACTGGGCCTGCTTGATAAGGTGCATATCCTGGCCGGTGTCACCCCGCCCAAGTCCCTCGGCATGGCGCGTTATATGAAGAAGTTCGTACCCGGCATGGAGGTGACCGACGAGGTGATCAAGCGCATGCAGGGCGCCAAGGACAAAGAGGACGAGGGCATCAATATCTGCGTTGATATTATCAACCAGGTGCGGGCTATTCAGGGTGTGGCCGGCGTACACATCATGGCCATTGAATGGGAAAAGGCGGTGCCCGAGATTGTCAGTCGGGCCAAGCTTGGCCCGCGGCCGGTCTTTGCGGACGATGGGACGGCGCCGCCTCTTGCCGCGGCGCGGCAGCCCGGCGCAACAGCGGCGGTGCCGATGGTGCTACGAGGACCGATTGCCGGGGAGCAGCCTGGAATTCCTGAGGGAGACGATGCGGGAGAACACGCGATGAACGAAAGAGAACGGCAGATTGCCTTGGAGCAGGTCCGTGGCGGCCTGGAAGCCCTTAAAGAGGCCCTGGGTATATCGGACAAGCAGTTCGAGGCCCTGACCAAATTTACCGCCGCCTGTGCCACCCTGGAGAAGGAGCCGCCTGCCGGCGTGGCCGCCGTGACCGCGGCCGCTCCTCCACCAGTCAAGGTCGAGGCGAAGGTCGTGGAAAAGGCCGTGGAACCCAAGGCGGCCGAGGTGGCCGCTAAAAAGGCGGCGGCCGAGGCCGCCAGCAAGGCCGAGGCCGAGAAGAAGGCCGCCGAGGAGGCTGCCCGCCAGAAGGCGGCGACCGAGGTCGCCAGCAAAAAGGCCGAGGCAGAGAAAAAGGCAACCGCCGTGGCGGCCAGTAAGGCAGTACCGGCCCCGAAAGAGGCCCCGCCCGCCAAGCCGCCGGCCCAGCCAGCGGTCAAGCCGAGCCCGCGGTCTTCGGCGGCCGAGACCCCGGCCGCCCTTGCCGTGGAAACGACGCCACTGGCCGAAAGGGCCGCCAGGGTGCCTGATAATTCCTACAAACAGGTATACTCCGGCGCCATCCGCGAGACGGTGTTGGGTAGCAAGGGCCACACCCTCACGGTGGGCGGCGCCAAGACCCTGCCGTTTTATCTATTCGAGGGCGAGATGCCCAACCGGCCGATTGTCGCCATGGACGTGCTGGACGTGGCGCCCGATGAATGGCCCGCCAGCCTGGCCCGCCATTTTGAGGGCGTGCTGAACGATCCGGTGGCCTGGGCCAGGAAGTGCGTCACCGACTTTAACATGGAGGCCATCTGTCTCTCCCTGGTGAGCACCGACCCCAATGGCCTGAACCGGCCCTCCAGCGAGGCCGCCAAGAAGGCGGTGGAGGTGGTGAACGGCGTGGACGTGCCGGTGATTCTCTGGGGCTGCGGCAATGCCGACAAGGACACCGAGACCCTCAGGGAAATTACCGCCATGATCGGCGACAAGAAGGTTTGCCTGGGGCCGCTTTCCGACGCCAATTACCGGTCGCTGGGGGCCACGGCCATGGCCTTTGGCCACCCCATGATCGCCGCCTCGCCCATTGACGTCAATCTGGCCAAGCAGCTCAATATCCTGCTGGAGAATCTGGGCGTGTCCCTGGACACCGTGCTGGTGGATCCCTCCATCGGCGCCCTGGGCTATGGCATCGAATATTCCTATTCGGTCATGGAGCGTATCCGGCTGGCCGCCCTGACCCAGAAGGATGAAAAGTTGCAGGTGCCATTAATCTGCAACCTGGGTCGCGAGGTCTGGAAGGCCAAGGAAACCCGGCTGCCCACGGACGCCATGATCGGCGACCAGGAGCGGCGCGGGGTGTTGATGGAGGCCATTACCGCCACCTGTATGCTCATGGCCGGCGGCGAGGTGCTCATCATGCGGCATCCGCGGGCCGTGGCGTTGACCAAGGCCCTGATCAGCGGTTTGATGGGGTAAGGGCGGGCAAAGAAGAAATCGTCGCGCCGCTTTCGGCGTGCAGACCATACGTTGTGCCTTGTGCACGGATAAGGTGAGAGGAGTTTTTCCATGTCGAAAATAATCTGTTCAGCCGCCATTCGAGGTGCCCACAAGATCGTGGACATGGCCGAGGAGACCTATGAGCAGGCCATGAAGCAGTACGGTGCCGCCCAGGAGGTCGCCTTTCCGAACACGACCTATTTCCTGCCCATTATCTACAGCATACTGGGCGCCAAGGTCCAGAACCTGGGCGACATGAAGGAGATCTTTCAGGAATGCCGCAAATTGCTGCCGGCCCAAGTGTCGGAAGCAACCTGGCTGCCCTATCTGGCCCCGGCCCTGGAGGCGGGCATGGCCACCTTTTTTGCCGAGGAGATGTATGAGGCCATCCGTTACCTGAACCAGCCCGAATACTACACCAAGACGGAAGAGCCCACCGACCAGAACATCTGGCTCGGGGCGGCCGACGACGTCATCTTCCGAAAGCGCGGCGTTGAGTTCGTGGACGGCACGGCCCCCGGCTTTGCGGCCATCTTGGGCGCGCCGCCGACCAAGGAGGTCGCCAGCAAGATCGCCTTGGAGCTGCAGGAGAAAAACCTCTATATCTTCATGCACGACCACACCGGCGGGGTACATATGCCCGAGCAACTGACCGCGGCCGGCGTGCAGATCGGCTGGGGCACCCGGCTGGTGCCCTTTGGCGATTCTTACACCACGGCGGTGTTCGCCATCGGCTTCGCCTGCCGCGTGGCCATGGCCTTTGGCGGCATCAAGCCCGGCGATTACCGGGGCAACCTGATCTACAACAAGGATCGTACCTTTGCCTTTGTCATGGCCTTTGGCGAGGTGTCCGACGCCTGGTATGCCAATGCTGCCGGCGCCATTAACTGGGGCTTCCCGACCATTTCCGACTACAACATTCCCGAGGTGCTGCCCACCGGCATCTGTACCTACGAGCACGTGGTGAGCAACGTTCCCCATGACGAATTCGTGCAAAAGGCCATCGAGGTGCGCGGGCTCAAGGTCTCGGTCTCCAAGATTGACATCCCCATGGCCTTTGGCCCGGCCTTCGAGGGCGAGCGCATCCGCAAGGACGACCTGTTCATGGAGTGTGGCGGCGGTCGCACCACCGGGGTCGAGGTTCTGGTCTCCAAGGAGATGGACGAGGTGACCGACGGCCAGGTGAACGTGGAGGGGCCTGATGTCCCGGAACTTGCGCAGGGCCAGAATCTGCCCATCGCCATTCTGGTCGAGGTGGCGGGCCGCGAGATGCAGTCCGATTTCGAGCCCATTCTCGAGCGTCAGTTTCATCACCTGATCAACTACATCCAGGGCATCATGCACATCGGCCAGCGTAACATCATGTGGATCCGGGTGGGCAAGGGCGCGGTGGAAAAGGGCTTTTCGTTCACCCACATCGGCAAGATGCTGCACGGCAAGCTGCACCAGGAGTTCGGCGCCATCCTCGACAAGGTGCAGGTCAAGATCTACACCGTGCAGGACAAGGTGGAGGAGGTCGTGGCCCTGGCCAAGAAGGTTTACGCCGAGCGGGATCTGCGCCTGGGCAACATGACCGACGAGACCGAAGAGGTCTTTTACTCCTGCACCCTGTGCCAGTCTTTTGCCCCCAGCCATGTCTGCGTCATCACCCCGGAGCGGGTCGGCATGTGCGGCGCCTACAACTGGCTGGATGGCAAGGCCTCCTTCCAGATCAACCCCACCGGTCCCAATCAGCCCATTGACAAGGGCGCCTGCCTGGATAAGACCATGGGATCCTTCGCGGGCATCAACGACTTCGTGGCCCAGGCCTCGCGCGGCGCGGTGACCGAGGTGAGCTGTTACTCGCTGATGACCAACCCCATGACCGCCTGCGGCTGCTTCGAGGCCATTGCCGCCACCCTGCCGCAGTGCAACGGCATTATGGTGGTCAACCGGGACTTCATGGGCATGACCCCGTCGGGCATGAAGTTCACCACCCTGGCCGGCATGGCCGGCGGCGGCGCCCAGACCCCCGGCTTCATGGGGGTGTCAAAGCATTACCTCACCAGCCAGAAGCTCTTCATGGCCGAAGGCGGCCTGCAGCGCGTGGTCTGGCTGCCCAAGATGCTGAAGGAAGAGTTGAAGGACAAGCTCATGCAGCGCTGCCAGGAGATGGGCATGCCGCAATTCTTCGACATGATCGCCGACGAGGAAGTGGGCACCACCGAGGAAGAGGTGTTGAAATTCCTCCAGGAAAAGGGACATCCCGCCCTGAAGATGGATCCCATCATGTAGTGGGGATCCGTGCCGCGCGGCTCGATGCTCGACAAACAAGCTTTCCACAACGGGGAGGAACCATACAATGGCTTTAACCGGTATTCAGATTCTCAAGATGCTTCCCAAAAAGAACTGCGGGGAGTGTTCCATTCCAACCTGTCTCGCCTTCGCCATGAAGGTGGCCGCCGGCCAGACCGAAATCGGCGAATGCCCCTATGTCGATGACGAGGTCAAGGCCACCATCGGCGAGGCCTCGGCCCCGCCGATCCGCACCATCAAGCTCGGCAGCGCTGATCTGCCCTTTACCATCGGCGGCGAGACCTGCCTGTTCCGGCATGAAAAGCGCTTCGAGAACCCCACCGGCATTGCGGTGCTGGTGACCACCGCCATGGCGGCCGCCGATGTTGACGGCCGGATCGAGCGCTTTAACACCTTGCGCTACGAGCGGGTCGGCGTCAATCTGCGGGCTGACCTCATTGCCGTGCAAGACAGCAAGGGCGACGCCAAGGCCTTCTGCGACCTGGTCGGCAAGGTGCTGGCCGGCGCCGCTGATGCCCAACTCATCCTGATGACCGGTGATGCCGCTGCCATGAAGACCGCCGCCGGCCTTTGCGGGGCGCGCAAACCCCTGCTGTTCGGGGCCGCGGCCGACAACGCCGAGGCCATGGCCGCGGTGGCCAAGGAGGCCGGCTGTCCGTTGGGCGTCAAGGGCGCCACGGTGGATGACACGGTTGCCCTTACCGAAAAATTGCTGGCCGCCGGCCTGAAGGATATGGTTATCGATACGGGCGCCCGCACCGTGCGCGCCGCCCTGGAAGACAATGTCCTGGCCCGCCGCGCCGCGGTGCGCAGCAAGTTCAAGCCCTTGGGCTTCCCGACCATCACCTTCCCCTGCGAGATGACCGACGATTCCCTCCTGGAGGCCATGATCGCCTCGGTGCTGGTGGCCAAGTATGCCGGTATCGTGGTACTCTCCGACCTGCAGGGTGACATCCTTTTTCCCCTGCTCCTGGAACGGCTTAACATCTTCACCGATCCGCAGCGGCCCATGGTGGTGGCGGAGGACATTTACAGCATCAATGGTCCGGCCGAGAACTCGCCGGTGCTTATCACCTGCAACTTCTCGCTCACCTACTTCATCGTCTCCGGCGAGATCGAGGGCTCCAAGGTGCCCTCCTGGCTGCTCATCAAGGACACCGAGGGGCTTTCCGTGCTCACCGCCTGGGCGGCCGGTAAGTTTGGCGCTGACCTTATTGCCCAGTTTGTCAAGAAGTCGGGTATCGAGGACAAGGTCAAGTATCGCGAACTCATCATTCCTGGCTATCTCGCCTCGATCAAGGGTGAACTGGAGGAGGAACTCCCCAACTGGAGCATCCTCATGGGGCCGCGCGAGGCCGGGCATCTGCCGGCCTTCCTGAAGGAATGGAAGCCGGCGGCATGATGCCAGCAGTCAGCCGTCAGCTTTCAGCGAAGAGAGCGGCCCCTTGTAATTTGTCTTTAATTGTTGTAACTATCCAGCTTGTGCCGGCTAAGTGTTCCCGGGCTGGCAATGCCTTTCGCTCATGCTCGGCGGGCGTTTTGCCCCCCTCCGAGGCGTCCGCGACCTCCTGCGCACCCTACGGGACTAAATAAAAAGTTGGGGCTTAGATCAATGTCCGATATACCCATCAGCATTAACGGCCAGGAAATTGGGGTCAGGCCGAAAACCACGGTGCTGGAAGCGGCCCGGGCGCTGGGTATCCATATTCCCACCTTCTGCTTTGTCAAGGGTAAGTCCAAGGCGCATTGCCGGATCTGTTTGGTCGAGGTGGAGGGCAGGGACAAGCCGGTGCGCTCCTGCGTGACCTTGGCCCGGCCCGGCATGGTGGTCCATACCGACACCGCCATGGTCAAGGAGCTCCGTAAGAAAAACCTCGAGACGCTTGCCGAGAATCACTTTGGCGATTGCAAGGCGCCTTGCAGTATGAGCTGCCCGGGGCAGATCAACGTCCAAGGCTATATTGCCCACATCCGTCTCGGCCAGTATGAGGAGGCCCTGCGGCTGGTCATGGAGCGCAACCCGTTGCCTTTCTCCGTGGGCCGGGTCTGCCCGCGTTTTTGCGAAACCAACTGCCGCCGGGCCTTGGTCGATCAACCTATTGCTATCAACCACCTGAAACGCTTTGTGGCCGACTGGTGCATGGCCAATGACAAGGACGTTGACCTGCGTATCGAAAAAGAGCCAGCTACCGGCAAACGGGTAGCCGTGATCGGGGGCGGGCCCGCCGGCCTGTCCGGCGCCTTTTTCCTCGCCAAATACGGCCATCAGGTGAGCATTCTTGAGGGCGAGGCAGAGCTGGGTGGTATGCTCCGCTATGGCATCCCCGGCTACCGCATCCCCAAAGCGGTCCTTGACTATGAGATCAAGACGATCCTTAAGCTCGGCATAAAGGTCCGTTGCGGCCAGAGGTGGGGTCGGGACTTCACCCTGCGGAGTCTGCAAGATGAGGGGTTCGACGCCGTGCTGCTCGGCGTTGGCACCCAGAAGGCCAAGATTATCGACATCCCCGGTATTGACCTGCCCTTCGTCCACCCGGCCACGGAATTTTTGAAACAGGTCAACGAGGGCAAGAATCACTTCCCCGGCCGCCGGGCCGTGGTGCTGGGCGGCACCAATATCGGCATGGAGGCGGCCCGTTCCCTGGTGCGGCTCGGGGTCAAGGAAGTTATCGTGGTGCATTCCAGCAGCCCGGACAAGATGCAGGCCCAGGAACATTCCGCCAAGGAGGCCGAGCGCGAAGGGGTGCGTTTTATTCCCATGGCCAGTCCCACGCAGATCGTGGAGCGGCATGGCACCCTTTTTCTGCGCATGCAGCGCATGGAACTAAGCGAGCCGGATCAGGGCGGCAGGCAGCGTCCCGTGCCGGTGTCGGGGCTCACCGAAAGTTTACTGACCGATTTGATTCTCTATTCGGTGGGCCAGGAAACCTTGCTGGCCACCTTTCCCCCTGAATCCCTGGAGGCCAAGCTGGAGAGTACGTCGAGCGGCCTGCTCAAGGTCCATGGTCAGAGCCAGAAGACCAGCCTTGGCTTTGTGTGGGCGGCCGGTGACGCGGTTTCCGGCCCCCAGTCCGTCATTCAGGCCGTGGTTTCCGGTCGGCGGGCCGCCAAGTATATCCACGCCAGTATCGCCCAGGTCGAGAAAGAGCCGGCCGAGCCCCGCTTCAACTTCACCCGCGGCCAGACCTTCCAGGAGGTCGACCGTTTTCTGATCGAGGGCTATACCCCGCAGAAGCGCGAGGTCATGGACCGGGTGGAGTATGAGGAGCGCATCACCAATTTCGATGAGGTGCGGCACGGCTTTTCGGAGAAGACGGCCCGCCGTGAGGCAGACCGTTGCCTTTCCTGCGGCTGCACGGCCTTTGACCGCTGCGATCTCCGGAAATACTCCATTGCCGACGGGGTGGACTTAAACGAGACCGGCATGGGCTCCATCCATCTTTATGACGTGAATCCCAGACATCCGCTTTTTGAGGTCGACCTGAACAAATGCATCTATTGCCAGCGCTGCAAGAACAACTGCGAATACGACGCCCTTGACCTGACCTGCGAGGGGCTCGATCAAAATTGCCGGCCGGTGGGGCTCAAGTTTTCCTTTAACGAAAAATGCGTCAACTGCTGTAACTGTGTGGATGCCTGTCCCACCGGCGCGCTCACCAAGAAGGATGTGATTGTCCCGATCATCAACGAGCCGGTCCGCTATGTGCCCACCACCTGCCCCTACTGTGGTTCCGGCTGCCATCTGATCCTGAAGATCAAGGGCCGCACCCTGATGGAGGTGGTGACCAACAACGATAAGCCCCCGAACTACGGCATGTTGTGCGTTAAGGGGCGCTTTGCCCTGGACTTCATCCGCCATCCCGATCGCCTGACACAACCCCTGGTGCGGAAATGCGGCGAACTGGTTGAGTCCAGTTGGGAAGATGCCTTGACCCTGGTGGCCAAGCGCTTTAAGGAACTGCGTGATCGGCATGGGGCCGACTCCCTGGCCGGCTTCAGTTGCGCCCGGGCCAGTAACGAAGAAAACTTCCTCATGCAGAAGTTCATGCGGGCGGTGATCGGCACCAATAACATCGATCACTGCGCCCGACTCTGTCACGCTCCCACGGTGGCCAGTTTGGCCCTCACCCTTGGCAGCGGCGCAATGACCAACAGCATCGAGGACTTCAGGAACGAGCAGCCCGATGTGGTGTTGATGATCGGCTCCAATCCCGATACCAGTCATCCCATGACCGGACTGCGCATCCGTCAGGCGATCCGCAAGGGCGCCAAACTGATTGTCATTGATCCGCGCGGCCACAAGTTCGCCCGCCAGGCCGATATCTGGATGCAGCACAATCCCGGCAGCGATGTGGCGCTGCTCAATGGTCTGATGCACATCATCATCAAGGAAGATCTGTGGGACAAGGCCTACGTGGCCGAACGCACGGAAAATTTTGAAGAGCTGCAGATCGTTACCGAGAAATACACCCCAGCTTACGTGGCCGGGATCACCGGAATCTCCATGGAGAAGTTGCATGAGGCCGCCAGGCTGTACGCCAGCCCCGGTAAGAAGTGTGCCATCGTTTATGGCATGGGCCTGGCCCATTGGGCCTCGGGCTCCGACAACGTCAAGAGTGTTTCCAACCTGGCCCTGCTGTGTGGCAAGATCGGCGCCGTGGGCGGCGGCATCAACCCGTTGCGCGGCCAGAACAATGTGCAGGGGGCCTGTGACATGGGCGCCCTGTTCAATACCTTGCCGGGCTATGCCGGGCTTAGCCGGGATGATATCTTCGACAAGTACGAAAAGCTCTGGGGCGTGACGATGCCCCGCAAACCCGGCATCCCCGCCACCGAGGTCTGGAATAACATTGTCGCCGGCAACATCCGGGGGCTTTATATCTTTGGCGAGGATCCGGTGCTGGCCGACCCCAACGCCCGGCATGCCGTGAACGCCATCGACAAACTCGATTTCCTGGTGGTGCAGGACATTTTTCTGACCGACACGGCCAAGAAGGCCGACGTGGTCCTGCCGGCCGCCTGCTTTGCGGAAAAAGACGGCACCTTCACCTGTTCGGAGCGCCGGGTGCAGCGCATCCGCAAGGCCTTTAACCCGCCCGGCCAGGCCAAGGCCGACTGGGAGATTTTCTGCGAACTGGCCCGGAAAATGGGCTATCCCATGCACTATGATTCTCCCAAGGAGATTTTTACGGAAATTTGTTCGCTGACGCCCCAGTATGCCGGCATGAGCTATGAACGCATCGACGAGGTTGGCCTGCAGTGGCCTTGTCCGGACAAGGATCATCCGGGGACGCCGGTTTTGCATATCGGCACCTTTCCCCGCGGCCGGGCGCTCTTCATTCCCGCGGACTATGAGCCGCCCAAAGAGCTGCCTGATGACCAGTATCCCGTGCTGCTGACCACGGGCCGGGATGTGGCGCAGTATAATTTCGGCTCCATGACCAGGCGCACGCCCAGCATCGAGCGGATCAGCCCCGAGGCCCTGGCCGAGGTGCATCCCGCCGATGCGGCGCGTCTCGGCATCTCGGAAAAATCATGGATCCGGCTTACGTCGCGCCGCGGCGAGGTGAAGGCCCGCGCCACCATTTCCGATCGGGTCCAGGTGGGCACGATTTTCATCCCGTATCATTACGCCGAGGTGCCGATCAATAATCTGACCATGAACCACCTCGATAAACTCTCGCGCTCTCCGCAGTACAAGGCCTGCGCCATCAAGATTGAGGTGCTGGGCTGAGATGCAGCGGCTAGCAGCTAGCGGCTAGCTGCTTGAATATAGAGTTACCTTTTTTGGAGTTCATTATGGCGAAAGCACAAGACAAAAAAACCGGGGCAGTCATGGTGGTCGGCGGCGGGGTGGCCGGCGTCCAGACCGCCCTTGACCTGACCGAACTGGGGTTTTACGTTTACCTGGTGGAAAAGTCGGCGGCGATCGGCGGCGCCATGGCGCAGCTCGACAAGACCTTTCCAACCAACGACTGTGCCCTCTGAATCCTGGCGCCAAAGTTGGTCGAGGCCGGTCGGTCTCCCAATATTGAGATAGTCAGCAACGCCGATCTGCTGTCTTTGGATGGTAAACCCGGGAATTTTACCGCCACGGTGCGGGTGCGGCCCCGTTACATAGACGCCGAGGCCTGCACGGCCTGCGGCCTGTGTACAAAATACTGCCCCAGACATATGGTGGACGGCTACAACGAGGGGTTGGGTATTACCCGGCCTATCCACATCGATTACCCTCAGGCCGTGCCGGCCACCTACTACATCGACCCTTCGGCCTGCCTGTTTCTCCAGCACGGCACCTGTCAGATCTGCGTGCCGGTCTGTCGCAGCCGGGCTATTGACTTCTCCCAGCAGCCAACGGAACGCAAGCTCGCGGTCGGCGCCGTGATCATGGCCCCGGGCTTTGGCCGGGTACCCGAGGCGGCCCTTACCAGATACGGCTATGGCCAGCACCCCGACGTGGTGACCAGCATTGAGTTCGAGCGGCTGCTCAATCCGTCCGGCCCCTTCAAGGGCGAGGTGCGCTGCATCTCCGACCAGCGGCATCCCCACCGGATCGCTTTCATCCAGTGCGTGGGCTCGCGTGACCTCGGCTGCGACAATGGCTACTGCTCCTCGGTGTGCTGCATGTATGCCCTCAAAGAGGCGATGGTGGCCAAGGAGCATGACCCCGAGTGCGAGATTACCATCTACTACATGGACATGCGCACCCAGGGCAAGGATTTCGACGCGGCCCGGAAGCGGGCCGAGGAGCATTCCGGCATCCGCTTCGTGCGTGCCAAGGTGGCCGCCGTCACGTCTTGGGACCAGGGGCTGAAACTTACCTATGCCACCATGGACGGCAGCCATGGCTTCACGGGCTACGATATGGTGGTGCTCTCCGTGGGCCTCGATGCCCCGACCGATGCCGGCAAGCTGGCCGCCATCGGCGGCTTTGCGCTGAACCGCTACGATTTCTGCAGGACCAGCACCTTTGCGCCCTTGGAGAGTTCCAGCCCCGGTGTTTATGTGGCCGGCGCCTTTCAGGGTCCCAAGGATATCCCGGAGTCAGTCACCCAGGCCGCGGCCGCGGCCGGTATAGCCACCGGCCGGCTGAAAACCCAGCGGGGCACCGGAGTTATTCTCAAGTCCTATCCTACGGAAAAAACGGCGGATGCCGAGGCGCCCCGGATCGGCGTCTGGATCTGCCATTGCGGCATCAACATCAGCGGCGTGGTCGACGTCCACAAGGTCACCGACTATGCCGGTCAGATGGAGAATGTGGTCTACTTCAACGACTCCATGTACTCCTGCTCCCAGGACGCCCAGGAGACCATCAAGGAAAAGATCAAGGAGCATAAGCTGAACCGGGTGGTGATCGCGGCCTGTTCGCCCCGCACCCATGAGCCCCTTTTCCAGGAAACCCTGAAGGACGCCGGTCTCAACCGCAGCCTCTTCGAGATGGTCAACATCCGCGATCACTGCTCGTGGGTGCATGCCAACGAGCCCGAGGCCGCCACCCAAAAGTCCATGGATCTGGTGCGCATGGGGGTGGCCAAGGCCCGGCTCATCCAGCCCCTGCCCGAACAAACCGTGCCGGTTAACAAGAGCGCCCTGATCATCGGCGGCGGCGTGGCCGGCATGACGGCCGCCCTAACCCTGGCCGACCAAGGCTTTCCATGCACCATCGTTGAACGCCAGGATCTACTGGGCGGCATGCTGCGGCAGGCGCATTACAACCTGCCGGGCGACGATGTGCCGGGCTTCCTGAAAAACCTGGTAGACAAGGTGAAGAAGAACAAGCTGATCGACGTGCTAACCAACGCTGCACTGCTTGCCACCGAAGGCTTTGTCGGCAACTTTGCCAGCGTCGTGCAAGAGACCAAGGGCAAGAAGATGGTCGAACACACCATTGACCACGGCGTCATCCTGGTGGCCACCGGCGGTCGGCCACACCGCCCGGCCAAGGTGCTGGGTGTTGAACTGCCCAAGTCCGACCGGATCGTCACCCAGCAGGAGCTGGAGGCGCAACTGGCCGGCAAGGCCAAGAACCGCGCCCCGGGCTCGGTGGTCATGATTCAGTGCGCTGGTTCACGTGGCGATGATCTGGCCTATTGCAGCAAGATCTGCTGCAACGAGGCGGTGAAGAACGCGCTGAAGATCAAGGAGATCAATCCCGCCTCCCAGGTGATCGTGCTCTATCGGGAGATGCGGACCTACGGCTATGCCGAGGACGCCTACCGTCAGGCGCGGGAAAAGGGGGTGCTCTTTGTCCCCTACACCATGGACAACAAGCCGGTGCTCGCTGCCAAGGGCAAGGGCGTCAAGGTCTCCTACCATGACCCGATTCTTCGCGAAGCGGTGGAACTGGCCCCGGAACTGCTGGTCCTTAGCGTCGGCCTGGTGCCGGAGAGTACGGACGAGCTCTCCAAGCTGTTGAAGATTCCGGTCAACGCCGATAAGTTCTTTCTGGAGGCCCATGCCAAGCTGCGGCCGGTTGAACTGCCGGTGGCCGGCATCTTCCTGGCCGGACTGGCCCACGCCCCGAAGCCCCTGGAGGAGATTATCGTCCAGGCCCAGGCCGCGGCGGCCAAGGCGGCCATGCCTCTGGTGCGGGGCAAGGTGGAGGTGGAACCTATCGTCTCCCATGTGGATCAGGATACCTGCATCGGCTGCGGTATCTGCGCCAGCCTTTGCCCTTTCCAGGCCATCCAGATGCTGAAAGTAGACAACAAGCGCAAGGCCGAGACCATTGCCGCCTCGTGCAAGGCCTGCGGCATCTGCGCCGCGCATTGCCCGACCTTTGCCATCTCCATGGGTGGCTTTACCAATGAACAGATTAATGCCCAGATTCAGGCTTTTGGTGCTATTGACAAGGAGTAGACAATGAGCAAGGAAGCGTTCTCCCCAAAAATCTTGGGGTTTCTCTGCAACTGGTGCTGCTACGCCGCCGCCGACTCGGCCGGGGTGTCGCGCTACCAGTATCCGCCCAACCTGCGGACCATCCGGATCATGTGCACCGGCCGCCTCGATCCGGCCTTCATTCTGCGCGGCTTTGCCGAGGGGGCGGCCGGCATCTTCACCGGTGGCTGACAACTCGGCGAATGCCATTACCAGGTTGGTAATTACGACGCCATGGGAGTGAACGCGCTGGTCCACCGGGTCCTTAAAGAGGCCGGCATCCGCGAGGAGCGGTTTAATCTGAGGTGGGCCTCGGCCGCCGAGGCGCCGCGCTTTGTCAAGCTGATCACCGATTTTACCAACACCATAAAGGAACTGGGCCCCTTGGGCGCGGCCGAAGGGCTAGCCCCTGACGAGGTCAAGGTCCGCATCCAGAAGGCCCTTGATCTGGTTTCCAGCCAGAAGCTCAGGGTCTCCTTCGGCAACGTCACCAAGGCCATCCGCAAGGAGGTGCCCAAGGTGGACGATGCGGTCATGGCCGACATGGTTGAGGAGAAGCTCGCCAAGACCATCAGCGCGGCCTTTGGTGCTGCTGAATAGTTTTCACTAAAAAACCGCAAGAGCATAAGATGGCCTTATAAAAAAGCCCGTTCATGAACCAGTCTGAACGGGCTTTTTGCTAGGTCGATCGGGACAGGATCCCGTTATAGCTCAATCCATGAAAGCGATGTCCACCGGTGGCCGGAAAGAGGCGCAGGTGGCCAGGGCCTGATGGATCTTGTTGCCCTTGAAGGCGGCGATCAGGGCCGGGTCGGCTGGTAGCCCAAGATCGTAGTTCACCAGGGCCTGCTGGGAGAGGTTGTAGTCAAAGCGTGGCGCCCATTTCCGGGAACCCAGGCGGGCGGTGGTGGAGCAGTTGTCCACCATGAAGGCGACCCCTTTGTGATGCATGTAAGGGTTCAGGGAGTCCACCGCCTCGATGACCGATTCGTTGGCCACCTCGCTCAGGCAGTGACCTTTTTCCATGAGCAGGTCGACCTGGGCCATCATGGTGGCCACATACATTCCGGCGGTGAAGGGGTTAATGGCGGCCGGGGTCGCGCTTCGCGCTGCCCGCACCTTCTCGCCCACCTGCCACATGCGGGTGCCGTCGATCTTGTCCATGGGAAAGCGGCGGTGCCGCTGGCCGGCCATGACTACCGAACGGATCTCGTTGCAGGAGGACACCTCGTCGTAGATCTCGAGCAGGATGTCGAAGGCCGGTTTGTAGCTGTGCGAGTAAATGCGTTCAAAGACTTTCTTGCCCTCGGCATCGAGCTTTTCGTAGACCGCCAGGATACCCTGGTGGGAGATGGTATGGCTGATGGGGCCGGTGATGTTTTCCACCGAGTCCAGGAAGGCCTGCGCCTCGCTGATCCCCGTTTCCATGACCAAGCGGCGGTAGAGGGCCTCGACAATGCCATGCACCGCGCCCAGCAAGATGCCGCGCTCGCCGAAGATGTCGGAACGAAACTCGTAGCCCAGGGTGGTCTTGAAGACATATGGGGCACCAACGCCCACGGCCCAGCCCAAGGCCAGGTCGGTGGCGCGACCGTCCTTGTCCTGCTGCACCGCGAAGCTGCAGTTGATACCGGCGCCGTTGACCTTCTTGCCCTGGACGTAGAGGCGGCGCACCGACGGCCCCATGCCCTTGGGGCAGACGCCCACCACGTTGATGTTCTTGGGAAACTCCTTGCCAATGGACTCGAGATAACCCAGCAGGAAACCGTGAGACAGGCCCAGGGTGGCGCCGGCTTTCAGGTTGTCGAAGACCTGCTGGTGATTTTCGGCCTGGGCCGCGTCGGAGATAAGCAGGAGCACCAGGTCCGATTCGCGAACCACTTCGTACATCTCGCCCAGGGTGCCGGCCGCCTCGGTAAAGCCGGCGGCGCGGGCCGCGGCCATTGAGGAACTGCCGGCCCGCAGACCGATCTTTACCCGGACGGAGGTGCCCTCCAGGGAGTCACGCAGGTTCTGGGCCTGGGCCGGGCCCTGCGAGCCCCAGCCGATGACGCCGATCTGCTTGATGCCTTCGAAGGCCCGGGGCAGAAGATGAAACTGATCCCGGCCGCCGCGCACCACCAGTTCCTGGGTGTCGGCCAGGGTCATGGTCTCGGTTTGAAAAACTTTAGATGTGAAGGTCGCGTTCATCTATTCCTCCTGTAATGAAATCATCGCGGCTAGCCGCTAGCAGCTAGCCGCCGGTTCGCTGGGAAAAAACTGTATATACCTTAAAGCGCGGCTTTCGTAAAGCGGCGAGCGGATTTATTCCCGGGTCGGGGAGGGGCGTGGCTGATGAGCGGCGGAGCCGGCCGCGCATAGTGCTAGTGGTCGTGGTCGGGAGGGGCCGCCAGATAGTGGCATACGGCCGTCCGCCATTCATCCATCTGGGCCTGGTAGCGCTCAAACGGCGATTCTTGTTTGCACACCGTGCAAACCACCCGGGCGTTGCTTCACTGGCCCTGGATGTGGCTTTCACCGTTACAGAAGCAGCACTTGAGCTTCAGTTCGGGCAGGCTGGAGGTGATTTTTTTCATGAAAGGCATAGGGTTTTCAACTGATAGCCCATGCGCCCGTAACTGTCAAGATGGATTGTGGGGCCGCCCCCCGCTTTTGCTTAGAGAAACGGGCCGCCTGGCATCCCATGAATGGCGCTGGTCGCCAGGTCGAGGATGCCGGAGGGTGCCAAGCCCATGGCCAGGATAAGCAGCATGAGGACGACGCTCACCGCCCTGGTCAAGCCGTCCACCGGCACCATTGGCCGGTCTTCGGTGTCGGTGCAGTAGGCGACGCGGACCACGGAGAGATAATAGTAGAGGGAGATGGCGGTGTTGATGGCCGTGATGATGACCAGGGGGAGGTAGCCGTGCTTGAGGGCCTGGGTCAGCAGCATGAATTTGCCCATAAAGCCGACAAAGGGCGGGATACCGGCCAGGGCGAACATGCCCACCGCCATGGTCAGGGCCAGGAGAGGGGCGCGGTGGTGCAGCCCGGCGAGGTCCTCGATTTTAAGGTTTTCGCCTTGGGCCGAAACCTTGCAGATCACCAGAAAACAGGCCAGGGTCATGACCAGGTAGCCCATGATGTAGTATATGGCGGTGGCAAAGCCGGCGTCCTTGAAAATAAGCAGACCCAGGAGAAGGTAGCCGGCATGGGCGATACCGGAGAAGCCGAGCATCCGCTTGATGTCTTTCTGCACCAGGGCCAACAGGTTGCCGTAAAGCATGGAGCCCACGGCCAGCACGGTAAGCAGCAGGGGCATGTTGTGGTCGGCGGGCATTACCAGGGTAACCAGGCGGATCAGCAGGGCCACGGCGGCGAGCTTGGGCACCGAGGCGATGAAGGCGGTGGTTTCGTTGGAGGCGCCCTGGTAAACGTCCGGCACCCAGAAATGCATGGGGAAGACGCCCAGTTTGTAAAAAAAGCCGGCCATGACCATGACAATGCCCACCAGTACGGCGGGCTGATCGGACATGAAACGCAGTTGCGGGAGCAGGTAGGACAGGTAGGTGGTGCCGGTCAAACCGAAGAGGTAGCTCATGCCAAAGAGCATGATGCCGGTGGCCACCACCCCGAAGAGAATGTATTTGACCGCCGCTTCCATCTGGGCGCGCTCGCCGGTCGCCTCGTCGCGCATGGGCACCAGCAGGTAGAGGGTAAAGGAGGACAGTTCCAGGGCCACCATCATGGTGAGGAGTTCAACGCTGGAGACCAGCATGACCAGGCCCAGAACGGAGAGGAGCATGAACAGGTAGTATTCGGACCGCACCCCGTCGCGGACCCCTTTCAGGGCGCGGCCAAGGAGCAGCACCACGAGGAAGCCCGCGGCAATGATGAGCTTGAAAAATTGGGAGAAGAGATCCACCCGGTAGGCATGGTAGAAAAGTTCCCCTTGCTGGTGCAGGCAGAAGAGGCAGAGGCCGAGGTTGATGACGCCGATAACCGTGGCCACGCTTCTGGAATGATTGCCTCGGGAGTCGCCCAGGGTCAGAAAAAAGAGGACCAGGCTGCCCAGGAGGAGGAATAGCTCGGGAGCGAACAACAACTCAAGTTTCATCGTCTGCCTTCCGTATCCTAAGTGACCACGTTTATAAGAAATCGCCAACCGGCGGCTTGTTTCTAAAAGGTGTTATGGCAGCAGGTTGGCGGCTGTCATGAGGTGCGGGGTGGCCTGGTGCACCTGCTCCAGAAGGTGCGCCACGCTCGTGTGCATGACGCTCAAAAACGGCTCGGGCCGCAGGCCGATCCAGAAGACAAAGACCAAAAGTGGCGCCAGGGTAAAGACCTCGCGCAGGTTGAGGTCGGATAATATTTCCGGGTGGGGGTTGGACTTGGCACCCCAGGTTATGCGCTGCAGCATGCGCAGCATATAGGCGGCGGCCAGCACGGCGCCGGGGATGGCGCAACCGGCCACGATCTTGGATTGGCTGAAACCGCCCGCCAGGATCAGAAACTCGCCGATGAAACTGTTGGTGCCCGGGAAGGCCAGCGACGACATGGAGAAGAAGGCCAGGAAGGTGATGTAGATTGGCATGAACTTACCGATACCCTCGGCGGCGTCCAGTTCACGGCTGTGGGTCCGTTCGTAAATGAGCCCCACGCAAAGAAACAGGGCGCCGGTGGTGACGCCATGGTTGATCATCTGCAAGAGCGCTCCCTCCACC
The DNA here is from genome assembly GCA_001873115.1 of Desulfobacterales bacterium CG2_30_60_27. Taxonomy (GTDB): domain Bacteria; phylum Desulfobacterota; class Desulfobulbia; order Desulfobulbales; family CG2-30-60-27; genus CG2-30-60-27. The sequence continues at coordinate 27,008 of MNYK01000050.1, read as the reverse complement.
CCCTGGGTATTCAGGACAAAGATCCCCAGGGTGACGAAACCCATGTGGCCGACCGACGAGTAAGCGATGAGCTTCTTCATGTCGCTCTGGGCCAGGGCCGTGAAGCCGCCGTAAAGGATGCCGGCCACGGACAGCCCGAGGATATAGGGCATGAAGGTTAGGGTGGCGGCCGGGGTAATGGGCAGGCAGAAGCGCAGGAAGCCGTAAGTGCCCATCTTCAGGAGTATCGAGGCCAGGATGACGGAACCAACGGTGGGCGCCTCGACGTGGGCGGCCGGCAGCCAGGTGTGGAACGGGAACATGGGGACCTTGATGGCAAAGGCCAGGAAAAAGGCCAGGAAGACCAGGGTCTGGAAGAGCGTCGAGTATTCCTGCCCCATCATCAAGGGGATAGACCAACTACCGGTCTTGATGTACAGGGCGATGATGGCCACCAGCAGGAGCACCGAACCGGCCAGGGTATAGAGAAAGAACTTGGTGGCGGCATACACCTTGCGCGGCCCACCCCAGATGGCGATGAGCAGGTACATGGGGATGAGCATGGCCTCCCATAGGATATAGAAGAGCACGAAGTCCAGAGCGATAAAGACCCCGAGCATGGAGGTTTCCAGGATGAGCAGGCAGACCATGAACTCCCGCACCCGGGTCTTGATATACTTCCACGAGGCTAAAACGCAGATTGGCATGAGCAGGGTGGTCAGCAGTACGAGCAGCAGGCTGATGCCGTCAAGGCCCAGGGTGTAGTTGATGTTCAGAGATGGAATCCAGGCCAGGTGTTCGCCGAACTGGTAGCGGGCGGTGCTCACGTCGAACCCCCAGTAAAGTGGCAGGGAGAGGGCGGCGATAATGGTGGTGATAAGCAGGGTCCAGAGGCGGGCAAAGGTCACCGACGAGCTTATGAGCAGCACGATGGCCCCGGCCAGGGGCAGCACGAGCAAGGCGCTCAGGGTTCGGAACCCTTCATTCAGAATGAGAAAGTCCATGTCAGATGCCTTTTTCCTCTCAGGTTAGGCCAGGACGTAGGCGGCCAGAAATAGCGCCAGAATGGTAACGGCGTAAAAAATGGTGTATTGGAGTTGGCCGCTCTGCATCCGCCTGAGAAAGCCGCCCAGGTTGCGCATGCCAGTGGCGGCGCCGTCCACTGCCCCGTCGATACCGTGCCAGTCGAACCAGCTCGCAAAGCGGGCCGTGGTCATGAGCGGGATAAGCCCCAGGTAGCGGTAGAACTCGTTCACGCCGCTGTCCACCCACTGGATTGGTTTCCTGGCCAGCCAGTAGAAGCCGCGGCCGCCCATGCGGTAGAACCAGTCCAGATCGATGGAGATGGTGGGCTCCGGGGTGAGTTTTTTAATGAGCAGGAAGAAGCCCAGGGCGGTGAACAGTAGAATCTGCATGGTCTCGGCCAGGTGATAGGTGGTATAGGGATGGAATTCCGCCGCGGCCTCGGGATAGGGCAGCATATGATAGAGGTACGGAGTGTACGAGCCGATGAAGATGCAGAAGAAGGCGGCAATGGCCATGCCCAAAAGCATGTTCCAGGGCGGATCGGCGGCCTTGTCCCAGGTTTCCTGGCTGCAGTGGTTCTTGCCGAACCAGATGAAGTAGGGAACCTTCAGGCCGGTATGCAGGAAGGTTCCGGCCGAGGCCAGGGTAAGGAGGAAGCCGGCCCAGTAGATGTGTTCCTCAAAGCCGGCGGAAATCACCATGGACTTGCTGACGAAGCCGGAGAACAGGGGGAAGGCGGAGATGGACAGGCCGCCGATGAGGGTAAAGACAAAGGCCAGGGGCATCTTCTTGTACAGCCCGCCCAGTTCGCTGAATTTACTCTTGCCGGTCATGTAGAGCACCGAACCGGTCCCCATGAACAGCAGACCCTTGTAGAGGATGTGGGCGAAGGCATGGGCCACGGCGCCGTTGATGGCCATCTGGGTGCCGATGCCAACCCCGGCCACCATGTAGCCCACCTGGCTGATGATGTGGTAGGCCAAGAGCCGCCGGGCATCGTTTTCCAGCACCGCGTAGACCACGCCGTAGAGGGCCATGCAGACGCCCAGGGGGATGAGAATTTCCATGCCGGCAAAGCCCCGGGCCAGGGCGTAGATGGCGGTTTTGGTGGTGAAGGCGCACATGAAGACAGCGCCGGTGACCGTGGCCTCGCCGTATGCGTCGGGCAGCCAGGCGTGGAAGGGCGGCACCGCGGCGTTCAGGATGAAGCCGATCATGATGAACCAGGTATAGAGCGACGGGCTATGCACCCCGATAGGCCCGAAGGAGATGTCGCCGCCGGTGGCCTGATAGCGCAGGACGATGCCGGCCAGCAGGATGAGGCCGCCGGCGGTGTGCACCAGAAGATAACGGTAACCGGCGAAGAGCGATTCCTTGCGGCCCCTGAACCAGACGAGGAAAACCGAGGAGAAGGCCATGAGCTCCCAAAACAGGAAGAGCACCAGATAGTCGCCGCAGAAGATGACGCCAAGCGATCCGGCCACATAGGTCCAGGCGACCATGTGTTCCCAGTCGTTCTTGACGTGCAGGCCGTAAATGGTACCGATGATGCACATCAGCGTCATGATGTAGCCAAACACCTTGGACAGTCCGTCCACCCGGCCGAAGGTCAGCACCCAATCCATGAAGGGTACGACGCCGAAGGTGCCGTTGGTCATGTGCAGCACACTGACAAAGGCCAGTACCGGCACGAGGAGCAGGTAGGGTTTCTTCAGCACCCTCGGCACCAGGGGCATAACCAGGGCGCCGATGAGCAGGACAAGGGTGGGATGCACCCAGAGATTATTTATCATAGTAGTCCTCGCGGGTCATGATCCCCAGATGGCCGAACCACTTCGAGATAATGATGATGAGCACGCAGGCCATAAAGCCGAAGATGGACCAGAAGGCCGGGATGTGCTGTTCTACCCAGGTGTGGGCGTGTTCCTTGCTGACGAAGAAGATGTCCCACAGGACCAGGAAGACCAGTCCCACGCAACACAGAACGACGACTGCCTTGAGCCGGTCCCGCAGAAAATCGATGAATTTGACGAGCATAGGAAGAACCTCCCGGGCCGCAAGCTAGCCGGTCACCGCCTTAACAAATTGCATGATAAAGTCGGGATATATACCGAGAAGAACCGAGATGAGCGCCGTCAGCATAAGCGGAATGACCATGGCCAGGGGCGCCTCGTGAATGCCCGCGGCGTCCTCCCCTGCTGGCCTTTTGCCGAAGAAGGCCTTGAAGGTCACCGGCGCGAAATAGGCGACATTCAGGAGGGTGGAGCCCAGCAGCACGACAATGATGCCGATCTGGTGGGCCTGGAGCGCGCCGAGCAGCAAGTACCATTTGGTTACGAAACCGGCCACCGGTGGCGCGCCGATCATGGAGAGCGAGGCGATGGCAAAGGCGGCGAAGGTGAAGGGCATGCTGCGGCCCAGGCCGCTCATCTCGCTGATATCTTTCTTGCGGCAGGCCACGTAAATGGCGCCGGCGCAGAAGAAGAGGGTGATCTTGGAGAAGGCGTGATTGGCGATATGGACAAGGCCGCCCTGGATGCCGGACGGGGTAAGGAGGGCCACCCCGAGAATGATGTAGGATAGCTGGCTTATCGTGGAATAGGCGAGCCGCGCTTTCAGGTTGTCCTTGGACAGGGCGATTACCGAGGCGACGATGACGGTGAAGGAAACGAAATAGGCGGTGGGGATGCCCAGGTTAAGGGCGTCCATGGTGTTCACCCCGAAGACATAGAGCATGACCCGGGTGGTGGAGAAGACGCCGACCTTGACGACGGCCACCGCGTGTAAGAGGGCCGAAACCGGGGTGGGGGCGACCATTGCCGAAGGCAGCCAGTGATGAAGCGGCATGATGCCGTTCTTGGCAAAACCCAGCAGGCAGAAGATATAGAGAACCGTAACCAGGGTGTGGTTCAGGCCGGCCGGCAGAATGCCGGTGCTGACGTTGTTGGCGAAATCCAGGGAGCCAGTGAGTACGTAAATGAGGATCATGGCCGGCAGAACCAGGCCCTTGGCGGTGGTGGTCAGGTAGAGGATATACTTTTTGCCGCTTTCATAGCCCTCCGTGTCCTGATGGTGGGCGACCAGCGGATAGGTGACGACGCTCACCACCTCGTAGAACAGGTAGAGGGTGAGGAAGTTGTCGGCAAAGGCCACGCCGATGGCGCCGAACAGGGCCAGGGCGAAGGCGGCATTGAAGCGGGTCTGGGCGTGCTCCGCCAGGCCCCGCATATAGCCCATGGAATAAAAGACAGCCACCATCCAGAGGAAGGAGGCTACCAGGGCGAAGACCATGGAAAAGGCGTCCGCCCGCAGGCTGATGGAAAGATGCGGCAGCAGGTTGAACAGGGTGTAATGCAGGGTGGCGCCACCCAGCACGTTGGGCACCATGGAGACAATGACCCCGAACATGAATGCCGAGGCGAGAAACGACCAGGTCTCGCGCAGGTTGGGCGTCTTCCTGGACAGCATGACCAGGAGAGCGCCGGCCACCGGGGCAAGCAGGGCAATCAATGGTTTGGCGGATTCTATGACCATTCTTCCGTATCCTTTTCTTTACCCGTGCAGGTCGGTGACGTCTTCCGTGTCGATGGACCGGTAATTCCGATAGACCGCAAGCACGATGGACAGGGTGATGGCCGCCTCGGCCGCGGCGATGCCCATGATGAACAGGGTGAAGATCTGGCCCACCGTGGGGTTCGGGGCCAGAAAGCGGTTGAAGGCCATGAAATTCACCGAGGCGCCGGCCATGATCAGTTCCGCCGAGATCAGCATGCCGATAAGCGTCCGCCTCTGGACCATGCCGTAAAGGCCGATGGCAAACAAAAAGGCGGCGATCACCAGGTAGGTGCTCAGGCTGGTATGCAGGGTGAGTAAGGTCATGGCTTCTCCCGACCGGCCCGGGCCAGAACCAGCGAGCCGATGATGGCGACCAGCAGGACAATGGAGATCAGTTCAAAGACCATGCTGTAGGTAGTGAGCAGCGACTGGCCGATGGCGGCCATGCCCCCGTCCGGCGGCGGCCCCACGTGGCGGCGCCAGGTGGTGGTCAGCCCCAGGACAGCGAGGCCGGTAAAGGCCACGCCGCTGGTCAGAAAGCCCAGGGCGCCGGTTAAGGGGTTGCGGCCGCGGGATGGCTGTTTCTCGGGATTGGGCTCGGCCAGCATGACCGCGAAGGCAATGACCACGCCCACCGCGCCCACATAAATCAAGAGCTGCATGAGAGCCACGAAGGGGCTGTTCAAGAAGTAATAGAGGCCGGCCACGCCGATCAGGCAGAGAAGCAGTCCCGCCACGCTGCGGATGAGGCGGCCGGCGGTGACCGCGATGAGCGCCCCGCAAGCGGTTATGCCAAGCAAAACCAGAAAAAGCAGCCCAATCAGACCCTCTGGTGAAAACAGGCTCGTCATCAGCGTTGTTCCTTCAATCGTTGCAGAAGGTCGAGGATGTAATCTTCCTTCCGGGTGCTTGCCAGGTTGTATTCCTTGGAAAATTTAATGGCGCCGGATTTGCAGGACTCAACACAGGAGCCGCAGAGACTGCAGGTGGTGAAGTTCAGCACGTACTTGCCGAGCACCTTCTTCTTCTCACCCTCCCGTTTGTCACCGGCCACCGTGATGCAGCCCGAGGGGCAGGCGCGCTGGCACATGCCGCAGACGATGCACTTGGCCTCGCCGGTCTCCGGGTCCTTGACCAACTCAATGTGGCCCCGGTAGCGCTCCGGCATCTTCAAGGTCTCATACGGATACTGCACGGTCACAACCGGTTTAAGCATGTACTTGAAGGTAATGCCCATACCGATGGCCAGACTCTTGGTGCCGGAGAAGATCTCTGCGAAATAACCGCTCATGGCTCTTCGTCGTCCTTAGGGAAAGATCAGTGGCCAGATTTTCAGCATGGCGCCGGTGAGGATCAGGTTGAACAGGGCGAATGGAATCAGGATCTTCCACGACAGGTTCAGCAGGCCGTAGATCGTGGTGCGCGGAAAGGTCCAGCGGATGAGGATCACGGTAAAGATTAAGAGGTAAAGCTTGATCAGGAACCAGTGCACCCCGGGCCAGAGGCCGAAGGGGCACTGCCAGCCGCCCAGGAAGAGCAGGGTGGCCAGCGAGCAGCCGATAACGATGTTGGCATACTCGCCCATGAAGAAGAGGCCGAAGCCCATGCCGGAATATTCGGTGTGGTAGCCGGCCACCAGCTCGCTTTCCGCCTCGCCCAAGTCAAAGGGCGCCCGGTTGGTCTCGGCCATGGAGCACGTGAAGAAGATGAGAAAGGAAACCAGCATGAGCGGGTTGGCGGACCAGCGGAAGATATACCAGTTAAAGATGCCGCCGGCCTGCTGGCGGACGATCTCGTTCAAATTCAGGGTGTGGGTGATCATCACCATGGTGATCACCGTGATCAGCATGGGGATTTCGTAGGCGACGTTCTGGGACACGCCACGGGCGGCCGCGATCACCGCGTACTTGTTGTTGGAGCCCCAGCCGCCCAGGAGGATGCCCAGGACATTGATCGAGGCAAAGGCGAAGATCATGAGCAGGCCGAGATTGATGTCGCGGGCCACCAGGGTCTCGGAAAAGGGGATGGTGACAAAGCTCATGACCGCCGGGATGAGCAACAGCGGTGGCGCGATGCGGAAGAGGATCGGATCGATATGGTCCGGGACGAGGATCTGTTTGGTCATGAGCTTGATGCCATCCACCAATGGCTGCAGGAGTCCGAAGGGTCCCACCTCCTTTGGACCGATACGGCGTTGCACATGGCCGGCCACCTTGCGCTCCAGCCACACGAGATAGGCGGCATTCAGGGCGGCGAAAATGATCAGGCCGATCAGGAAGGCAAGGAGGCGGATGGGCTCGCTAGGCGGATTCATGGCAATGGCTCCTTTACCTGTCGATCTCGGGAATAACCAGATCCAGGCTGCCCATGAGGGCCAGGGCGTCGGGAAGCAGCATGCCGCGGCTGGCCTCGCCGAACAGGCTCAGGTTGGAATAGGAGGGCGACCGCAGCTTCAGGCGGTAGGGTGTGTTGGTGCCGTCGCTTACCAGCCGCACGCCGAAGGAGCCCCGGGCCGCCTCCACGGCGGCGTAATAATCGCCCTTGGCGGGTTTGATGATTTTGGGGGCCTTTTCAGCCATCACCGGGCCGTTCGGTAGCTTGGTGCAGGCCTGTTCGATGATCCGCATCGACTGCTCGATCTCGTCCATGCGCACCAGGTAGCGGGCCATGGAGTCGCCTTCCGGGTGGGTCGGAATGTCGAAGTCCAGCTCCGGATAGACCGAGTAGGGTTCGGCCCGGCGGACGTCATAGGCCACCCCGGCGCCGCGCAGCACCGGGCCGGTGGCCCCGTATTTACGGCACATTTCGGCCGGCACAAAACCGATGTCCTTCAGACGTTTGACGAGGATGATGTTCTTGGTCACCAGGTTGTGGTACATGGGCATCCGGGCGCGCAGCCGTTTGATGAAGGCCAGGGTGCCGGTAATGAAGTCGGGTTCGATGTCGTTGTATACGCCGCCGAAGCGGAAGTAACAGTAGGTGAGCCGCGAACCGGTCACCGCCTGCAGCAGGTCGAGGATGATCTCGCGGTCGTCAAAGGCATAGAGCAGCGGGGTGAACCCGCCCAGATCGAGGATAAAGGCGCCGAACCAGACCAGGTGGGATGAGATGCGGTTCAGTTCAACGGTGATGACCCGAATGTACTCGGCCCGCTCCGGCACCTCGATGGCGGCGGCCCGTTCCACGGCCAGCACGTAACCGTGGTTGTAAGACAGGGCCGACAGGTAGTCGAGGCGACCGGTATTTGGCATGAACTGGGCCCAGGTCCGGTTCTCGCCCATCTTCTCGTGCATGCGGTGGATGTATCCCAACACCGGTTCGGCTTGGCGGATATACTCGCCGTCCATGGTGAGTTTCACCCGGAGTACCCCGTGGGTGGCCGGGTGCTGCGGCCCCAGGTTGAGGACGAAGGTTTCCTTGGAGTCGCACTGTGCCAAGACGCTCATGAGGTGTAATCCTTCCGCAGGGGGTGAAAATCGGCATCCTCGGGTAACAGCAGCGGCTTGAGATCCGGGTGCCCGGTGAAGACAATGCCGAAGAAGTCGTGGGTCTCCCGTTCATGCCAGAGGGCGCCGGGGTAAATGGCAGAGATTGTCGGCAGCTCGGGGGTGGCGCGGGAGACCCGGGCGCGGATCACGACGCGACCAGGGGAAATACTGTGGTTGTAATCGTAGACCACCTCCATCTGCCCCTCGGCCAGCCAGTCGACGCCGGTAATGGCCTCAAGAAAAAATCCTGCCAGGTTCATGACCTCGGCGGCCGGGGCCACCGCGTCCGGGGCCACCGCCACGTCCAAGTGAAAGCCTTTGTCCTTGAAATCGGGGACCACGGCCTCGTTTACGGCCAGCTTGGCCAGCGCGTTTTTTAGTTCCTGGGAGATCATGGTCAGCCGGCCTCCACCCGGGGCCATCGCCTTGAACCGGTTATCTTTTCTTCCAGTTCCAGGATGCCCTCGATGAGTGCCTCCGGCCGTGGCGGGCAGCCCGGGATATAGACGTCAACCGGGAAGAGTTTGTCGGCGCCCTCGATGATGCCGTACTGGCCCTTGAAGACGAAGGGGCCGCCGGAGATGGCGCAGTTGCCCATGGCGATCACCCACTTCGGTTCAGGCATCTGGTCATACAGGGTCTGCACGGCCGGGGCCATCTTACGGCTGATGGTGCCGGCGACGATCATGACGTCACACTGCCGGGGCGACGGCCGGAAGACCTCGGCCCCGAAGCGGGCCAGATCGAAGCGGGAGGCGCCGGTGGCCATCATCTCGATGGCGCAGCAGGCCAGGCCAAAGGTCATGGGCCATAAGGAATTGGCCCGACCAAGGCCGAGCAGTTTGTCCAACGGGGCAAACTGGACTATCGCGTCTTGTAGATTTTCCTTTCCCACCGGAATACTCCCTTTTGCCAGGCGTAGGCGACCGCCAGTGACAGGATGCCGACAAAGATCGTAAGTTCGACGAAATCCCGCAATCCGCCATTCTTGTTGTAGGTCATGGCCACGGGGAAGAGAAAGAGCACGTCCACGTCAAAGGCGAGAAAGATCAGGGCGTAGAGATAGTAGACAATGCCAAAACGGATCCAAGCCTCGCCGATCGGCACCATGCCGCATTCGATGGACTGGGAAGTTTTGTGGATGCAATTCCGGGTTTTACGGGGCGCTAGAAAGAAGGCGAGGATGAAGGGGCCGGCGGCAAAGCCCAGGCCGCCAAGAAAGAAAGCCGCAACATAGAGAAGATCCATTACGGATTGTTCAGCCACGGGTAGGTACTCCTTGCGGGTATGTCGTGTCTGGCGGTTCTGAAATGTTTAAGTCGGTGCTAAATAACGCATTCCAGAACCGATGTCAAGCAGTAATGAATGGTCATTCATTCTTTTGGCGCCCCCCGGTGAGCCGGGGTAAGTGGCAGGTCAGGACTCCGGCGGGCGTTCTGTCGTTTGGTCCTTTGCCGATAAAATTTCCAGGAGGCGCTGGTGAATGTTGTCGAATCCGCCGTTTGACAGGATAGCGACCACGTCGCCGGCCGTGGCCAGGCCGGCAAGCTGGGCCAGGATGGCGTTGGTGTCGGCCCCATAATGGGCGGCGACCCCGCGCTGGCAGAGATCGGCCACCAGTTGTCGGGCCGAAAAGCGTTCCGCCGCGGGCACGGCGGCCAGGGGCTCGGGTTCGCGAATGATCACCAGGTTGGCCGGGTCAAAGGCGGAGACATAGGCCTGCTGGAATACCCGGCGCCGGCTGGAGTTGGTGCGCGGGTCGAACACCACGATGAGGCGGTGGCCGGCGTACTTGCCGCGCAGGGCCGTCAGGGTTTCGGCGACCGCGGTGGGGTGGTGGGCGAAATCATCGATCACCGTGACTTGGGCCACCACGCCGCGCACCTCCTGGCGGCGTTTTACCCCCTGAAAGCGGGCGAGTTCCCGGGCCATAATCTGGCGGTCCACCCCCAGTCGGTCCAGCACCGCCAGGGTCGCCAGGACATTCAGGCCGTTATGTCGGCCGGGCATGGGGCTGCTGAACCGGCCATATTCCTTGCCGTTTTTCAGCACGGTGAAGGAGGTGGCGGCCGCGGCATTTTCCAGTTCGGCAAGGGTCCAGTCGAGGCCCGGCCCCTCTCCGTAGCCCAAGACCGGACAGGGGGCCTCTTGCACCAGGTCGCGGACCACCGGGTCGTCCAGGCAGGCGACCAGGCAGCCGGTGGCCGGCATGATAGCCAGGAGTTTTCTGAAGGAGCTGATCACCGCCGCGAGGTCGGCGTAGATGTCGGCGTGATCAAACTCAATGCTGGTGATCACGGCGATCTCCGGGCGATAATGAAGAAATTTCGGACCTTTGTCGAAAAAGGCGGTGTCGTATTCGTCGCCCTCCACCACGAATTCCTGGCCAGCGCCGTGGCGAAAATTGCGGCTAAAACCCTGGAGCAGGCCGCCGATCAGAAAGCCCGGGTCACGGCCCGCGCCATGGAGGATGGAGGCCAGGAGCGAGGCGGTGGTAGTCTTGCCGTGGGTGCCGGTCACCACCAGCGGGGTTTTGCCTTGCAGGAAGAAGTGGGCCAGGGCCTGGGGAAAGGAGAGATAGGGCAGGCGGGTCGCGGCCAGGGCCACGGCCTCGGGGTTGACCCGGGTGATGACGTTACCGACCACCACCAGATCAGGCGTCGGGACGAGGTTCTCGGCCCGATAGCCGGTCATGATCGGAATACCGAGCCCGGCCAGGAAGGTGCTCATGGGCGGGTAGACGTGCTGATCCGAGCCGGTGACCAGAAAGCCACCCTCCTTCAGCATGCCGGCAAGGGCGGCCATGCCGGTGCCGCAGATGCCCATGATATGGATATGGTGAGTTTTGGCCGGAGCCTGGTTGAGGCCGGGGTCAAGGAGGCTTGTTGCCGGTGATTGGGAAGAGGGAGTGGGCACCGGGAATCCTGTGGGAGGGGCAACGGGGCTCAGGAGCGGACCGTGTGCTGGATGGCCCGGTAGATCAGGCTGAAGGTCTCGTCAAAGTTGGCCGGGGTGAGGCGGCCGACCTCGATGAATTTGATGACCACCTCTTTGGCCACCTTAAGGATGGCATCGTCGGTGACAGGCTTGCCCTCCAGGTTCTCAGCGCTTTCCATGGTTTTTTGTTTGGTCATGATGGCCAGACGGCAAGAGAAAAGCCTCTGCCGCGGGAAGAAGGCCAATTCTTGAGAGCGACAGAGGCTTCTTTTTAAGAAAAACCGGTCAGGCCCTCCCTAAAAAGCGTATTTGGACTGGGCATAACGTGCTAACGGTCGGAAATTGGTGGAGGTAAGCGGGATCGAACCGCTGACCTCTTGAATGCCATTCAAGCGCTCTCCCAGCTGAGCTATACCCCCACACCATGGCCGTTCCGGGTCGCATGCCCCCGTGATTTTCGAACGGATTGAATACCATGGCCCTGTAAAGGGTGTCAAGGTTTTTCTCCCCACGGCCCGCCATTTCCCGGCCCGCCATTTCCCTTGCCAAGAAAAGTAGAGTTTGTTAAAGTAATGCGGTTTTAGGGTAATTCATTTTTTCTTGGTAAAACCGTAAGATACGGATGCATGTGCAAATCCGCGAGAAGGTGGTCGTATGTTTTTTCCCTTTGATAAAGTGCTTGGCTGGCTCTCCAATGACCTGGCCATTGATCTTGGTACCGCCAACACCCTGGTCTTTGTGAAGGGCAAGGGCATCGTGCTGCGCGAGCCCTCGGTGGTCGCCATCCGCAAGGATGCCCGCTTTAACAAGGTTCTCGCCGTGGGCAAGGAGGCCAAGATGATGCTTGGCCGTACCCCCGGCAACATCGTGGCCATCCGGCCCATCAAGGACGGGGTTATCGCCGACTTCGAGGTCACCGAGGCCATGCTCTCCTATTTCATCCGCAAGGTGCACAACCGCCGCGCCATGGTGCACCCGCGCATCATCGTCTCCGTGCCGTCCGGCATCACCCAGGTGGAGAAGCGGGCGGTGCGCGAGTCGGCCGAGTCGGCCGGCGCCCGCGAGGTGTATCTTATCGAGGAGCCCATGGCCGCGGCCATCGGCGCCGGCCTGCCGATCACCGAGCCCACGGCCAGCATGATCGTTGACATCGGCGGCGGCACCACCGAGGTGGCGGTCATCTCGCTGTCAGGTATCGTCTATTCCAAGTCGGTGCGGGTGGCCGGCGACAAGATGGACGAGGCCATTTTGCAGTATATCAAGCGCAAGCACAACCTGGCCATCGGCGAGCACACGGCCGAAGTCATCAAGACCACCATCGGCAACGTCATGCCTGACGAGCCCTACGATACCATGGACATCAAGGGTCGGGACCTGGTTTCCGGCGTGCCCACCACCCTTACCATCGACTCGTCGGAGATCAAGGTCGCCATCGCCGAGCAGGTGGAGGCCATTGTGGCCACGGTCAGAATGGCCCTGGAACAGACGCCGCCGGAGTTGTCCGCCGACATCGTGGACCACGGCATCGTGCTCACCGGCGGCGGCGCGCTGTTGCGCAATCTGGACAAGCGCCTGAACAAGGAAACCGGCCTGCCCATTATCATTGCCGACGACCCCTTGAGTTCCGTGGTCCTCGGCTCGGGTCAGGCCTTGGAAGACATTGACGTGCTCAAAGAGATCATGATCTCCTGAGCAACGGCCTGGCGGGTGAGGTCATTGGTCCCTGTTCTCTCGCCGTCTTTGCCCTTTCCGGCCCGTTGTGCGGGTCGTTATCTCCCGGTTTCCCGGTTGCGGCAGGTGCCATGAGGAAACGAACAAAGCGTAACCGTAAGCTCAAATCCTATTTGCTCTTCGGGCTCGTTTTTACCCTGGTTTTGATTTTCCTCGTCTCCACGGTTGGCCGGCAGGAGTTCAGCGCCTCCCACAAGCTGGCCCTGGAACTGGTCGGCGGGTTGCAGTCCGGCGTCACCCGGGTGGTCTCCGCGGTTCGGGGCGGGTGGGACGGTTATGTGGCCCTCTGGGGGGTGCGCGAGGAAAACTATCGCCTGCGCGGGGAGCTGCAGCAGGCCCAGGCCGACCTGGTGAAGTACCGGGAGGCCATGGCCAACAATGTGCGGCTTGAGAAGTTGCTCAACCTGAAGAAGGAGCTGGCCGCTCCCTTCCTCACCGCCCGGATCGTTGGTCGCGATCCTTCCCAGTGGTTCAACACGGTGATCATCAACCAGGGGACCAGCGATGGCGTGCAGATGGGCATGCCGGTGGTGAGCGGCGAGGGGGTGGTGGGCCAGGTTCGTAACGCCTCCCCCCATTTCGCCAAGATCCTGCTGGCCAACGATCCCAACAGTGCCATTGACGTTCTGCTCCAAGAGTCACGGGTGCAGGGGATCGTCAAGGGTAACGGCAAGGGCTTTGACCTGCAGTATGTCCTCAAGAACAACGAGGTGAAGGAGGGCGAGATCGTGCTGACTTCGGGCCTGGGCGGGGTTTTTCCCAAGGGCCTGGTGCTCGGCACGGTGGCCAAGGTGGTGCGTAACCGGCGGGGCATGTTCCAGCAGATCGAGGTGGCGTCGGCGGTAAACTTCGAGCAGCTCGAATACCTGGTCATCATCCTGCAAGAGAAATCGCTGACCGAGGAGGAGTGAGACCCATGCGCAGCCTCTGCTTCCTTGGTCTCGGCGTGCTGCTGCTGGTGACGCAGACCACAATTTTCCCGGCCCTGCCGGCCTGGATCGGCAAGCCGGACCTGCTCTTCATCCTGGTGATCTTTCTCGCCTTGCGCATGCCGGTGTTCCAAGGCGCCGTGCTGACCCTGTTCTTCGGCCTGCTGATGGATATCTTTTCCGGCATTTTTCTGGGGCTCTATCCGGTGATGTATCTCGTGGTCTTCACCGTGGTACAACTGATCGCCCGGCAACTGGCGATCGGCGATGCCGCCTATCAGATTCCCCTGGTGGTGGCCAGTTATCTGTTCATGAACAGTGTAGTCTTCATGGGCACGACCATGCTGGAACCAGATGAAATTATGCACTGGTCCTGGCCGGATCTCCTGCTGCGCCTGCTTATCCTGGCCGTTATGGCCATGCCCCTGTTTTTTATCTTCGATTGGCTTATGGGCTGGTTCGACCAGGGGCGACCGCGCTGGTCCCCGTTTGGGGCCGCGCGTTCCGTGAACCGCTTCGCCACCCCTGCCCGGGGCCGGCGGCCAACCGCCCATCCGAACCGGGAAGACTGACCCTGGCTGCCAGGTGATCGTAATGGAAACCGATGGTCCTACGCAAACGGCGGGTCGGTACCCGCATCGATAATATAGATGACGCCGATCTGCTTCTCCTGAAGAAGCGGGTGGACATCGCCACCATGGTTATCATCTCCCTGATCGCCATCCTGATTGCCAGGCTCTGGTACCTGCAGATTCACCTGGGCGAGGACTACTCCCATCAGGCGGAGGAGAACCGCGTCCGCGTCCAGGTTATCCAGGCGCCCCGGGGCATTATCACCGACCGGCGGGGCACGGTCATCGTTGGCAACCGGCCAAGCTTCAATGTGGTCTGGATGAAGGAGGATGCCCCCAACCCTGATGAGGTCATCAAGGCGCTGGCCGGGATCCTGCACCTCGACATTCCCGTGCTCCTCGACCGGGTGCGGGCCGGCTCCAGCCAGCCACCCTACATGCCCTTGCGGCTGGCCGAGGACATCCCCTGGGCGGAACTGGTCTATCTGGAAAATCACCGTTATCAGTTGCCCGGCGTTCGCATCGAGGTCCTGCCGACCCGGCAATACCTGAACGACGAGTTTGCCTCGCACTTTATCGGTTATCTCGGTGAGATCAACAAAAAGGAGCTGGAGACTCGCGCGGACGACATCTATCAGGGTGGCGATCAGGTGGGGAAGACCGGGGTCGAGGCACGCCACGAGGCGCAGTTGCGTGGCGAGAAGGGCAGAAATTACGTGGAGGTGGATGTCCGCGGCTTTGAACAGCAACAGTTGCAGGTGCAAGAGCCCCTGCCTGGCGCGGATTTCTCCCTCACCCTGGATGCCGATCTGCAGCAGGCCGCCGAGCGGGCCATGGCCGGCAAGGCCGGTGCCGTGGTGGCCCTGGAGGTGAACACTGGCCGGGTGCTGGTCCTGGCCAGCGCGCCGGCGATTAAGCTCACCCAGTGGGCCGGCGGCATCTCCCAGAAGGACTGGCAGGCTTTGTTGGACAACCCGATGAAGCCCTTGGTCAACAAGCCGCTGCAGGGGGTCTACGCCCCGGGCTCCACTTACAAGATTGTTACGGCCCTGGCCGGTCTGTCCGAAGGGGTGATTACCCCGGATACGGTTATCAATTGCACGGGCAGCCTGTTCTTCGGCAATCGGCACTATGGTTGCTGGAAACACGGGGGCCACGGGGCGGTCAATCTGCACCGGGCCTTGACTGAATCATGTGACGTCTACTTCTATACGGTTGGTCAGCGTTTGGGGGTGGACCGGCTTGCTCAGTACGCCAAAAGTTTAGGCCTCGGCGCGGTCTCGGGGATTGATCTGGAAAACGAGAAGGCTGGCGTGGTGCCGACCAAGGTCTGGAAGAAACAGGCCCGCAAGGAGAGCTGGCAGGACGGGGAAACCCTGTCCGTGGCCATCGGCCAGGGTTTTGACGCGACCACGCCGCTGCAGATCTGTCGGATGACCGCGACCCTGGCCAATGGCGGTACCTTGTACCGGCCCCAGTATGTTGAGGCGGTGGCGGACGCGGACGGCAAGTTCGTCAGCCGCTTCACGCCGCTGGTGGATGGCGAGGTAAAGGGTAGCCGTGAGGCGCTGGCCCTGGTCCGCGCCGGTCTGGTGAGCGCGGTTAACGAAAAACACGGCACCGGCAGCCAGGCCAGGCTGGAAGGGGTGCTGGTCGGCGGTAAGACCGGCACCGCCCAGGTGGTGCGGTTGGAGCATTATAAGGGGGTGGCCGCCGCCAACATCCCCTATAAATATCGGGACCACGCCTGGTTCACCTGCTTTGCGCCGGCCGACAAGCCGGAGATCGCCGTCACCGTGCTGGTGGAACACGG
The DNA here is from genome assembly GCA_001873115.1 of Desulfobacterales bacterium CG2_30_60_27. Lineage (GTDB taxonomy): Bacteria > Desulfobacterota > Desulfobulbia > Desulfobulbales > CG2-30-60-27 > CG2-30-60-27. The sequence continues at coordinate 10,978 of MNYK01000050.1, read as the reverse complement.
TGGCCATGGCGGCTCGGCGGCCGCCCCGGTGGCCCGGGAGGTGCTCAAGCAGTATTTTGCCGGGAAAATCGGCCCGAGCGAAGGCGGGCAGCCGTTGGCCCCGTCGGCCTCCGAACCGGCCGGTGATGCGGACTGAGGCGGATTAACTTCTCAGGTGGATAGGGCGCAGGCGTTTAGACTGTATGAAAGAATTGTGCTTGGCCCCAGCGAGGGGACGCCAGGGGAGCTAACAGCCTTCGGTCTATAGCCTGAATTGGCTGAATTTGCGAGGTGGATATGTGGCGTTTTGATCGCAGGCTGCTGCTGAATTTTGACTGGGTGCTGCTGGGCACGGTCCTGGTGATCGGCGCCATGGGGCTCCTGAATCTCTACAGCGCTACCTTTATGGCGGCGTCCTATGGTACGCCGCTGTACCTCAAGCAGGTCTATTTTTTCGTTGGCGGCCTGCTCCTGATTCTGGCCATTATCAGCATTGACTACCGGCGGCTCATTACCTGGAATTATCCACTGTATGGCGCGGGGCTGCTGCTGTTGGGCGCGGCCCTCTTGCTCGGCAGGACCGTCGGCGGCAGCCAGCGCTGGATTCCCCTGGGCTTTTTCAACCTGCAGCCCTCGGAACCGGCCAAGGTGATTCTGGTGATCACCCTGGCCAGTTACTATTACCGGAAGGACACGGGCAAGGGTTTCACCCTGCGGGAACTGGCCGTGCCGGTTCTGCTTACCCTGGCGCCTTTTCTTCTGATCATGAAGCAGCCTGACCTGGGCACGGCGCTCATGCTCGGCTTCGTTTTTGTGTCCATGACCCTGTTCGTCAAATTGAAGTGGCTGACCCTGGGGGTTCTTTTGACCTTTTGCATCACCACCGTGCCGGTGGGCTGGATGTATTTTCTCAAGCCCTATCAAAAACAGCGCATCGAGACCTTTTTGAACCCGGAGGGCGACCCCAGAAACGCGGGCTATCACATCATCCAGTCCAAGATCGCGGTGGGCTCGGGCATGAAGCTCGGCAAGGGCTATCTCAAGGGCACCCAGGGGCATCTCGATTTTTTGCCCGAGCGGCACACCGATTTCGCCTTTTCGGTGTGGGCCGAGGAGTGGGGTTTTGTAGGCTCGATTTTCTTCGTGGCCACCTATTTCTTCCTCATCCTCTGGGGGATGAACGTGGTGATCTCGTCGCGGGACAAGTTCGGGGCCATCCTGGCCTTCGGGATCATCAGTCTCATCTTCTGGCAGGCCTTCATCAACCTGGCCATGGTCCTGGGCTTGCTGCCCGTGGTGGGTATGCCGCTACCGCTTTTTTCCTACGGCGGCTCGTCGCTTTTCGCCACCCTGGTCGGTATCGGCATCCTCATGAACATCCGCATGCGCCGTTATCTGGCGCCGATGTGATGGGCCAGGGCTTTCTGAACTTTTTTTGATAACTGTCCAGCAGCACCACATCTGCTTCGCAGTTTCGCTTTGCAGACTACTGAACCGTTACAGGCCCTGACATCCGCACGTTTTAGGTGCGTAAGCTGGATAGTAATCATCGTGCATGCATTGGAAAAAAATATTCAGACCATCATCCGGCAAGAGGAGCTGATCAGGCCGGGGGAGACCGTGGTGGTTGGGGTTTCCGGCGGATCAGACTCCATGGCCCTGCTGCACATCCTGGCCAGTCTGGCGGGGCTGGGCGACTTTGCCGTGGTGGCGTTGTATGTGGATCACGGCCTCCGACCGCTGGAAACCGGGGCAGAGGCGGCCCTGGTTCAGGAGGCCGCGGCCCGGCTCGGGGTGCGGTGCTTAGTGATTCGGGCCGAGGTGCGGCGACTGGCCCGGGAGGAAGGGCTTTCTCTGGAGCATGCCGGTAGACAGTTACGCTATGAACTCCTGCGCCAGGAGGCGGAGCGGCATGCGGCCTGGAAAATCGCCGTGGCCCACACCGCCGATGATCAGGCCGAGGAGGTGCTGCTGCGGCTGATCCGCGGCACTGGCCGCAAGGGGCTGGCCGGCATGGCGTATCTAAGCGAGGCCAAGATCGTCCGGCCCTTGCTCGGTATTACCAAGGATACGCTGTTGCGTTACCTCGCCGACCGTGGCATTCCCTTTTTGGAAGACAGCTCCAACCGCGACCGTCGTTTTCCGCGCAATCGGGTGCGGCTCGATCTCCTGCCCTTTTTGGAGAAGCACTTTGATGCCGGTGTTCGGACTACACTCCGGCAGACCGCCGCGGTGCTGGCCGAGGAGGAAGGCTATCTCGATGCCGTGGCCCGGGCCTGTTACCAGGGGGCGACGCAACAGGACGATGAAACTCTGCTTCTGGCCATCCCGGCGCTGCTGGCGGCACCAGCGGCCATTCAGCGCCGGGTGGTGGAGCAGGCCCTGTTGGCGGTTGGGGCAAGACCAGCCTTTCGCCAGATTGAGCAGGTACGGCGGCTGGCGCGGCGGACCGTCGGTGACGCCGGGCTGCATCTGGCCGCCGGGCTTCGGGTGTGGCGGCAGGGGGCAGATCTGCATTTTTCCTATCCACGGGGCCGGGGGGCGCATCGGGGCGCCTTGGCCGGTGAGCAGGCGCCGGATTATGAGGTGACGGTGGCCGGCCCTGGTGTCTACCCGTTGCCGGGTCGCGGTTTAGAGGTCGTTATTGAGCTGCTGGATAGCCCGCCTGCGCTTGCGGAGTTGCGGGGTGAGGGTGGCGACTTTCTTGATCTCGCCCAGGTGGTTTTTCCTTTAACCCTGCGGCCGCCGCGGCCAGGAGATCGCTTCCATCCCCTGGGCGCGCCCGGCGCCAAGAAACTCGGTGACTTTTTCACGGACCAGAAAGTCGCCAAGGATCAACGGTATTGCCCGCTGCTGGTGTCGGCAGGCCGGGTAGCCTTGGTACCCGGCCTGCGTGTGGCCCACTGGGCCAGAGTCACGACGGCCACCGTCAGGACCTTGGGGGTGCGGGTGCGGCCATGACGCGGTGCGGGAAGATTTCGGGATAAGGTGCTTTACGGAAGTTTTTTTCTGGGGTATATTCCCCTTCCTTCTTTATGGGCGGGTAGCTCAGCTGGATAGAGTATTGGCCTCCGAAGCCAAGGGTCGTGGGTCCGAATCCCATCCCGCCCACCAGAAAATGATATCGGGCCCGTGCTTGCCGCGGGCCCGATTTTTCTATTGTCACAATATTCAGTTGGATGTCGCAGAATCAGGCAGTTAGTGGACAATGGATTGCCATACTTTACCATTATGATCAGCAAATTTCATTAAAATGAAGATAATGCTTTCATGATGTCCGCTATGAGAAATTATAACAAACACACATGGTTAACTGGTGCAAGAGCCATAAGCATCATATCTTGGCCGGGGTTGCCACAGCGCTCCAATTGTGATAATGTATTGCATGTATCTCTATCTATAGAGGCAATATGCATTACATTATCAGGAGGCTACCATGGCAACCGAAGCCACCCGCCAACAACAGTTAGTTTCCCTGTTCAGCAGTCACCCCTGTTGGATGATCGAGCCGCTGGCCGGCGAATTGGGCTGTTCGGTGCCATCGACTCGGCGGTATCTGAAAGCGACCGGCTACTACAGCAGTTTCACCCACAATGGCAAATGGTACACCCTGAAGTCGATTCCCCGCTTCGACCGGGACGGTCTCTGGTTTCACGAACTCATCGGCTTTTCGCGGGCCGGCAGCTTAACCGGCACTCTTGTTCAGCTGGTTGGCCGCAGTCCGACGGGGTTAACGGCGCAACAACTTGGGGTGAAACTCCGCTGCCGGTGTCATTCGGTCCTGGTTCAGTTGTGCCGCCACGGCAAATTGGCTCGGCAACCGATGGGGCGCAGTCATCTCTACCTTGCGGTCGATCAACCCGTTCAAGCCGCACAACTGCAAGTACTGGCCGGGAACCAGCCGGCGGCGGCGCTGCCGGCAGAGATTGCGGTCCTCATTCTGGCCGAGTTCATCCGGCAACCAGAACTCAGCTTCGAAGAGTTGGCGGCAGTGGTGGGCGGCTCTCGGCGGCTCAGCATCAAGACGGCCCAGATTACAGACCTTTTCGCCCGCCATGGTTTAAAAAAAACGACCTGGGCTGCCAAGCCGAAGCCTTGCGGGCCTTGACTTACTGGCAGGAGCAAACGCTGCGGGAAGTATCGCCCACGGCCCTCTTTCCCCGCCCGCCGGTTATCCGCTTTGCGCCGCAAACAGCAACCTGCTCCTGCGGTGGTCGTCTGAGCGTGCAAAAGAGCCGGCGTAAAAACATCCTGCTCATGGTCGGTCCCTTCATCGCCCATGAGACGGTGGCGCGATGCCCCGATTGCCGCCGCACTTTCGGTTCCGAGGCCCTGACCCGGCTGGTTGAGCCCCGTTGCAATGTCGGCTATGAGATCCTGGTTTATGTCGGCCGGGCATTGTTTCAGCGGCATCGCACCGGACAGGAAGTTCGCGCCGAGTTGGCCGCCCGCAATATTCGTCTCAGCGCCTCCGAGATCGACTATTTGGGCCGCAAATTCATTACCGACCTGGCCATTGCTCACCGCCGGGCCGCCCCGCGCATCCGGCGGACCATGACCATGGCCGGAGGCTATATTCTCCATCTTGACGCCACCCATGACAACGGCTCCACGGCGCTGATGACCGGCATGGACAGCTTGAGCAAGTTCGTCCTGGCCAACATAAAGTTGCCCAGTGAACATGCCGACCATATCGTGCCCTTTCTGCGTCAACTGGCAGGGGACTATGGTCGCCCGTTGGCCTGCGTCCGCGATATGGGGAGCGGGATCGGCAAGGCGGTTGCCGAGGTTCTCCCCGGAGTACGCGATTTCGTTTGCCACTTCCATTTTCTCCGCGATATCGGCAAGGATTATCTCGAACCCGCCTATGCCCGTTTACGCAAGGGGCTGCGCAGCCATGCCGCCAGTTCCCGGCTGCATATGCTGGCACGGGAAATGCGCCTGCAACTCGCCCGGCATAGCGACCGGTGCGCGGCCCTGGCCGGGGCCATCAAAGCCGCCGACCAGCCGGAAGATCTCGAACTGATGCCCGCGGCCGCAACCTATTCGTTGACCCTCTGGGCCTTACACGGTAAACATAGCGGGGACGGCTACGGGTTCCCCTTTGATCGCCCGCTGTTGGACTTTACCCAACGGTTAATGGAGCTGGAGCGGCTCATGCCGCAACTGCTGGACCTGCTGCTGGTTGACGATGAGCCGGACACCAATCAGCCGATCTTCAAGGTGTTGGCCCAGGCCTGCTTCGTCGCCGAAGACCCGGAAATCCGCCAAGCGGTAACAGAGTTGCAGCGGCGCTGCCAACTCTTCGACCGCCTGCGCGCGGCCATGCGGCTTGCCCCGGTGGACGGCGGCAACGGTTTGAACGATGAAGGCACGGCCGGGGCCATGACCTCTATCCGCCAGGGCGTCAACGAGTTTCGCCGTCAACTGGCGGATGATCCCGAACTGGCGACTGACCCGCCGAGCCGGAAAATGGCCGCCCAGATCGACAAATACGACGACAAACTTTTCGCCGATCCCATAACCGTGGCGGCCCCGGACGGTCCGGTCACCATATATCCACAGCGGACCAATAATATCATGGAGCAGTTCTTCCGCAGCTTAAAACGCGGCCATCGTCGCAAGACCGGCAATAACTCTATGCAGCGAGCCCTGCAGGCAATGCTGGCCGATACGCCGCTGATCAAAAACCTGGACAATCCCGCCTACATGAAGGCCCTGCTCGACGGCAAAGCCAATCTCAAAGAACTATTCGCAGAGGTCGCGGTATCCCGCCCGGTTGACAAATTTGACGGGCTGGAGGTTAATAGTGATCGTATCCTGCCGGGATTCCGGGCACTCATGAATCTGCCAACCTTACCCGGTCAGATAATTCGGTCGCTTGGGGCTTGAATATAGCAAATCCAACTGAATATTGTGACAATAGCTTTTTAGCTCATTGACATGGCAAGATTTCTTGTTTCACTCGAAATGACATAAGTGTAAATGTTTTAATGAAACCATGTACTAGCTTGCCGTTTTTCCATATCCGACCTTGCGGGCCAGGGTTAGCCTGCCGAGGCCGGTGTTCTTCATGAATGTTTCATGCAACCGGAACTTGCCATTACCATAATGATGCAGTAGTATTGCCTGCGAAATGACAAAGGAGGTTGCCGTGGGCGTTCTGCTACCAGTCGAATCGATTACCGAAAAAATCTATCATATTCGCAAGAACAAGGTGCTTCTGGATTGGGATCTGGCGGCATTGTATGGCGTTGAGACTGCTCAATTAAAGAGAGCAGTGCGCAGAAACCTCGACCGTTTTCCTCCTGATTTCATGTTCGTGTTAAACCAAGAAGAGCTGGAAAACTTGAGATGCCAATTTGGCATCTCAAGTTGGGGTGGCACAAGGTATCCGCCCATGGCTTTCACCGAGCAAGGGGTAGCCATGCTTTCCAGTGTGCTGACCAGTAAGCGGGCCATCGAGGTCAACATCGCCATCATGCGGGCCTTTGTGCGGATGAGGGAGATGCTGGCCGGCAGCAAGAAATTTGCCGCAAAACTAGCGGAACTGGAAAAACGCTTGGGCGGGCATGACGATAACTTTCAAATCGTTTTTCAGGCCCTGGCCCAGCTACTACACGAGGAGGACAAGCCAAAACGCAAGATCGGGTTTTAAACTTTATACGGCTTAGCCTTGAGCCTTGAACAAGTTCTGGCATGCCCGAAATTCCTTTGCAATTGGCCCCCGAAAATACCTCGTTAAGTTACTAACCTTACTCCGTCCTCTTGGTTCCGTTACAGGGCTCCACTAAATCAATAAGTAACCAACGTCCCGTTGGCCCCCTCAGGGCTCCACTAAATCAATAAGTAACCAACGTCCCGTTGGCCCCCTCCCGTTGGCCCCCATAGCGGTCAGCGTTCAGCGTCAGCTATAGAATCTTCTTTTCTAGCTGCCCGCTGAAAGCTGATTGCTGACCGCTTTAAGCCTTCCACAGGCCATGCAGGTTGCAGTATTCCCGGGCCGTGATCTTGTTCGCCTCGATGGCGAAGGTCGCCTCCGGCGCCTGGCCGGGTTCCAGAAACTGGCGGTACGCCTTGCCGTCGGCGATCACCTCGATCCACTCGATGTAATGTTTCTCCTCCATGGGGTGGGCCACGCTCCCCACCTTGACCTTGATGCCGCCTGCGACCTTTTCAATCACTGGCACATGTTTTTCCTTGGCCGCGTCAACAGCGTTTTCCTGCATGAGCTTCATGTCCTGGCCGCAGCAGACCAGGGTCCCGTCACCGGCGTGGAGCATTTCGACGATGTTGCCGCAGATCTCGCATTTGTACACCTGTAGTTTCTCAGTCATCAATAAGACCTCCGTGGTAATTTATTGTGGTTGCTGCACAGGCTATCTGTATTATTTATCACACAATTTACAGGCAACCTTTGTCAAGGTAAAAGGCAGTTGCCGGCCAATTCTTACTTGACAAGGGATCGGTGCGCGGCCTAGTGTGCTGCTATATGTCAGGTATGCGGCAGGGGCGGGTGGGCCGTTCCGCCAAGGAGGCGGCGATGCAACAGAGCGGATGGGCGGGGCGATAATGAACGGGTTACCGCTTTCCTACGAACAGGCCCTTAAGGAATGGCGTCGGTTTGAGGCCTACCTCATTCGGGAGCGTTACGCGGTGCGTGATCCGGTAAGCGGCGTGCCGCTCGAGCAGAACCTGGCCCAGGTTCTCGACCGGATAAGCCGCCAGTTCACCATTCCCGAGGTGCGGGACGCCATTCTGGCCGGCCGCATCATTACGGCCACGCCCTTTCTCATGAACGGCGGCAACCCCTATACGCGGCGGCAGGGCTTTTATTCCTGCTATCCGCTGGGCTATGTGGAGGATTCCAACGAGGCCATCTTCCAGATGGAGCACGATCTGGGTGTTATCTTTCTGCACTGCGGCGGCGGCGGCATCGATGTCTCCAAGCTGCGGCCGCGCGGCGCCTTGGTGGACAACGGCCAGGGCCTCGCCTCGGGCCCGGTTTCCTTTGCCAAGGGGTTTTCCCAGCTTTCGGCCCGCATCAGCCAGGGCGGCAAGCGCCGCGGCGCCCTGATGATCCAGGCGGATTGGGACATCCCGGACATTCGCGAATTCGTGAGCTTCAAGGCCGAGGAGACGGGCCGCTATTCCGGCTGCAACGTCTCCGTCAACGTGACTAGCGAGCGCTTCTGGCAGGACGAGAACCTGCTCGATTTCATCGCCACCAATATCTGGAAATCCGGCGATCCCGGCCTGCTGTTTACCCAGAAGAGTCTGGACAACACGCCGGTGCCCAGGAGGTATAACCCCATTTTTTCCAACCCGTGCGGAGAGTATCTTTCCACCCGGGAAACGGCCTGCAACCTGCTGACCGTATGTCTGCCCCGCTGTTTTGGCGCCAGCATGGGGGACTACCTCGAGGCGGTCTTCGCCAACGCCAGGCTGGCGGCCCTGGCCGGCAACGAGATTCTGGACCTCGGCGGCTTCCCGCCTCTGGCGCGGATCCGGGAGGCGACCCTGCTTTTCAGGCCCATTGGTGTTGGGGCCACCGGCCTGCATCATGCCATGAATCACCACGGGGTGTCCTACAACGACCCGGAAGGGGCACCCAGGTTCGCCAAGGCGACCCAGCTTGTCCTCATGCTGGGCAGCATGCAGGGCAGCCTGGATTACGCCAGCCGTTGCCGGGAGTTGGGGAGAGACCTTGAGGTGCGGGAATGGCGGCTGGACTATGTGGAGCGGATCAGCAGCGCGGCCATGACCTTTATCGAGGCGCACCTGGACGCCCCGCAAATTTGGCTTGACCGGGCCTTGCGGCTCTTTGATCGCGTTCGCCGGCTTGGCGGGCTTTATAATTCGGTCACCACCTCCCAGCCGCCCACCGGTTCCACTTCCCAGCTCATGAAGGTGGCCTGTACCGGCATTGAGCCGTATTATTCCCTGGTACAGAAACGTCGGGTCTGGAACGCCGACTCCACCTGGGAGGAGTTCACCCTGGTGCCGCTGGAACTCTACCACGCCGAGCCATCGAGCGTGGCGTGGGTCGAGGGGCAGACCGCCCATCATATCTCGCCTGTGCAGCAGATCCGGGTCATTGAGGCCTGCCAGGCCTTCAATCACACCGCGGTTTCCAAGACCATCAATCTGCCGGCCGAGGCGACGGTGGCGGATATCAAGGAACTCCTGTTCATTGCCCGGGACAGTTCCCTGAAAGGGATAACGATCTTTCGTGACTCCAGCATGCCAGGGGTGCTGGTGGCCGGAGTCGGACCAGAGGCTGGTCAGGATGGCTCGCACCCGGGTCCGGCGGGAGCGGCGGCCTCCTCCTTTTCCGCCTGCCCCATCTGCGGTATGCGGACCGCCAAGCGTAGCGGCGGTTGCAGTTTCTGCATCGCCTGCGGGTTCTCAACCTGCTGAGTTGGGCCGGTGCATTGTCATGGCCTGTGGATAGTGCGTTGAATTTTCACCTGTTCGGTGGTAAAAACCTTACTGGACTAGGGCCGCGGCCGCCGAGCGGCCGAGGGTAACGAACCATCTTGGGCAATATGGAGAAAAAGGCATGGTTGATTTCGCCAGACTTGAGGAAGAGGCCAACCTGCTCGTCGCGTCCGGAGAGAAGGCAAAGGCGATCAAGGCGGCCTATGAGTTGGCCCTGGCCAGCGCCAGGGCCAAGGATTTCGCCCGGGCCGAGCGCTGGCGCCAGAAGCTCTACCAACTGGATCCCATGGCCTTGACGGAAATTGTTAATGCCGGCGAGGTCATTGAGGCTGAGAAGGCCGGCGGCCTTGACCAGAGTTACCTCGACCTCTGGCCCAAGCTCTTTCATGCCCTTACCGGCGAGGAAACCAATGCCCTGTATTATGCTTTGCAGGAGAAGGTTTTCGAGGCCGACCAGGTGGTGTTTGAGCAGGGTAAGCGCCATGCCAGGCTCTATTTTGTTGTCACTGGCCAGCTTAAGCTCATCCATGCCAAGGAAAATCGCGAATACTTTTTGCAGACCATCAATAAAAGCGAGATCGTCGGCGTGGACACCTTTTTTACCATCTCGACCTGCACCACCTCCCTGGTAACCTTGTCGCGGGTCAAGCTCCTTTGTCTGGAGCGGGAAACCATGGACGGCTGGCAGGAGCAGTTTCCCGGTCTGGAACGGAAGCTGCACGATTTTTGCATGGACTTCAACAACATTCCCGACCTGTTGAAACGCAAGGGCCTGGACCGACGGACCCAGACCCGCTATCCGGTTGAAGGCATTGCAGTGATCGACCTGCTCAATGCCTCTGGCGCATCCCTCGGCCGCGAGTTCAAGGGCAAGCTGGCCGATATCTCGGAGGGCGGGGTTTCCTTCTTCATCAAGACCGCGAAACGGGAAACCGCCCGGTTGTTGCTGGGCCGCCGTATTACCTTCACTCTCGGGATGAACGTGCCGGTGCTGCCGGAAAAGTTTGCCATGGCGGGCCGGATTACCAGCGTGGTTTATCATCTCTTCAAGGACTACTCGGTGCACGTTCGTTTCGATGAACCGCTGAGCGTTACCGCGGTGCGGCAACTGGTTACCAATCTGCAGGATGAAAAGTATTTTTGAAAATTCGTAACTGTTCGGGTGGGAAGTGGGGAGTGGGGAATAACCATGCGGAATTACCCGTGTTGGGGGCCTTGCTTTGTTCTTTGCGCAGTCCCGACAGACTACAGTCCAACCAACCTTGTAAGTAGTTACGAAAATCCATTGCTCGTGCGAGGTCTGAAGTGAAGAGCTTTCGTAAGGAACTCTGGTTCCACGTCCCCACCCGGCGGGCCTTTGTCAATATTACCCGGCAGGTCAGCGAGTTTTTGCTGGAATGCGGGGTGCGGGAGGGGCTTATCCTGGTGAACGCAAAGCACATTTAGTTATCTCTCCTTTATTGTCAGATAACGGGTTGAAATCACTGTAGTCTGTCTCTACGCCTAAAATTTGCTGCGCCAACTCTTTGGTCATGGGTAGCGTGCCCTGTGGGATCGG
>MNYK01000022.1 GCA_001873115.1 Desulfobacterales bacterium CG2_30_60_27 | reverse complement strand
AGGCTGTTTGTTTGATGTTTTTTTGAAAAACAAAGGAACATTTTACGTAACTATCCAGTGGAACCGCAACCCAGGGGAGTTCCCGGCCTGAAAATGCTTTTCGCGGGTTCGTCCGCGACCGGGCGCAGGATGTGCGGGAGATCGCGGACGCCTCGGAGGCGGGCAGGACGCCCGCCCCCGCATGAGCGAAAAGTATTTGCAGGCCGGGAACGCTTGACTGCCGACACAAGCTGGATAGTTACCATTTTACAAACACTTTTAAAGGGAGCTTCATGATGTCAACAAAATCAAAAGTAGCGTTGGGAATTCTGGTTCTTGCTCTGAGCTGTTCCTCCATGTCGTATGCGCTCACTCCTGAAGAAGCAAAAACCGTGCGGAAGGTCGCTGCTGAATTTCTCGGGATTACCCCGGAGAACACTTTTTTGCTCGCTCCCGAGGCGGTTAACGAGCGCCTCCAGTCGGGTGCCAAGGATTTTGTTTTGGTGGATGTCCGATCCGGCAAGGATTTTCAGACAGGGCATATCCCCACGGCGATTAATATTCCTTACCGTGACATTGCCAATGAGCAAAACCTGGCCAAGCTGCCACACGACAAGGATATCATCCTTTACTGTAATTCTGGACATGAATCGACAAAAGTTCTCTCCATCCTCAAAATGCTGGGCTACAACGCATATGGCATGAAATGGGGCATGATGGCCTGGAGTGTGGTTCCATCAACATCGGCGACCCTCAAGGCCATCGCCACCGGGACGTCGGGAATTTACCCTCTGGAGAAATAGTACTGTACGCGAACAGGGGGAAAAGGGCGGTGTTAAAAGCGTTGCGGGCGCTTTCCGGAGGAACTTTTATGAACCTTACCAGACTGTATCCCGTTTACATGGCCGCGATGATGTTTGTCCTGGGTCCATCGGTGCATGTTTTGGGAGATGCACTGGACGAGTATCTTGCCGGGTTTAATTACCAGGAAAGGGAAGAGATGAAAATCGAAACCCTGGAACTGGTGACTCTCCTGGCCGATGGCAAAGTCCAGTTCATCGACATTCGCTTTCCCGAGGAATACGCTGCCTGGCACATGGGATTTGGCAAGAATATCCCCCTTAATGAACTGCCGACCCGCCTGCATGAATTTGATAAAACCAAGGTCATCGTCACCGCTTGCCCGCACAAGGACAGAGCGGCCATGGCCAGGATGTTCCTGACCGTCAAGGGATTCAACTCGCGGTATCTCAAGGAAGGCCTGCTCGGGCTGGCTGAATTCCTGCGCGGCGACAAGGCCAAGGGGCTCATGGAGGCCATGTCCCGGCCCCCGGAGGTGGTAACTTCAAAAAAACCATAAAAATAGAGTTTGAAAGATTATCTGTCTGCCCAATGCCTTGGCTGACATCGTCATCTAAGCGCAAACTGGTCTCCAGGTGCAGGGTACGGCCTTGAGGGCGCGGGCGGCGCTGTGATTGGCGATACGCCGATTCTGGATATTGCTCCCGCTTCTTTGATACAAGAAAGGTGTCAGAAAATATAATTTTCTGTTCGACAGTGGCAACAACCCCACATGGCGGTAAAGCCAAAACAACAGGAGAGAGAAATGGAAATCAAGATACTGGGTCCAGGATGCGCGAAATGCAAGGAGGTTGAGCAAATCGTTGCGGCGGCATCCGCCGCAACGGGTGTGACGGTCTCTGTCGAGAAAATCAGTGATTTCAAGGAGATCGCCAAATAAGGGGGATGCAATGGCAACCATCGTCGTTGAATGGCGGCATTTGGATGTGGCGGGTTCGACCTGCGAGCGGTGCCGTGCTACCGGCCTTGAGCTTCGCCGGGCGGTGGAACGGGTGCGAACTGAATGCGCGCCCATGGGGGTGGAGATACTCTTCCGGGAAACGCTGCTTGATGCCGATCAAATCGCCCTTTCCAACACCATCCTGATCAATGGCGTTCCCCTTGAATCGATCCTGCCGCACACCCTGACCTCGACTAATTGTTGCACCTCGTGCGGCGACCTCATTGGCCAGCCCCAACAGTGTCGCACCCTGGTTCATTTGGGACAAGAGCATGAGGTGATTCCTCGGGAATTGATACGCCAAGCGGTGTGCCAGGTTGCAGGGTGTTGCTGATCAGATGGGGAGGAACGGTCATGGATTGGAAATGTGTATGGAAGGCGCTGAGCGCCATTGTTGCCGATCATCTGTGCCACGCCTTCAACATCGCCTGTCGGCTCGGTAAGGTGGGAGGTGGCAACGGCTGCTGGCCTGGCGGCTCGCATGACGATGAAGATAAGCAAGTGGGTGACCTGGGTAAGACCCGATCTCGTCAACACCCTTGACAGTCTGCTCAAGGAGAAGGCCAAGCCGCCAACCCGGCCCTGCAATCAGTTCAGGAGAAAAACATGGACAATAATATGCAGAAGGATCTGGTGTCCGCCCGGAAGTTCGGACCGGAACACGGTTTTTTAAAGGCGGTGCCAGTGCTTTTCGGCCTGAGCGACGAGGCCCTGACGGAGCTGGCGCGGCTCTTGACCAAACGATTGTTCTCGAAGGATAGTCATGTCTTTTATCAGGATGACCGGGTGGAGCACCTTTTCTTCCTGGAATTCGGCCGGATCGAGATCTACAAGAGCGACATGGATGGCCGGAAGCTCACCATGTGGTTCATCCAACCCGGCGATGTCTTTTGTCTGGCCAACCTCTATGCCCAGAAATCCTTTGCCAATGCCATGGCGGTAGTGGACTCCAGTCTGTATTGCCTGAAGCGGTCGGACCTGGGCCGTTTTCTGCTCGCGCACAGCGAGTTGTCGCACAGCCTGGTCCAATGCCTTTCGGTCAAGCTCGCCTCCTACAGCACCATCCTGGACGACATCGCCTTTCTCAATGTCACCTCGCGGATGGCGAAAATCCTCCTGCAACACAAAAAAGAGAGCGCGGCCGGCCAATTTTTCTGTGAACTAAACCAGTCGGAACTTGCCGGCCGCCTGGGTACCTGCCGGGAAGTCGTTTGCCGGACTCTGGGGCGTATGCGGGCCGCCGGGGTTATCGACACTAAACCAGAGGGCAAGGTGCGGGGCGTTATTATTCGCGACTTGAAGAAACTGGCCGACTACGTTCAGGACTCCTGATCGTGGTTCAGTGTTGGGCATTGCCCTGCACCGGTTCGCCGGAGTAGGGGGCGTTGTTTTATCCTCGCTGGAAATAGTCGTCAAAATCCCCGACTTTCCGGTCCAGCCGGGGGAGACCGACTGGACCGGAAAGCGGGCCTCAAGGGAGGTGGAGGAAAGAGGGACTCCCTTTAGAAGGCTACCATGAACATGCAGGTATAGGTGTCGTAGCTGTCGTATTTGGTTTGGGTCGTTTGGCTTAAATAGTCACCCAGTAACGTCGGAATGTCAAAATCGGTTTTGCTGTACTCGAAGGAAAACCTTACGTTCTCATTCCCCATCACATAGTAATTGATGCCGACACCATACTGTTTCACCTCCTGATCGTTGATCCCGAACAGATGCGCCATGTTCCAATTCTCATAGCGCATAAAGGGTTGAAGTTTACCTTTTGAGAATACGGTCAGGGGCAGTATATAGCCCGCCTTGACATAATAGCCATCCTTCTGGCCCACCAGGCCGCCAACGATGGTATTCAAATCGGCAATGCCGCGTGCTGTCTTGTAGGCGTCATCAAAATCCGCATTCAGATAGAGCGCGGTAGCGGTGACAACCCCGCCGTTGGCAAAGGGGTATTCAAGGAAAACATCAGCGGTATAGGCCGTGTAGTCCACGCTCTCATCACCGTCAGCCGTGCTGGTCAAAAAGCCTGGCGTGCCCATGGCGCCGGCAGGCGCCGTATTTTTGTAAGCTGCATCAGTCTCATAGGCAACCGCACCGCCAATGGTGAAAATTTTACCTTTTCTACCTAGATAGGAGCCTTTGTAGCCCATAGCCGATGGCCCGCCTTCCGGGTCCAGAAATGAATAGTGCACTCGTGCCACGTATTCCAGATTACTGTTTGGTTCCGGGGTTGAAATGAATTCCTTGTCGTTAAAAGGATTTTCAAATTTGGTGGAGCCTTCCCGGCCCTCCATGACCGCCGCCCAGTATTTCACGTGATCGTTCAAAAAATTGCCGGAGGCCACAAAACCCATATCCCGGCTGTTTTTGGTGGCGTCCGTGCCATAGGGTGAATAAATAAACGATGATCTTTCCGTGGCCAGCGGTGAAAAACATTCGTCCAGATTCGCCCTGGTCAGGGGAATTTTGGTCATGCCGATCTTGATATTGAACGCGTCATGCAACAAACCAACCAAATATCCATCGACCAACCGGATCTGGGAATTGGTTTTACTATTCGATTTCGCAAGTTCATAGCCGCCACCGCCGAAATTGCGGGTGGCGCTGGTGCCGCCGCAGGTTTGGAATTTGGCGCCCCAAGTGTCATTGAACATAGCGGTGAACACCAAGCGGGCCCTGCGGAGATCAAGATCGTAGCGATTTTCATCGCCATTTTTTCCCGAGCCAAAGTCTGTATAATCCAGAAGGCCCTGGAATTTTACATCAATCTGCAGGTAACCATCGTCACCGAAATTGATGACCGGACCGGCCCATGCACTGCCTGCTGTTGCCACCAGGCAGGCGGCACCCAAGGCCGTGGTGGTTATCCTTCGCATGGTTTTTTTCATGGTTTCTCCTCCTCTCGTCTTAAATTGAATTCGCTGAAAATCTCCCCAAACTGTGCGGCATTATTCCGGGAAAGGATGCAGGTTTCATTGACTTTGGTACATGGCTTCTGTGACTTGAGTCACAATGCAATAACGCCATGGCGCGCGCCGCGACGCAGCCAGGGCCGCTCGCCTTGCCGCCCTGATTGCCACATGGCAACTTTTTTGATTCTCGGCCTTGGCCGGTGTATACTGCCTGGAATAGGGGCGCATTGCGTATGGCTTGCCGCGGGCCAAGGCCCGGGGCGCAATGGAGTACGGGGGATCGTCGTGGTATGGCGCGGCCTTAAGCCCAACATAATTTTTAAGCTTCTTCTGCTGCCGACCCTGGCCATGTTGCTTATCGACCTGGTGATGATCAGCACGGCGCAGCAGGAATTTATCCGGGCCGAGGTCGCCAGGGGCCGGCTCTTTCTGCAGGCCTTGGCCCAGGACTTTGCCGCGGCCGGGTCAGGCGACGATGCCAACATGGCCAGGCTGGCCAGCCTGCGGGAAGCGACTGGCTACCCCTGCCCCCTGGTCCTGGGGCGAGCAGGCGCTGTCCTGGCCGATCAGGACAGCGCCTGCTCGGAGCATGCCCTCCTGGCCGACGAGGTTAAAAAAACCATGGCCTCGGGGGTGGAGCGGTTAAGCCTGCGGGGGGCCACCCTGGGCGTGTTCTGGAAGCGGCCGCGGCATCTCCTGGTCGCCGCGCCACTTTACCGGGGCGGGAAACTGGAGGCCGCCGTCGGTGTGGAGTTGCCGCTCGAAGAGATCTTTGTTAGGCTTGGGAAGATGCAGCGCATCTTTTTCGGCTATTTCTTCGCCAATCTTATCGTGCTGGCGCTGGTGGGTTTCTTCTGGCTGCACCGGCTGATGGTGCGGCCCATGCAGCGGCTCGTGCAGCTCATCGAAGGCTTCCGGGCCGAGGAGGACCTGCTTCTGCCCGTAAGCCCGCGGGACACCGAATTCCAGCAACTGTCCAAGGCGCTGCGCCGCATGGTGCGCGGTTTTGGTCGCAACCGCGAGGAGTTGCGCGCCACGGTCTTGTCGCTGAAAAAGGCCAATGGCGAACTGAGGCAGGCCCAGGACGAGATCATCCGGGCCGAGAAACTCGCCTCGGTCGGCCGGCTGTCGGCCGGCATTGCCCACGAGATCGGCAATCCCATCGGCATCGTGCTGGGCTATCTCGATCTGTTGAAAAAACCGGGGGCAGGGGAGGCGGAGCGCCTGGATTTTTTGACCCGCGCGGAAAAGGAGGTCAACCGTATCAACCTGATCATCCGGCAGTTGCTCGATTTGGCGCGACCATCCAAGGCTGGCGTGCAGGTGGTGGCGGTCCACGATTTGCTGGACGACCTGGCCCAGGCGGCGGCGGTTTTGCCCATGATGGCCGCTATCCGGTTGGGTCTTGAACTTGGGGCCAAGGATGATCGGGTGCGGGCCGACGGCCAGCAGTTGCACCAGGTCTTTTTGAACCTGCTGATCAACGCGGCGGATGCCATCGGCCTCGGCCAGGGCGCAAGCGCAGGCGAGGTGCTGGTTAGCACCGCCAACCCGTTGGCTGGCGAGGGCGAGGCCCCGATGCTGGTCATTACCTTCCGGGACAATGGGCCGGGCATCCCGGCCGAGGCACTGGCCAACATTTTTGACCCTTTTTACACTACCAAGGAACCGGGTAAGGGCACCGGACTCGGCCTGGCTGTGTCCTTCATGATCGTCGAGAGCATAGGCGGCCGCATCGAGGTGAAGAGCCACCCGGGTCAGGGCACCACCATGACCATTCTGTTGCCGTTGACTGTTGCCCGGGAAAATCAAGACGAGGACGTTCATGGCGGAGAATAGCGGCAGACGGTTGTTGATCATTGACGACGAGGAGAACATGCGTCACATGCTCACCGTGTTGACCAGGACGGCCGGCTACCAGGTCGAGTGCGCGGCCGACGGCCGGGAGGCCATGGACAAACTGGTGGCTTCCCCCTTTGACTTCGTGCTCTGTGACCTGAAGATGCCGAAGATGACCGGCATGGCATTTCTGGCCGCGGCCCGTGACCTGCTGAGCGGTTCCACGGTCATCATGATGTCGGCCTACGGCACTATCGATCTGGCCATCGAGGCCATGAAGCAGGGGGCCTACGATTTCATCTCCAAACCTTTCAAGCCGGACGAGGTGCTCCTGGCCCTGAAGAAGGCCGAGGAACGGGAGGCCCTGCGCCGGGAAAACCTGCAACTGCGGGACCGGATCAGATCATTCGAGGGCGAAGACCGGTTCGGCGCCATGCTTGGCAAGAGCCGGGCCATGCGTAAGGTCTTTGACCTCGGCAACAAGGTGGCGGTCTTTGACACCACCGTACTGATCACCGGCGAGTCGGGTACGGGCAAGGAACTGGTGGCCAGGGCCATTCATCTGGCGAGCAAGCGGGCCGCCCGTCCCATGGTGGCGGTCAACTGCGGCGGCATCCCGGACAATCTGCTGGAAAGCGAATTGTTCGGCCATGTCAAGGGGGCCTTCACCGGCGCCGACCGCACCAGGAAGGGGCTTTTCGAGGAGGCCGACGGCTCCACGTTATTGCTGGATGAGATAGGTGAATTGCCCCTGCCGTTGCAGGTTAAGTTGCTGCGGGCCTTGCAGGAGAACGAAATCAGGCCAGTCGGGGGAGCCGAGAGCAGAAAGGTGGACGTGCGGGTGCTGGCCGCCACCTCCCGGGATCTGAAGGAAGCGATCAATGGTGGTCTGTTTCGTGAAGACCTTTATTACCGGTTGCACGTCATGACCATCGTGTTGCCGCCCCTGCGGGAAAGGCGGGACGATATTCCCCTGCTCGTCCAGCACTTCATCAACCGCTTCACCCTGTCCATGGCCAAGCCGATCAAGGGGGTGGCGCGGCCGGCCATGAACGTGCTCATGGAATACGGCTGGCCCGGCAATGTCCGGGAACTGGAAAACGTCATCGAACGGGCCATGGTGCTGGCCGATACCAATATGCTGCAGGTCGCGCAACTGCCCGCCGAGTTGACGGCGCAAGGCAGCCGGGAATGCCTGGAGGGCATGTTCGAGGGCTATTCCATCAAGAAGGCGAAGCCGGTCATGGAGCGGCTGCTCATCGCCAAGGCCCTGGCCACCACGAGCGGCAACCGTAGCCGGGCCGCCGAACTGCTGGAGATCAGCTACCCGGCCCTGTTGGCCAAGATCACGGAGTACAAGCTGTGAATGGGCAGGGGGGCAGGCTGTAGCTTTTTAGGCTGTAGGCTGTTAGCCTGCCAACCTACAGCCTGCAGCCTTCCCTTGCTATTGTGTCTTGCAACAAAACGCAGGATAGACTATGTATCTATACTTTTTCGTGCCCATTTAGTGGAAGGATATTACCGTGCTTATCGAATGCAAGAATCTCATTAAGACTTACGTGGCCGACGGCCGGCGCATGACCGCGGTGGACGAGGTTTCCTTCGTCGTCCAGCAAGGGGAGTTCATCTTTATCCATGGTCATTCTGGCTCGGGCAAAACGACTCTGCTGAGTCTGATCGGCGGGTTGACCAGCCCTGATACCGGCCAGGTGCTTATCGATGGTCAGGACAACTGGCAGCAGTCGGATAACGCCCTGTCCGACATGCGCAACCGGACCATCGGCTTTATCTTCCAGTTCGCCAGCCTGATTCCGGCCCTGACCGTGTTGGAGAATATCTTGTTGCCCATGAGCTTCGGCGGCCTTGCCGCCGGCGCCAGGGAGCGGGCCGAGCAACTGCTGGTGCAGGTGGGGCTCAAGGAGAAGATGCACAGCTATCCGGGCCAGCTTTCCGGCGGGCAGCAGCGGCGGGTGGCCATTGCCCGCGCCTTCATTAATCAGCCGGCCATTATCCTGGCCGATGAGCCCACCGGCGACCTGGACGAGGAGACCGAGCAAGAGATCTTTGAGCTGTTCAAGACCGTTAATCGTGAACAAAAGGCGACCTTCCTGATCGTTACCCACAACAACCACCTGGCCACCACCATCCCGGGTTCCCGCGTCTTCACCATGCGTCTGGGCCTGCTCAGCGAAAGCCAGGGAGGTTGAGGCGCCATGAAGAGGCAGCATCGCGCCTTTTATCCGCTGCGCACCGTGGTTTTGCTGGCCGTGCTGCTGCTTGTCGCCTGTGTCGGCGAAAGGCAGCAAAAGTTGCACAAGGGCGATCCGGCCCCGAATTTCGTGACCCAGGACCTTGACGGCCGGCCGGTATCCATGGCCGATTTTCAAGGCAGCCCGGTAATCCTGCGTTTCTGGTCCGTGGACTGTCGTTACTGCCGGGCCGACACCCCCATCTTCAACCAGTATTTCAATCAGTACCGCGATCAGGGGCTCAAGGTCATCTACATCAACACCATGTCGGCCGAGGTGGCGGTGCGGGCCTTTGTCAAGGAGCTGGATATCCGCTTTCCCGTTGTCCTTGACAGGGATGGGGCCATTGCGGCATCGTATCAGGTGAAGGTGGTGCCCCAGACCATCGTGATCAGCCCGGAGCATCGGATTGTCGCCGCGGTTATGGGCGGGGTGGGGGAGGAGGAGCTCAAGACCCTGCTCGCGTCCTATCTCGACAAGCAGCCATAGCCGGAGAGGTGCGTGTATGCGTTGTCACGTCTGGAAAGTTCTGCTGCTCCTGCCGTTGCTGGTTGCTCTTTTTTATGATCAGCCCGCTCTGGCCGCGCCAGCCGACAAGGTGGAGGCCGGCCAGCGGTGCCCGGTGTGCGGCATGTTCGTTGCCAAGTATGACAACTGGATCACCCAGGCCCGCGACCTCAAGGCCAACAAGACCTGGTTTTTTGACGGGGTCAAGGATCTGCTGGTTTTCTGGTTCGATCCCCAGGCCTACGGCGGTCCCGGCCGGGATGCGCTTGGCGAGTTGTGGGTCAAGGATTACTATACTCTCAAGTGGATCGCGGCCCGCGAGGGCGTCTACGTGATTGGCAGCGAGGTTTACGGCCCCATGGGGCATGAGTTCATCCCCTTTGCCGGAAGAAAGGCGGCCGAGTCCTTCCTGCATGACCACAAGGGCACGGCGATCGTGACCTTTGCCGAGATCACCCCCGCCATGGTGGCGTCCATGCGGGAAGGCCAGCGGATGCGCTGATGCGACCGGCCGGCCTTTTCCTGCTCTGGCTTTGTGCCCTCGGTATGCTGGATGTTGGCCTGTTTATCCATGGACAACAGGGCCGCGCGCAACAGCGGGCCGAGGAGCCGCTTATGCGCCTGGCCACGGCGGAACTGGGGCTCACCGACCTGTGCGTGGCCACCGAGGCGCGTTACACCCGGCATCCGGCGGTGACTGATGGTGTGGTGCCCTTCATGGACCATCCGGGCGGCCTGGAGCATTTTCCGTCTGGTTCCTTTTTTGCCCCGCCCATGGCCGGGCCAAGGGCGCGGTAATTGCCATGGCCAATCCCCTGCTCGAACGGCAGATCAACTTTCTCGATTACACCTTGTCGTCCCTCTGGCGCAAGCGCTACAAGAATCTGGCCGTGGTCGTGGTCTTTGCCGTGGTCATCTTTCTGCTCGCCTCCTTCCAGTTGGTGAGTAACGGTCTGCTGGAGCGGGCGCAAACCGCCCTGGTCATGGCCCCGGAGATCCTTATCCAGAAGATGACTGCCGGCCGGCAGGAATCCATCCCAATCGCCTACGCGGAACGCTTACACGACATCTTCGGTATTCGCCAGGTAGTGCCTCGGGTCTGGGGCTATTATTTCGACGAGGTTACCCTGGCCAATTACACGGTGATCGGTCGTGACCAAGTTGGGGGCGGCACCGACGACCAGTTGGCGCAGGTGTTGTCCGAGGGCCGTCTGCCAACCGCGGCCAACGAGACCGTGCTCGGCCAGGCCGTGTTCAGGACCAAGGGCTTGCAGGAGCAGCGGATTTTCTCGCTCTTCCGGCCCGATCTGTCGCTCAAAACCCTTACCGTCACCGGACTGTTCAAAAAGGAAAGCAACCTGCTCACCGATGACCTCATCGTCCTCTCCCTGGCCGATGCCCGCGACCTCTTCGGCCTGCCGGATGGGCTGGCCAGCGATCTCATGGTTACCGTGGCCAATCCCCGCGAAATCAGCACCGTGGCCAAGAAGATTTCCGAGGCCCTGCCCGGCACCCGGGTACTGACCCGGCCGCAGATCGAGAAGACCTATCACATGATCTTTGGCTGGCGCAGCGGCTTTGCCTCGGTCTGTCTGCTTGCCGCCCTGGCCGCCTTTTTTATCTTTGCCTGGGACAAGGCCTCTGGCCTGGCTCCCGATGAAAAACGGGAGATTGCCATTCTCAAGATTCTCGGCTGGCAGACCGCCGACGTGCTGGTGGTGCGCTTCTGGGAGGGGGCGGTTATCTCGTTAGCCGCCTATCTGCTCGGCTGCACCGCCGCCTATATCCATGTGGTCTTTTTCGGCTCAACGCTGTTTTTGCCGGTGCTGGCCGGCTGGTCGGTGATCCGGCCCGATCTGCACCTCTTGCCGGCCATCCATCTGGCCGATCTGCTGCTGCTCTTCTGCTTGACCGTCATGCCCTACCTGACCGCCACAGTGGTGCCCGCCTGGCGTTGCGCCAGCCTGCCGTCGGATACGGCCCTGCAGGGCGGGTGATATGCCATGCTGATTGAACTGGAAGCCATCACCAAAATCTACAATCAGGGCCAGGCCAACGAGGTCCAGGCCCTGCATGACGTGTCCCTGCAGGTGGCAAAGGGTAACATGATCTGTCTGCGGGGCGCCTCGGGCTCGGGCAAGTCCACCCTGCTCGGGATAATCGGCTGCGTCTTTCCGCCCACCAGAGGCCGGGCCGTCATTGCCGGCAAACAGTTGGCCCGCCTGCCAGACCGCTTTCTCACCCTGCACCGGCGGGAGACCATCGGCTTTATTTTCCAGCGCTTCAACATCCTGCCGGCGCTTACTGTCCTCGACAACATCACCCTGCCGCTCCTGCCCCTGGGAATGTCTCCGCGGCAACGCAAACAGCGGGCCCGGGTCCTCATGGAGCAGCTCGCCATCCAGCATCGCGAGAAATTCCCGGCCGGCCAGATCTCGGGCGGGGAACTGCAGCGGGTGGCCATTGCCCGGGCGCTCATCAACGACCCGCCGATTATCCTGGCCGATGAACCCACCGCCCACCTCGACAGCCGCCTTAGCCGTGAGTTCATGACCATCATGGACAATTTGAAGGCGGCCGGCAAGACTATTGTCCTGGCCTCGCACGACCCCCTGGTCACCGACCATCCGGGCCTTGACCAGATCCTGGACATCCGCGACGGAAGCCTCCATGTTTCTTAACGCCTGGAGCATAGCGCTTTCCCTCATCAGCCTGCTGGTCCTCTTCCTGATCCTGATGGCCGCCAGGACCGGCTACCGAGTGCTGCGCTACTGGAACCCGGACAGCGACAAGGCCCTGCAGATCGGTCTGGAAAGCGAAACTTGGCTGGCCTCCACCCTGGTGGCCTATGCCCTGGGCTTTCAGATCGTCTCCCTGGTGGTCTTCGTGCTGGCCGCCGACGACTTCTGCAAGGTGATCGCCGGCGCCATGTGCGCCACCGGTTCACTCTTGGCCAACCCGTTCGGCATGCCGGCCCTCTTGGTGAAGATCCTTGGCCTCTTTCTCTACAGCTTCTGGCTGGTGCTGCACCGGCTCGACACCCGCTGCGAGGACTATCCCCTGGTGCGCCTGAAGTATGGCTACCTTTTGGTTCTCATGCCCTGGCTGGTTACCGACATCGGCCTGCAGACCACCTACATCGCCAATCTGAAACCAGACATCATCACCTCCTGCTGCGCCGTGGTGTTTAGCGGCGCGGGGCAGGGCGCCACCAACCTCATGACCGGCCTGGCCGAACCCCTGATGCTTACGCTGTTTTACGGCAGCGTCGTGGTCCTGGTCGGCCTGGGCCTGCTCTTCAGGCGCTGGCGTCACAGCGGCCTGGCCGTGGTCTCGGTGGTCGCCTGGGCCTGGTTTCTCTGTCTGGGCCTGGCCACGCTGACCACGGTGTTTTCTTCCTATGTCTACGCCATGCCCTACCACAAATGTCCATTCTGCATGCTGAAACCGGAGTACCACTACTTCGGTTTCGCCCTGTACGGTACGCTCTTCCCGGCCGTCTTCTTCGGCCTGGCCGCCCCCCTGGTCACTCCCCTGCGCCGCCGCTCGACCCTGGCGGCCTTTATCCAGGCCTTTCAGCACTGGGCCGTTAAGGCCTCGCTCATTCTTCTCCTGCTTTTCACCGCACTCTCGTCATACCACTATATCGCCTACCGGCTGGCCGGCGGTGAGGCCTGATTCTTGGCCGGGTTGACAAGGATTCTGCCGTGCGCCAAGGAGGGACCACAGGGTCACCCATAAAAAGTAAATATCCGGGCGCAAAGCGCCCGGCTTTGGTCACCCCCTATAGGGGAGATGTCCCTATTTTTCTCCGCTTGCCATAAGCCGCTCATTACGCTATGGTCTTACCAGTAAGAATACTATGATTTCAGGAGGCAGGTCATGGCAAATTTAGCTACCACAAAGATGTCTTCCAAGGGTCAGGTTGTCATTCCGGAGGATATTCGCAAGCGTCTCAAGTTAAAGGCCGGTTCTCAATTCGTTGTCGTGGGCGAGAACGACGTGGTTATTCTCAAGGAAATATCTCCGCCATCCCTGTATGAGTTTGACACCTTGATTGCCGAGGCTCGCAGACAAGGCAAAGAAGCCGGTTTGAAGCAATCCGACGTCAACAAGGCCATCGTCAAGGTGCGGGGCCGGAAATGAGGGTAATCCTCGACACCAACGTCTTTATTTCCGGCATCTTTTTTACTGGACCGCCCTATCAAATTATTAAATCATGGCGCGACGGCCAATTGAAGTTGCTAATCTCTCCGGAAATCCTTGCGGAATACCAAAGAGTGGCGGCAGCCTTGGCCGAGCAGTTCCCCGCCATTGACTTGAGGATGATTCTTGAGCTGGTCACAATAAAGGCAGAGATAATACAGGCCCAAAGCTTGCCTGAGCCTGTCAGCGCAGATCCGGATGATGACAAATTTCTAGCCTGTGCGCTTGCCAGCAAGAGCAAAGTGATCGTAGGCGGCGACAAACATTTGCTGCATGTTTCAGGTGTTAGGAAAATACTAGTGCTGAAACCGCGTGCATTCGTCGACGAATATCTTGCCAAACTCTGATGATCTCTTAACTCCAGTTTGTCCTGCACTTTTTAGTAAGATAGCAAACAACGGATTATCCCTGACCGGCAAACGCGAGATCAACGCCAGGCAGGCCAAGGCGCTTGCGGCATGTTGCAGTGTTTCACCGGCGGTTTTTATATGATC
>MNYK01000114.1 GCA_001873115.1 Desulfobacterales bacterium CG2_30_60_27 | reverse complement strand
GATAAGGGGAGGTTTGGAGGGGTTGGATGCAAAAGAATATGTGTTCCATGGGACTAGTAGAGCGTTTCATTGAAAGACTGTCATTTCGACCGCAGGGAGAAATCTTTTTAGCTCATTGACATGGCAAGATTTCTCGTTTCACTCGAAATGACATAAGTGTAAATGTTTTAATGAAACCATGTACTAGTACCCTGTAACCTTTAAGTCCAACCTCCCTCAATCCCCCCTTGTCAGGGGGGAAGTCTTGAAGCCTCCCTTGGTAAGGGGAGGTTTGGAGGGGTTGGATGCAAAAAAATATGTGTTCCATGGGACTGGCGGCTAGCCTTGAAAACAGATGGTCCGGGTGCGCAGCACCCCAGGATGCGCCTCGATGCGGGCAACCACCTCAAGGGGCAACGGCTGTTCGAGGTCGATGATATTGTAGCCGATGACGCCGTTGCTCTCATTCAGGTAGCTGGCGATGTTGATGCCGGCATCACCGATGGTGTGGGAGGCGAAACCGATCATGTCTGGAATGTCACGGTTGATCATGATGAGCCGGGTGTGAACATTTTTGGCCGGGATGGATTCGGCAATGGGAAAATTAACGCTGTGGGTGATGGTGCCATACTGCAAGTAGTCCCGCAGGGCCGCGGCCGCCATGGTTGCGCAATGTTCCTCCGATTCCTCGGTACTGGCCCCGAGATGGGGCGAGGCGAGCACGGCCGGATGGCGCAGCAGGGCGGCGGACGGGAAATCGGTGACATATCGGCTGAGCTGGCCGCGGTTAAGGGCAGCCAGCACGGCCGCCTCGTCCACCAAGGGGCCGCGGGCGAAATTAACCAGCACGGCGCCGGCCGGCAAGCAGGCGATGAGCTCGGCGTCAACAAAGCCGCGGGTCTTATCGTTAAGCGGCAGATGCAGGGTCAGAATATCGGCCTGGCGCAGCACCTCATCCAGGGAGCGGGCCAGGGTCACCTCGGCGGACAGGGCGTGGATGTTCTCCAGGGCCGGAAAAGGATCATAACCCACGACCCGCATCCGCCGCGGAATACCGCCATTGGCCACCAGCACCCCGATCTTGCCGATCCCGATAACCCCAAGGGTCTTGCCGGCCAGTTCAAGGCCACGGAAGGCGGCCTTCCGCCCCTCCACCTGTTGGCTGATCTCTTCGTCGGCCAGGGCGCTCAGGCCCCGGCAGAATTCCACGGCCAGGTGCAGATTCCGGGCCGAGAGTCCCAGCATGGTAAAGACCAGCTCGGCCACCGCGTTGGCATTGGCTCCGGGGGTATTGAACACGCAGATTCCCCGTTGCGTGGCCTTGTCCACCGTGATGTTGTTGACCCCGGCCCCGGCCCTGGCCACCGCCGCCAGGGAAGGATAGGCGTCGGTATCCACCGTGGCGCTGCGCACCAGCAGGGCGTGGGGATCATCCACATCAGGCCCCACCGTAAACCCGTCGGCCAGCAGGGCGAGCCCCTCCAGGGCAATGGCATTCAACAACTTGACGCGAAAAATTTCCATGGCCGGCCTCGTGACAATGCGCAAGTGACCAAGTTCAAAGTGGCAAGGTGCAAAGTTTTAAAAGAGTTTCCCCTCGAGCCTCTGATAAAAGTCGTCATTCCCGTGAAAACGGGAATCCGGAAAGTTGATAACTAACTGCAAAGACTGGATTCCCACTTTCGTGGGAATGACAAAAAATCATTTTTCAAGACTTTTGCAAGAGGCTCCCTCGATATACTTTGCCATGCTGTCCCTCTGCCACTTTCAGTGTACGCAATTTGCCTGGAAAAGCAGAGATGAAAAAAAGGACTCGACGAGGGAAAGGCACGGGGAGGGGGGGGGAGGCCTTTCCCTCATCGAGTTTGGGAAGGGAGTGGAGGAAGAACTTTATGGCTACACAACAATATCGCTGGCGATTGCCAGGGGCTTCGGCTCCCCGTCGCTCACGCGGGAACGTCCGGCCGCCTTGGCCTGATAAAGGGTCTCGTCGGCGCGCTGGATCCATTCTTCCCGGCCCAGCCCGACATGCCACTGGGCCAGCCCGATGCTGACCCCGAGTGTATCGCCGGCCGGGGTAGAGATCGCCAGTTTGCTGACCTCGCGGCAGATACGCTCGGCCAGGGTTTTGGCCGCGCCAAGCTTGGTGTCGGGCAGCACCAGGAGGAATTCGTCGCCGCCCATGCGCACCAAAAGATCGCTTTTGCGCACCGTGTCGGCAAACACCTTGGCCACCCGGGTCAACACCCGGTCACCCTCGGCATGGCCAAGGGCATCATTAATTTTTTTAAAATTATCCAAATCCATGCTGGCCAGGGTCAGGGACTGGTTGTTACGTTTGGCCCGTTCCAGGAAGGCGTCGATGCGCTCGTCAAAAACCCGGCGGTTGGCCAGCCCGGTCAGGGTGTCCCGGGTGGCCTGTTCGATCAGTTTCTCGTAGTAAACGGCGCGCTGCAGGGGGGCTCCCAGTACCGCCACCCCATCGTCCACCAGGCCCGCCTTCTCCGCGGGCATCTGGCTTTTTTTCCGCAGGAGCAGTAACTGCCCATTTTCATGATCAGGCAGTTGCCAGCAGCGGACATGATAGCCGTCCAAGGCGTCGCCCTTCCGGCAGTCGATAAGCTGGGGCTGCTGGAAAAGACGTTCGGTTACCTTGATGGCCCGCCGCCGCTCCGGCCCGTGGCATGAACAGAAAACGTGGGCTTGGCCCTTCTCCTGATGACGATAGGCCACCAGCTCATGCTCCACCTGGGGCATGAGCCATACGGAAAAGGCCTCGATGATGGACTGCGGATCAACGGTATCGGCCATGCGCTGGTGCAACTCGTTCATGAGCGCCAGCTCTTCCGACTGACGCCGATACTGATCAAGCTTGATCATTACCTGATTCAGGTCGGCTGATCCGGTGGATTTCGATCTTTTTCCAGGAGTGGCGAGCATACCGTGCATGGCAATTCCTTCCGATTGAATTCACGAAAAGACTTTGCCTGGCTATATTGCGATTTCCATGCCAACAGCAAGGGCGCCTGATGCTCCACGGGGGTGAGGACAGAGCGCCAACCCGATGCTAACATTGTATCTCACTTGAATTACAAGAAATTTTTAATAATAATTTTTTTGGAAAAATTATCCGGGCGACTACAAAAAACGTTACTGGCTTGACAAAAGAACTCGGCAGAATTTGCCGATACCGTCGGCCTGCCTGACACCCGGCCCCGGCCCAAAACATCGACTATCTATTTAAAATTATGGGATTTTGTCATGGATAATGACGCCACCCCCTTTCTGTCAAATTAATGACTGGCTAATACGGGCGCCTCCCCTTTCCCTTTCCCGGCCCGAACTGGTATCATGACCAGTATGAGCAACCACGGCCAGCCTTCACAAACCCGGGTCATTTTGCACCTGGACATGGACGCCTTCTACGCCTCGGTTGAGATGCTGGACAACCCGGCCCTGCGTGGGCAGCCGGTCATCGTGGGCGGCGGTATCAACCGGGGGGTGGTATGTGCCGCATCATATGAAGCCAGGAAGTTCGGCGTCCATGCCGCCCTGCCCATGGCCACGGCCAGGCGGCTCTGCTCCAAGGGGATTTTTCTGCCCGTGCGCATGGCGCGTTACCAGGAGGTGTCGGCACGGATCTTCACTATCTTCCACCGGTTCACCTCCCTGGTGGAACCTCTCTCATTGGACGAGGCCTTTCTCGATGTGACCGGCTCCCTCGCCCTCTTCGGCTCGGGACCGACCATCGCCACCACGATCCGGCAACTGGTGCGGCAAGAGATCGGCCTAACCGTGTCGGCCGGGGTGGCCACCAATAAGCTGGTGGCCAAAATCGCCTCGGACCTGGATAAACCCGACGGCCTCACCGTGGTGGCGCCCGGGCAGGAGCGGGGCTTCCTGGCGCCGTTAGCCATCGGCCGGCTCTGGGGCGTGGGCCGCACTACTGAAAAGCGACTTACGCTCATGGGCGTCCGCACCATTGGCGATCTCGAACGCCTGAGCATAAACATGCTGAAAAGCACCTTTGGGCAGACAGGAAGTTGGCTGCACCGATCGGCACAGGGGCTGGATGACCGCCCAGTAGAGCCCTGCCGAGAGGCCAAGTCGCTGGGCAACGAGGAGACCTTTGCCACCGACCTGGTGGACCAGGCCCGCATCCGCCAGGAACTGCTGGCCCTGGCCACCAAGGTGGGCGGCCGCCTCAGACGCCATGAGTTAATGGGCCGCACCATCACCCTGAAGATCAAATATCACGACTTCACAACGCAGACCCGCTCTCGCACCCTGGCCAGCCCGACCAATGATCACGGTGAAATCTTTACCCAGACCCTGGAACTCCTTAAAAAAACCGAGGCCGGCCGTTGCCCCATCCGTCTGCTCGGCGTGGGCCTGGCAAATCTCACACCGGCCGCGGGGGGAGCACAGATGCATCTTTTTGACGATCAGGGGAAAACGCGAAAACGCGCCAAGGTGAACGCCGCCCTGGACACCATCCAGGACCGTTTCGGTGGCCAGGCCATCCTGCCGGCCACCCTGCTCAAGGAATGAGTGCGGGAGTGCTGCGGATCAGGAGTGTCTCGGGGCTCTTCGGGTCAAGTCTGGACTCGGGATATTTTGTCCGAGGTCCAGACCGGACCCACTGCGCTTCGACACTGAGCTTCGATGAACAATGTTCCCTCGTCATTACGTCCCCTCGGAGCTCCAGCTTGACTGTTACCTCATAACGAGTCATAATGAGTCAACGCAAGTTCATGACAGGAGGCAATCTTATGGATCAGATCACATTACGGGGCATCCCGGCCGATATCGAATCCCTCGCCCGGAAAGAAGCGAAAAACAAGAGCCTGAGTCTGAACAAGGCCTTTCTCTACCTGCTGCGTAAGGGGGCCGATCAACTCGTCATGAATCGCAGGGAAAAAAAACACCGTGGCAGTGAATTCGGTCCGTTTCTTGGGCTCTGGGGGAAAGACGAAGCTGCCGGCTACGACGCATCAATGCAAGACCAGCGCCAGATCGACAAAGAACTGTGGCCATGAAAAGGATCTTGCTGGATACCTCCGCCTATTCCCTGCTCATGCGCGGCTGCAAAGAGGTGGCCGCTCTGCTAGACGGGGCCGATGAAGTGTATCTGCCCGCGGTGGTAATCGGCGAACTTCTGGCCGGATTCAAAAAGGGTAACTCCGAGCCAAGGAACAGGGATATCCTCAACCGTTTTCAGGAAGTTTCCCGTGTTGCCACCCTGCCCCTTGATGAAGAAACGGCCGAGCGCTATGCGGTCATCCTCGATTTTCTGCGCTTACAGGGTTCGCCCGTACCCACCAATGATCTCTGGATCGCGGCCGCCGCCATGCAGTACGGGCTTGTCATCCTGTCGGCGGATCGTCATTTCCTCAAAATTCCCCAAGTGGTAACAAGATTTGTTGAGAATGTCTGCTAATAGATTAAGGGTCACATCTTAAAAATTAAATATAAGTTTTTGGGTTCTCGTCGTTTGCGCCGCCAATGCGAGGAGTTGAACTACGGAAAAAGCAACGCGCTACAGTTTAGCTTTTCATAAAAATGGTTCGTAGAAATAAGGCCTTACTGTATTGTGAAGGCAATTAGACGCAGGCAACTGGTCGATGTTGCCGGAGGAAATCGGCTTGGCGAGGTATATTGATATTTAATTTTTAAGATGTGACCCTTGATCCTCCCTCTTGATCCTCCCTAGACGGCAGTCGTCAGCGCAAGCTGGATAGTTACCATCTGACAACATATCTTGCAACCTGAACACGGCCAGTTCCTTGGCCTTGGCCTCGACATCAACCGTGGCCCGCAGGTCTTTCCAGCATTCCGGGAAATCCGTCGGGTCGATGTAGTCGGCGTGCGGGCGGGGTGGGCCGCTGCCCCACGGATGGCGCGGGGAGGAGACGTGGAAGTAAGGTTCACGGCCGACTTTCTCCCAGGTAGGGATGACCAGGCTGGTAGCCTCGGCAACGCTCAGGCCGTCCGGGTTACAGCGGTGATGGTGCAGATCGTAGACCAGGGGGATGTTAAGCTCGCGGCAGACGGGCAGGAGGTCGCGGACCGTATAGATGCGGTCGTCATTCTCCAGGGCGAGCCGTTGTTGCGCCAGGGAAGAGATTTTGCCGAAGTTATCGGCAAAGCGGGCCAACGCCGCGCTCTTGCTGTCGTATTTGCCGCCGCCGTGGATCGTGATGGTGTCGGCACCGAGTTGTTCGGCCAGCAGGCCCTGATATTCCAGCTCCCGGCAGGAATTTACAACCACCTCCGGGTTGGGGGAGGATAAAATGATAAATTGATCCGGGTGGAAACTGAGGCGTATGTCATGGGTCGTGCGGAAGTCATTGGCCTGGGCGAGATGGGCGGTGATCGCGAGCCGGTCTGGCAGGTCCGCAAGGGTGTAGGCCACCTCGGGATGGGTGCAGCGCGGCATGAAAGGGGAAAGGATGCGGAAGGCGCCTATGCTGTTCTTGTGGGCAAAGGTAAGCGCCGCCAGCAGGCTTTTGCTGTTATCCAGGCAGATTTCCGAGACCCTGTCGAGCTGTGCAACGCGTGGCAGTTTGCGGAGAGTCTGCACTGTGATGGTGCGGAAGCGGATGGGTTCTTCTCGGAAGATGCAGCACAGTCCCAGCCGGATCATGGTTTGTGTCTCTTACTTTCTGATTTGCGCCTGAAACTTTGCCAGGTATCATGAAACCTCTTGTTCTACTGTAGTTACCTTTCAGCGTTGAGGCCAGCACTGTGCAGCAAAAAGGCGGGGAAATGACGGGGAGCGGGGCGATCAGGCTCGGCATCAGCTCCTGTTTGCTCGGTAATCCGGTGCGTTACGACGGCGGCCACCAGCACGACCGCTATCTCACCGATACCCTTGGCCAGTATGTCGCATTCGTGCCCGTCTGTCCGGAAGCGGAATGCGGGCTTGGCGTGCCGCGGGAGACCATGCGCCTGGTCGGCGATCCCGAGCATCCCCGGTTGCTGACCACGAGAAGCGGCCAGGATCACACCGAACGGATGCTGGCCTGGGCCGGCCGGCGGGTGGAGGAACTGAGCCAGCAAGAGCTGCACGGCTTTATCTTCAAGAGCCGGTCGCCGAGCAGCGGCATGGAGAGGGTCAAGGTCTACACCGAAGGGGGCGGGGTGAAAAAGAGCGGGGTCGGTCTGTTTGCCCGCGCCTTCATGGCCCGCT
Source organism: Desulfobacterales bacterium CG2_30_60_27 (assembly GCA_001873115.1). Taxonomy (GTDB): domain Bacteria; phylum Desulfobacterota; class Desulfobulbia; order Desulfobulbales; family CG2-30-60-27; genus CG2-30-60-27. Next base: position 6,810 of record MNYK01000114.1, on the reverse strand, counting down.
TTCCCCTCTTGCCGGTCGAGGACGAGGGCAGGCTGCATGATCCGGAACTGCGCGATAATTTTATCACCCGCATCTTTGCCTGCAAGCGCTGGCGCGACTTTCTCGCCTCATCCCCGACCCCGGGCGGCCTGGTCGCCTTTCATACGGCGCACAAGCTGCTTATCATGGCGCACAGCGAGACGTTGTACCGGGCCATGGGGCGCCTGGTGGCCCACGCTAAGGAGTATTCCAGTGCCGAGCTTCTCTCCACCTATGGCGACCTGCTCATGGAGGCCCTGCGCTTCAAGACCACGGTGAAGAAGAATGTCAATGTTCTCATGCACATGCTGGGCTATTTCAAGCATCTGCTCTCCACTGACGAAAAACAGGAGATGCTTGAGGTCATTGCGGAATATAAAAGTGAATATCTGCCGCTCATTGTTCCTGTCACCATGTTAAACCACTATGTGCGCAAGTACAACGAGGACTATCTCGGTGGCCAGTTCTATCTGCATCCGCACCCTGTTGAGCTGAAACTGAGGAATCATGCCTAGCAAATCGAAGCGCAATATTCTGGTTACCGGCGCCACCGGTTATATCGGCAGAAGGCTCACCGCCCGGTTGCTGGCACGGGATGATCTCAACGTGCGCCTGCTGGTGCGCAACCGCCACAAGTTGGGCGCGGCGATGGGCCAAACGGCGGAGGTCGTTGAGGGGGATACCTTTGCACCCGAGGCGCTGGCAGCCGCCCTGGCGGGTATTGATATTGCCTATTACCTGATCCATTCCATGGGCACGGGCCCGGATTTCGCCGAACGCGACCGTCAGAGCGCGGCCAATTTTCGCGCGGCTTGCGAGCGCGCCGGGGTGTGGCGTATCGTCTACCTGGGCGGCTTGGGGGTTAAGGAGACGGCCAGCCCGCACCTGATAAGCCGGATTGAAACCGGCGAGATCCTCTCTGTGTCTTCGGAAAAACCGCAGACCGTCTGGTTTCGGGCCGGGGTCATCATCGGCTCGGGCAGCGCCAGTTTTGAAATCCTCCGCAACCTGGTCCAGAAACTGCCGATGATGGTGACACCCAAATGGGTTAACACCATGACCCAGCCGATTTCGATTGAGGATGTGCTCGCCTACCTGGAGGCGGCAGTTGACCTGGCAATAACCGGCAATCTGGTGGTTGATATCGGTTCCGAGCGGATGAGCTTCAAGGAGATGATGGCTGGCGCCGCCAAGGTCATGGGATTGCGTCGGGTGCTGTTGCCGGTGCCGGTGCTGAGCCCCAAACTCTCCTCCTTCTGGCTCATCCTGTTCACCGCGGTGCCCTACCGCATGGCCGCGGCCCTCGTTGAGGGGCTCAGGTCGGAAACCGTGCTGCAGAATGATCATGCGGCGCGCTATTTCCCGGGCATTCGGCCCAGGCCCTATGCCGAGGCCGTGACCCTGGCGCTCCGCGAAATAGAAGACAACCAGGTAATCAGTCGCTGGTGCGACAGCAGCGGCGGGGCGGTCTGCGATATCCAGGGTCAGCAGGATACCACCGGCGTTATTCTGCGCGACCAACGGGACTTTGCCCTGGGCGCGGTTCCCGTCGGGGCGGTGTTTGCAGCAGTCTGCACCCTGGGCGGCAATCACGGCTGGTATACCTATAACCTGCTCTGGCAGATGAGGGGATGGCTCGACAAACTCGCCGGCGGCTATGGCCTCAGTCGGGGCCGGCGGGACCGCGTGCAGTTGCGGGTCGGCGACGCCCTGGATTTCTGGAAGGTTGCCGATATCCGGCAAGACAAACGAGTGCTGTTGCTGGCCCAGATGAAATTGCCCGGCAAGGCATGGCTTGAGTTCGACATCCAGGGAGACAGGCTGGTGCAGACTGCCCATTTCATCCCCAGGGGCGTTCTGGGCCGGCTCTACTGGTGGTCGGTTCTGCCCTTGCACCATCTGGTCTTCGGCAATCTGGGCGCAAGCATTGTCCGTCACGCCGGGGAGCTGGCACGGAAGAGATTAAGGGTCACATCTTAAAAATTAAATATAAGTTTTTGGGTTCTCGTCGTTTGCGCCGCCAGTGCGAGGAGTTGAATTACGGAAAAAGCAACGCGCTGCTGTTTAGCTTTTCATAAAAATGGTTTGTAGAAATAAGGCCTTACTGCATTGTGAAGGCAATTAGAGGCAGGCAACTGGTCGATGTTGCCGGATGGAATCGGCTTGGCGAGGTATATTGATATTTAATTTTTAAGATGTGACCCTTGATCCTCTCAAAGATGTGACCCTTGATCCTCTCAACGCCCCATGGGTAGGGTGAAAAGCATGCCGGCAATCAATGTGCTGGGGCGGTGTTTTTGTCCAGACTGTCGGCAATCCAGGCGTTCAGGCTTTTACCGGTCTGGCGGGCGGCAATATAGGCCCGGCGATGAAGATCAGGGGGCAGGCGAAGCATGAGTCGGCCGGTGAATGGCTTGTCCGGTTCCTGGCCAAGCTGCTTACAGAAGGCAAGGTAGTCTTCCACCGAATCATGAAATGCCTGTCTGATCTCGTCAACGGTTGTTCCTTGAAAGGTGATGACATCACGGGTATTGATGACCTCGCCGTGAAAGATGCCGGCCTCGTCGTCGAAGTCAACCTTGCCGATATATCCTTTGTATTCCATCATGGTTTGATCCCTCCTGTCTCCAAAAACCTTCTGACCGATAGCACGGCTCCCTTGTCCGTTTCCTTTTGAGGATGCGGGCGGTGGAAGGTGGCCTTAATGCCGTTCAGCAGAAAACGCACCCGTGACCCGTTGCCCTCATACCGCTCGGCCCCGAGAGCTAAAAGCAGCGCCTCAATATCACTCCACATGATATTTGACCGCGCCGGGTCGGAATATAAGGATGCAAGGGTCTTGCGGTGCTTGCTGTTCACGTTTTTATTAGTATCACTTTCTGATACTGCTGGCAAGAAGAAATTGGAGTTTCATGCCCCCCGCACCTGCTCACGCTTCCCGGGCTGCGCATGGCATGAGAAGTTAAGAGCGTGGCGATTCCGCACTCTCCTTGGCAAACCAGACAACCTCATAATTTCATGGACGTCGACTTCGGGCAGCCATCTGTCGTCTCGGAGAGGCATGGTTCTTGCTATACACATACTGAGGAGCACCAGGCACAAAAACTGGAATTCCACCGAAAGCCCAGCCAGATGTCGAATGCGCGGTTGCCCACCACTGCCGTGGCACGAAAAATTGTGTCATAAATGATCCACTTCGAGTGGCTTTTCAACCACAGGTGAGAAAAGACAGAGGCACAGTATGCAGACCAGTCATGCATTGCAAGAACAGGTTTTCCCAACGATCATTCAGATAGTAAACGGGCCGGACATCTTGCCGTTCCGGACAGAGGGCGGGGAGCCCACCTTTTCCGACACCCATCTGGCCCAGGTTTTTCGAAGGTTGGTGCGGGAGGAGACCCTGGCCAAGGTCTTTTATGACGGCGCCATTGTCAACACCACGGATTTTATCAATTTTTTCCATAACCAGGAAAACGAGATTTTCTTTGTGCAGGAAAAGAGCAGGGAGGTTGGCTTTTTCTGGCTCAACAGGTTCCGGCACAAGTCAGCCTTTATCACCTATTGCTTTTACCGGGATTTCCGGGGGCGACATACCCTGGGGATCAGTCGCGCCACCCTGGATTTTCTTTTTTCCAGAACCGATCACTACGGCGAACACCTTACCGATGTGCTGCTGGGGCTGACCCCGGCTGACAACAAGCTGGCCGTCAAATTCCTGCTCAAAAATAATATGACTATCCTGGGCAGGGTGCCGGGATTTCTCTATGACCACCGGCAGGGGAAGAGTGTGGACGGCATTCTTTCTTACCGCCAGAGACAAAATGCCGCCGTCAGACTACCGAGCCTGTTCTTCGTCCTTTAATTGGCCCGGCCAAAAAGGCAAAGCAAACGGGGGCGCGTATGGTCATCGGACATGTTGAATTGCGAAGCAACAAGCTGTCCAATGCCAAGCCCCCTGGTATTCTCGCAGAGGAAGGCAAAACTTTAAATGTTAAGAACGTCCCGGATTAAACGCCCGGATTAAACGCACGCCAGGAACGGGCATTCCAGGCCCGGGGCATGTCAAGTCATTAAGTCACGGGTCGAATCCAGCTTGATTTTATCGCCTGAAAATTGTAGTTTTTTTAACTTTGTCGGGCAATCCTGTCCAGCCACTTCAATCGTCCTTCCGGTCTGCAAAGGAAGGTGGAATATGCCATGACCATTGAAATTTTCGATACCAAGAGCGGCCGCAAGGCCCCCCTGGTGCCACTGGAGGCCGGGCATGTCCGCATGTACGTTTGCGGCATCACGGCCTACGATTACTGTCACATCGGCCACGCCCGCTCGGCCCTGGTCTTCGACATGATGGTCCGCTACCTGCGCCACCGGGGCTACCGGGTCACCTATATCCGCAACTTTACCGACATCGACGACAAGATCATTAACCGGGCCCGGGAACAACAGACTACCCCGGAAGAACTGGCCGAACGCTTCATCCGCATGTTCCACGAAGACATGGAGCGCCTGGGCGTGGCGGCCCCGACCCTGGAACCAAAGGCCACCGAACATCTGCCGCAGATCATCACCTTGATTACGCAGCTCATCGAGCGCGGCATGGCCTACCAGTCCGGCCAGGACGTTTTTTTCCGGGTGGACAGATTCAAGGACTACGGCGCCCTTTCGGGCCGCAACCTGGAGGAGATGCAGGCCGGGGCCAGGATCGCCATCAACGAGGCCAAGGAAAACCCCCTGGATTTCGCCCTGTGGAAGGGCAGCAAACCCGGCGAGCCCACCTGGGAAAGCCCGTGGGGCCCGGGCCGGCCCGGCTGGCACATTGAATGCTCGGCCATGAGCCGGGAATACCTGGGCGACACCTTCGACATCCACGGCGGCGGCAAGGACCTCGTCTTCCCGCACCATGAAAACGAGATCGCCCAGAGCTGCGGCGCCACCGGCGCCGCCTTTGCCAACCTCTGGGTGCACCACGGCTTCGTGACCATAAAGGACGAGAAGATGTCCAAGTCGCTGGGTAACTTCCTTACCATCCGCGACGTCCTGGCCCGCTATGAGGCGGAGACCCTGCGGCTCTTCATCTTTTCCACTCAGTACCGCAACCCGGTGGACTTTTCCGAAGAGGCCATGGCAGCCGCGGAAACCGGGCTGCGCCGGCTTTACGCCTGTCTGGCGGAAATCGCCCTGCTTCCTGAAACGGCAGGCACGGACAAGCCAGGCCTGGCCACCCAGTCGGAACAAAAGAAAATCAAGGGCCTGGCCGAGCAATTCCAGGAGGCCATGGACAACGATTTCAACACGGCCCAGGCCCTGGGCCTGCTCTTCGAGGCGGTCAAGACCATGAACCGCATCCGCCAGGCCCTGCCCCGCAAACCGGCGGCCAGCGATCTCACCCTGCTGCGCCAGGGCGCCGAGAGCCTCAGGGGGCTGGCCACCATCCTCGGCTTGCTTGGCGAGAACCCGCTCTGCTATACTCAAAGAAAGCAGACAGACTTCTTGAAGGAACACGGCCTGGACGCCGCGACCATCGAGGGCCTGATCGAGCAGCGTAACGCGGCCAGGGTTGCCAAAAATTGGCAGCAGGCCGACGCGCTCCGCGACCGGCTACAGAAACTGGGTATCGAGATCCAGGACAGCGCCGGCTTCACCACCTGGAAGGTCCGGATGTAACCCGCCTGCCGCGAGCATGGCGGGCCGGACAAGGAGGGCACCATGCACCGCGCACCCGCCGTTGCCGACCAATTTTACCCAGGCGACCCCGCCATCCTGCGAACCACTGTGGCTGAACTTACGCCCGCCAAGGCTGCCTCCGAGAAGCGCCCCGCCCTGGCCGTCATCTCACCGCACGCCGGCTATGTTTATTCCGGAGCGGTGGCCGGCGAAACCATGGGCGCCGTGGTCGTGCCCAAAGACGTCCTCATCATGGGCCCCAACCACCACGGCCATGGCGCCGCCGTGGCCCTGATGGACGACGGCTATTGGGACATGCCCATGGGCATCGTGCCGATCAACCGCCGCCTGGCCGCCCTGTTGCTGAAGCACTCCACGCTGATCACCGCCGACACCCTGGCGCACCGCTACGAACATTCCCTGGAGGTGCAGATCCCCTTTCTCCAGTACCAGCAGAGCGAACTCACCATCACCCCGCTGGTCGTGTCGCACCTGTCCTTCGATGGCCTGCGGGAGCTGGGCCTGGCCATGGCCGCGGCCATCCGCGAGTATGACCGGCCGGTGTTGATCGTGGCCAGCTCCGACATGACCCACTACGAATCACGGGCTGCGGCCAGCCGCAAGGACCATCTCGCCCTGGACCGCATCCTGGCCATGGACCCGCAGGGCTTGTACAACACAGTCATGGGCCAACAGATCAGCATGTGCGGCGTCATGCCGGCCACCGTGGCCCTGGTGGCGGCCTTGGCCCTGGGCGCCGCCGAGACGGAACTGGTCCGTTACACAGACTCGGGCGAGGCCAGCGGCGACACGCAACAGGTGGTGGGCTACGCCGGCCTGATCATCACCTGAAGCGGCCCGGGATAATCGTTATATTTCCCTTGACATTCCGGGGCCGTTTTTCTATTTTTGCGGTCTTCGGAACAGCACTGGGGGATCGTCTAATGGTAGGACTGCAGACTCTGACTCTGCCTGTCGAGGTTCGAATCCTCGTCCCCCAGCCATGGAATTGCATAAAGCAAGCCCCCCCCACAATGGTTATTTCCCACTCCCCACTCCCCACCTTGCAGTATTTGGATTCGGCTTCAAATTCATGGCGCCTGAACCTGCGATTTTCGAATACAAAGA
>MNYK01000131.1 GCA_001873115.1 Desulfobacterales bacterium CG2_30_60_27 | reverse complement strand
GGGTCTCCTGTAGCCATTCCGTCCGTCTCATTCCGCACCTCCTTGGTACGGAATAATACCGGACAGATCATGTGCTACAAACCCGGACAGTTTACTTGCTCCCGACACCGACACCGACAATGACCGACAATGACCGACAATGACCGGTAGTGTCGTTGATTTTTTATTGCATGGTAGTAAATTTCGTACTATATTTAATGGCATGAAAAATGCCATCAATAAAGCAGCAACCAAAAACTTTCACGTGCCGCTGCCGGAGCAGTTCTACCGGCGCGTGAAGGAGACCGCCCAGCGCCAGAAAAAACCGGCGACCAAACTTGTCAAGGAGGCCTTGGAGTACTGGCTTGATGAGCATGACAAGCTGGCGCTGCACGAGGATATAGCCCGTTATGCCTCGGCAACAGCGGGAACCGGCGACGACCTGGATGAAACGCTGGAGGCGGCGGGACTGGAACAGTTAGCCTGCGGAGAGCACAACAGGTGAAAAGGGGAGAACTTTACTGGGCCAAGCTTGCACCACGTTCCGGTTCAGAACAGACCGGCAGGCGTCCGGTGATCATCCTCTCCCATGATGCGTTCAACGAAACGCCTGGGTGGCGCTCCATCATCGTCGTACCGGTTTCAACCTCGATAACCCAGGCGCGGCGCGGCCCGACCGTGGTCAGTCTGGCGACCGGCACGGCTGGATTGAAAAGTGATAGCAACGCCATCTGCCACCAAGTCACCACCCTCGACCGTGCCAAATTGGATGCGCGTATTGGCGCCCTTCCCCCCGACCTCCTGGCTCAGATCGAACAGGCGCTCCTCGCCGCGTTGGATATTCGGCGTTCCTCCTGACGGGGGCTACGGGACATCCTGCTTTATTGATTTATGCCATTTCTAAATCAAGCAAGGAAATTAATGAGGTATATTCAGGAGAAAGAGACGTTGGGGGTTGCAGCCCTAAGGTCTGGAATGGATGAAAAGCCGGGCAGGATGGAGGCTGAAAGCCAGACCAGGTCGGTTGTGAGGCCCGCCCTGGTCTGGCTGTTGAAAAATCAAGAGGATAGATGGCTGATCAATACGGGGCAGGTGCTGAGACCGATCACCCGTTCGGTGACGCTGCCCATGAGCAGGCGGGTCAACCCCTTCTTGCCGTGGGAGCCCATGATGATCAGGGTGGCTGGCAGCTTCGCCGCCGCGGCCAGGATCGCCTCATGCGGTTCACCCTCCATGACCACCGGGGTCAATTTGACCCCCTGTTCTTCAGCCCGCTGCCTGACGCCCTCCAGCATTTCTCTGGACTGATTGATCAGGTCATCAAGTATCCGCGGGGCCAGGGCCGAGAACTCGTCGTTGGTATAGACTACCGATACGGCGGTGAGCGGCACCCCGCGGGCCTGGGCAATGCGGCAGGCGTCATCAACCGCCATGTTGCCGTACTTGGAGCCGTCCGTTGCCACCAGGGGCCGGTCCCAGGCGATAGCGCCATGGGCCGGCACCACCAGCACATCCTTGCTGGTGGTGCCGATGACCCGGGCGGTGACGCTGCCCATCAGGGCGCGCTCCAGACGATTTAACCCTTTGCGGCCCATGATGATCAGGTCGCAGTTTTCATCGTCCGCCACATGCACGATCCGCTCGTATGGTTCGCCCTGTTCCAGGTTGGTGAGGATATGCACCCCTTTCGCGGTGGCGATCGTCTTGGCCTCGGCCAGCAGCTTCCGGCCGGGGCCCTCCATGGCCTCCTTGATGTTGGCCACCCCTACCAGTTCCAGCTCGCCCTGGTAGGAGGGCAACACGGCCACCACCTTGATCCAGCTCTTGTCCTCATCGGCGAGGCGGATGGCCTGTTCCAAGGCGTTCCTGGCCGACTCGGAGCCGTCGTAGGCAACGAGAATCTTTCTGTATCTAGACATGACTTACGGCTGCCCCCGAGGTGCTGGTCGCGGACTCTTTTTTGGCCTGCAACATGCCTTTGACCATGGCCACGGCGATGATGAGTCCGGCCGAGGCCATGGCCGTCAACAGGGCCCAGAAGCTCACCTCTTCCAAGACATGAGCAAGCCGCGGGTCAAGGGGTGACCACAGGCCGACATCGACAAGAAGGCCGGGAACCAGAACGCCGCGGCTCACCGCCACGATGAGCATGGTGGAGGCCATGACCAATTTAATCATGAAATCCTTCACATAAGTGGTGCCCAAAGCGCCGAGCTGCACGCCGATCAAGGAGGTCGCCAGGATGATCAGGGTCATGCGAATATCGATGAGGCCGCTCAGGCCCCACTGGAAGGAACCATAGGCGCCCATGACAAAGGCGATGACCAGCTCGGTGGCGCTGGCCACCACGGCCGAGGCGCCCACCACGTAGATCATGCCAGGCACGCCGATGAACCCGCCCACCGCGATAGTGGCGGCCAGCATGCCGGTCAAAAGGCCAACCGGGATGGTGACCCAGGCGGAAATCCGTACCTTGGCGACCTTGAATTCCATCATGGGCCAGAGCTTGATCCGCTGCATCCGGAGGGCCAGCCTGGAGACCTTTGTCTCGCCGCCGCCCTTGGCCAGCTTGTAGGCATCGTAAAGGATGTAGCCGCCCACCACTACCAGCACCACCATGAAGACAAAGCTTACATAGAGGTTGGAGCCGGCATTGCCGAACTGGTTCAGAATATGTTTCTGGATACGGATGCCGATTTCCACGCCGACCATGGCGGTGACGGCCATGACCAGGCCCAGCTTGATGTCGACCTGTCCATACTTCCAGCGTTTATAGGCGCCCACCATGGCCTTGGGAAACTTGTGGCACATGTTGCTGGCCACCGCCACCGCACCGGGCGCGCCCAGCGACATCATGGCCGGGGTGAGCACAAAGGCGCCGCCGGAGCCGATAAAACCGCTCAACAGGCCGCCGATAAGGCCGATCAGCAGCAGGGCGACGATCTTGCCGGGGGTCATGTCCATGAACATGACGGAGATATCCTTGATCACATGCTCGCCGGTGTTTTTATCGAGGCTGACCAGAACCTTCTTGTTCAGGACCACCTCGGCCGGGGTCATTTTCTCCGCCAGCGTGAGCACCACCGACTCCTTGGTGCCGTCCTTGACCAGAACCGCAGTCCGCTCCTGCTCACTCACGGAGGTGAACACCCCCTTGAGCATGTCCTTGGGAGGCCCGCCGGCGGCAAACGCCGCTGTTGCCATGGGCAGAACAAGAAACACTGCGAATACAAGAAACCATAATCTTTTCATGACAGATAACTCTCCTTAGCAAAAAATGGTAAAAGTTCGCATCCAACCCCTCCAAACCTCCCCTGATCAGGGGAGATGGGGGGGTTGGACTTAAATGTTACAGGGTAATAGTTGTGATCCGGCATGGCAGCCTTATTTATGGGCCTCAAGGCCCAGCACCGCCAGCAGGTTGCTGGCAAAGGCGCCATGCACGAAAGAAAAGAGGAAGGCAGCGCCCACCGGGAAGACGGCGTGCCACCCCCCCATGGTAAAAATATTCGTAACTATCCAGCTCAAAAAAAATGCAGTTAACTGAAAAAAGTTCTTGACACGGTTTTGGTGCGATTTTTTAAAAAACAACGCCTGGGCGCGGGCATGCGTTAACGCGTTAAAGAAGGCCCCTGGCTGGCGTCTGGCTCAGTCTTGGCGATCATTCGCGGGTCCGACCGTGCGCAAAAATCAATCTCTTCTCGCAAGGGCATCCTGACGACAAAAAATTCGGTTTCAAAACCCGTGTTATAGTGATTCATCATAAACACGGGGGCCAGGATGACAGTTGATAAAATCAATGTAGACGCAACCATCAAACAGGTCAAGAACCTGCTGGCCACCGAAGATGGCATGTCGCCGACGCTCAAGGCCAGTCTTGAAACGCTGCTGCTGCTTGTAACCATCCTGCTTTCCCGACTGGGGCTCAACAGCAAGAACAGCAGCAAGCCGCCCTCGGCGGATCCAAATCGCACCAAGACGCCAAGAGTCAAAAATGGCCGCAAGCCAGGTGGCCAGCCTGGTCATGCGGGAACAACGCTTGCGCCGGTATCCGATCCGGATGAGATCAACATCATCCCCATTGACAGAACAACGATCCCGCCTGGTCAGTATCGGGATGCCGGGTACGAGTCCAGGCAGGTCATCGATCTTGATATTGGCAGATTCGTGACCGAATGGCAAGCCCAGGTTCTGGAGGATAGCCAGGGCAAACGGTATGTCGCTTCGTTTCCCGAGGGGGTCACCCGTCCAGTACAGTACGGTATCGGGGTCAAGGTCAACTCGGTTTATATGTCCCAGCACCAGTTGATCCCTTACAATCGGGTCGAGGATCACTTTCGGGAGCAACTCCAGATCCCGGTCAGTAACGGTTCGATCGGCAATTTCAATAAAGAGGCCTATGATCGCCTTGAGCCCTTTGATCAATGGCTCGGAAAGCAACTCGCCCTATCGCCCCTCATTCATGTTGATGAAACCAGCATCAATATCGGCGGGGTACTACGCTGGCTGCATAACGCCTCAAACGACAAGTACACCTGTTTTTATCCTCATCCCAAGCGCGGGAGCGAGGCCATGGACGAAATGGGGATCCTGCCGGCGTTCCGGGGCATCATGTGCCATGACCATTGGAAGCCGTATTACAAATACGGCGCCACCCACTCACTGTGCAACGCCCACCACTTGCGGGAACTGGAGCGGGCCAAGGAGCAGGATGGCCAGCAGTGGGCCTGCCAGATGTCGGCCTTACTCAAGGAAATCAACGTGGCCACCCAAAAAGCTGGCGGCCGCTTGGCACTCACGGCCTCGGAACATTATCGGCAACGCTACCGCGACTTGTTGCACGAAGCCGAGAAAGAATGCCCAGCCCCCGACGAGACAAACCGTAAAGGCAGGAGAGGAAAGATCCCCCGTTCAAAATCACGAAATCTCCTGGAACGCCTCCGGGACTTCGAGAGCGATGTCTTGAGATTCATGGACGATGAAAATGTCCCTTTCTCCAACAACCAAGCCGAAAACGACCTGCGGATGACCAAGGTCCAGCAGAAGATATCCGGCTGTTTCCGATCAATGGAGGGGGCCAAAATATTTTGTCGCATCCGCAGCTACTTGTCGACGTGCCGCAAGCATGGCGTCACCGCGACAGAGGCATTACGCTTGCTGTTCGAGGGGAAAGCCCCTCCCTTCATGGCCTCCGAGCAAGCGTTATAGCCGGTAGTCGTCAGCGCAAGCTGGATAGTTACAAATATTCATCACCAAGTCCTGCTGGGAGATAAGCGCCGCATAGAAGACAAGCGAGACCACGCCGAAAAAAAGCATGGCCCCTAGCGGTTTCTTTTTCACGGCGGGGCAGTGGGCCTTCCGCGGCCCGGCCGGCTCACCGAGAAATTCCCTGGCCGTATCCGGCTCGCCGGCCTCGGCAAAGGCCATGGCCACCATCGTTTTGTCGAACTGTGAAAGTTTCATGCTGTTAGACGCTCCTTTTGCATTGGTTAATGACTGAATTGCCTTAAACCTGAACGGCGTCCCCGTAGAAAACCACGGGGCAACCGAGCCGTTTGAAAATCGATGATTGTTTCCGCAAGGCGCCCGCTTGCCGCCCGATATCGTGGGCCCGCGGCGCCCCAAGGACCACGCAGATAATGTCCCGCCGCTTGTCGGCGTAACGGACGATCTCTTTTGCAAAGACATCCCTGGCAAAGATGATCCGGTAGAGGACGCCCATGTTCCGCAGCTTCTGCCGGAAGGCGGCCGGAATTTGCCCGACGGTGTCAAGATCCGGCTGCCCGCCGGGGGCCGCGTCGGGGCCGGGGAGCACCTGGAGGATCTCCAGGTTGCCCCCCAGGCGGCGGCAGAGGTCGAGGGCATAACGGAAGAGTTGCGGATTGACCTCGCCACCCTCGGTGCCCAGCAGCACCTTCTTGTTGGCGGTCTTGCCCGCCTGGATCATCTGCCGGGCGATATCGAACTCGCCAGCCTCCGCAAAGGCGGCCGAGGTCATGGCCGCCTCGAATTTTTTGAGTATGTTGCCGAGGCGTTTCATGCCCGTTCTCCTGGCCGTCTTAACAACCGGCCTTCAAGACATGCCCAGCCAATGGGCCCTTTTGCCGCGTATTTTTCAGGGCCTTGTCACCCTTGGGCTGGCGGCCTTCCCGGGCAGGGATGCCGCACTCGGCAGGAGCGACCTCGCAGGCGTCCGCTTCCGCGAAGGTGATGGCCAACATCAATTTGTCGAACTTCGAAAGCTTGGTATTCATGGCGACCTCCTGCCAGCCCGGCGGTTCATGCACCCGTTTTTCCCTGGAACCCTTTCGTGGCGGGAAAGTGGGTGTTCCTTTGCCTCGGTACTAAAGCAACTGGCGTGCCAACCGTGAAAACAATTTTTTATATAATTATTACGAGTGGTTACCGCTTAACGCCCTTGTCAACCCGATGTTTCATCCTGCAACAACGAAAAATCATGTTTGAATAAAATAGAATGAAATTAGATAGTTGTGCTGGCGTTACAGAAATTGGTTTAGTGTTGCGAAATGCAACTTGCACACTGGCGCCGGAAATGGCAGAATCTTAGTAACTACTCAAGGTTCAAGGTTGGCGAGCGATGCGGATTGAACGGATTGACGATATTGAGGCTTGGTAACTGGCGCGTAACCGTGAACCGGTTACGCCGCCCGACCCAGGTTGATCCTGGAAAAACCATGACAATCTCCTAACCCTGGCTTACGACAGGAGCCCAATGCGCCTCTCCTTCAGCATCCGTCAGAAGATCACCTACGGCTTCTCCCTGCTGCTCATCTTTATGATCGGCACGGCGCTGCTGACCTACGGACTTGTCCGCCGGGTGGAGCGCAAGGTCCTGTTCGTTGAGGTGATTGACGATTTTTTCAACGCCACCCTGGAGGCCCGGCGCTTTGAAAAAAACTACTTCCTGTATGGCCAGGGAAAAGACCTGCGAGAAAACCTCTTCTACTGGCGGAAACTCGACGACCTGCTGCGCGACAACCAGGAGGCCTTCGCCGCCGCCGTCACCACCGGCGGCCTTGCCAACCTGCGGGAAAAGGTCGATGGCTACCACGACTCCATGCTGCGTCTGCGGCAGAACACCCTTGCCATCCCGGCCGAGTTGGACGGGGCGGAGAAATCCGTGCTGGAGGAACGCCTCCGGTCCATGGGCAAGGAGCTCACCGACCTCGCCGAGAAGACCTCGCTGACCGAACGCCGCGCCATCCGCACCCTGCTGCAGGCCACCAGAAACATCCTGATCTTCTCCACCTTCGCCTTGCTGGCCCTGGCCATCGCCATCACCACCATCCTCGGCCGCAACGTGGTCCGGTCCTTGAAAATTCTGGAAAACTACACCCGGCGGATCTCGAAGGGTGAACGCAAGGAGGCCGACATCAAGGTGCACGACCAGGAAATCGTCTCGCTGCTCACCGCCTTTAATCGCATGCTGAACGAACTGAAACTCAGGCAGGAGCAACTGGTGCAGTCGGAAAAACTGGCGGCCTTGGGTACGCTTCTCTCCGGCGTGGCCCACGAACTGAATAATCCACTATCCAATATCTCCACCTCGGCCCAGATCCTGGGCGAAGAGATCGCGGAGGGCGATCTGGAATTCAAGAAGAGTCTCATCGCCCAGATCGAGGGCCAGTCCGACAAGGCCAGGGACATTGTCCGTTCGCTGCTGGAATTTTCCAGGATCAGGGAGGTCCGCAAGGAAAGACTCCTGCTCGCCAGACTCCTCGCCGAGACGGTGCTGCTGATCCGCGGCCAAGTGCCCAGCAAGGTGGACATAGCCATCGACATTCCAGACGATCTGGAGATCGTTGCCGACAAGCAGCGCATCCAGCAGGTCTTCCTGAACCTGATCAAAAACGCGGTGGACGTGGTGGGCGATAAAGGTCACATCTGGGTGGCGGCCCGCAAGATTAAAGAAACCCCGGATCACAAAATGGAGGTGGAGATCCTCATCGAGGACGACGGCCCGGGCATTGAGCCGGAGAACCTCAAGCTGATCTTCGACCCCTTCTTCACCACCAAGGACGTGGGCAGGGGCTCGGGCCTCGGCCTCTTCGTGGTCCACGACATCATTGAATGGCATGGCGGCACCATCACCGTGGACAGCCGGCCCGGCCTCGGCACCACCTTCATCATCTGGCTGCCCGGCGGCCAGGAGGAACTCCCATGAGCAACCCGGTAAAACTGCTGGTGGTGGACGACGAAGCCATCGCCTTGAACAACCTCGTCCACGTGCTCAAGAAGGAAGGCTACGGCGTCGCCAGCACCCAGAGCGGCCCCGAGGCCTTGCGCCGCCTGGAAAAAGAGGAGTACAACCTGGTGCTCACCGATCTGAAGATGGAGAAGGTCGATGGCATGCAGGTACTAAAGCGCAGCAAGGAGCTGTACCCGGACACCGAGGTCATCATGATCACCGGCTTCGCCACGGTGGATACGGCCATCGCGGCCATGAAGGGTGGCGCCTACCATTACATCGCCAAGCCCTACAAACTCGAAGAGGTGCGCCGGGTCGTGGCCGAGGCCCTGGAAAAGAACCAGCTCAAAAAAGAGAACTGCCGCCTAAGGGAATACCTGAAAACCTTCCACGGCGAGGCGCGCCTCATCACCAGCAACCCCGGCATGACGCGCCTGCTGGAGATGGCCGGCCAGGTTGCCGCCACCGACAGCAACGTCGTGATCTGCGGCGAATCCGGCACGGGCAAGGAACTGCTCGCCCGTTTCGTCCACATGGCCAGCAACCGGAAGAAGGGCCCGCTCATGTCGATCAACTGCGGGGTCTTCACCGAGGAGCTCCTGGCCAACGAACTCTTTGGCCACGAAAAGGGGGCATACACCGGCGCCGATGAGACGAGGAAGGGCCTGGTGGAAATGGCCGACCACGGCACCCTCTTTCTGGACGAGATCACCGAGATGCCCATAGGCATGCAGGTCAAGCTCCTCCGGGTTCTCCAGGAAAGGGAGGTCATGCGGGTGGGTGGAACCCAGGCCATCAAGGTGGACGTACGCTTCATCGCCGCCACCAACCGCGACCTCATGGAGGTGGTGCGGCAGGAACGCTTCCGCCAGGATCTCTATTACCGGATCAACGTCGTCTCCCTGAAGATCCCGCCCCTGGCCGAGCGCAAGGACGACATCCCCCTGCTGGTCCAGCACTTTATGAAAAAGTATGCTACACTGACCAACAAGAACATCAAAGACATCGCCCCGGAGGTGGTGGACATCCTCATGAACTACGATTTTCCTGGCAACGTCCGCGAGCTTGAAAACATCATCGAGCGCGGCGTGGCCCTGACCAGCGGCGACAGCATCACCGTCTCCCACCTGCCCGAGGATCTGCGCGGCGCCTCGGTTCACACCTTCAGGCGCAAGAGCGGTGGCATCCCCACCCTGGCCGATCAGGAAAAGGCCTATATCACCTGGGTTCTCAAGGAGAGCGGCGACAACAAGAGCCTGGCCGCCCAGAGCCTGGGCATCGACCGGGTGTCGCTGTGGCGGAAGATCAAGAAATACGAGCTGGAATGATTGGCGCCTGGCCGGCCTTCAGCAAAGAAGCATCCAGCAAGATGTGGTTAGCGATCACCATCTAATTAATGCGGTCTTGAGCCGTCAAGGAGGTAGGCATGAAAAAAATCATGGGCAAGGTGTTGGGAACCGTGATCCTGGTCGGGGCGTTGTGTGCGGCTGGCGGCACCAAAGAGGCAACGGCCGAGGTCTATGTCAACATCAACCTGGGCCCCCCGCCCATCGTGGTCGCCGAGCCCCCGGAGCTGGTGCTGGTCCCCGGCTTGCCGGTCTATTTCGTCCCCCAACTGGAGTTCGACGTCTTCTTCCACGCTGGCTACTGGTGGTCACCGCGCGGCAATACCTGGTATCGCGCCAGGGCCTACAACGGACCGTGGGGTATTGTAAACAAACGCCATGTCCCGGCCGCGGTATTCCGTGTACCGCATGATTACCGGGGCCGCTACGAGCGGGAAGAGCACATCCCCTACGGGCAGTGGAAGAAACAAGGTCACGACCAGGGCAAAAGACACGGTGAGTGGCAGGAGGAAAAACAGGAACAAAAACATGGCCGCGGCCACGGCCACAAATAGGATCACGACACCCGCAAGCCCTCCGGGCAACGGTACCGGCGGCGCACGTCTTTTGGCGGCCGCCGGCGTCGGCCCGCGGCTGCCGCGGCGTTCCCGGCAAGCCAGGCTTACGTCAGCTTGTGGAGGGTATCGCTCAGCTCGGCAATGGTAAAGGGTTTGGCCAGGGCGGCCTGGAAACCATGCTCCTGGCAGTTGGCCATGACCGGATCATCTGAATAGCCGCTGGCCACGATGGCCCTGACCCCGGGATCGAGTGCGACGAGTCTGGCAATGGTTTCCTTGCCTCCCATGCCACCCTTGATGGTCAGATCAAGGATGACCGCGTCATAGGCGCGCCCCGCCTCCATGGCCTGCGCATACTTGGCCAGGGCCTCTGCCCCGTTCACGGCGCCTTCCACCCCGTAGCCCAGTTGCCGCAGCATCCGGTCGGCGATGGCGCGAACCATCTCCTCGTCATCCATGACCAGGATGTTCCCGACCCCTTGCCGCGGGCTGGTTTCTGCCTGGATAGCCGCCTGGATACCTTTCTCCGCGGCAGGCAGATAGATAAAAAAGGTGCTCCCCTTCCCCGGTTCCGATTGTACTTCAATGATGCCGCCGTGCTGCTTGACGATGGAAAAGGCGGTGGCCAGGCCCAGGCCGCTGCCTCTCTCTTTTGTGGTGTAGTATGGGTCGAATATTTTTTTGATATGCTCTGCCGCAATCCCTTGACCGTTGTCCTCGATGGTGATGCGCGCGTATCTGCCGGGCTTAAGGGTGGGGAATGCCTCTCCGTCATTGGTGATATTCCTGACGCCAATGCGTACGGTGCCGCCCGCCGTCATGGCCTCGGCCGCATTGATCACCATGTTCTGCATCACCTGGCTCATCTGGCCCTCATCCACCTCGACCGGCCAGAGAGGGTCCTCCATGTTGAAACGGCAGTCGATGTTCGAGCCGCTCAGGGCGAAACCGATCGATTCCTGAATTAGCGCCGGCAGCGCAACCACCTTCTTGATAGGTTGCCCGCCTTTCGAGAAGGTCAGGAGCTGCTTGGTCAGTTTTTTCGACAGAATAAGCGCCTTCTCGGCGCTCTCGAGCAGATCATGCACCTCGCTGTTGGCGTCGGCCGTCGCCTTGGCCAGGGAGATGTAGCCGAAAACCCCCTGCAGCAGGTTGTTGAAGTCGTGGGCAATGCCGCCGGCAAGCAACCCGACCGATTCAAGCTTGTCGAGTTTGAGGAGTTCCTCTTTCAGTTTCTCCTGTTCGGTAATGTCGATGGCAACACAGGCGATGCCGCCCATGACGCTTGCGTCGTTCATCAGCGAGCCGGAAAAAAGCATGGGGACCTTGTCGCCGATCTTGGTCCGGTAAGCGGTTGCGATATTGTTGACAAAACCATGCGCCATAATCTCGTTCATCAGGGATGGGCAATGCGTCTCGCCGTCATAAAAGAGGATCTCCACTGGCTTGCCGAGCAGTTCCCGCTCTTCATAACCCAGCAGCCTTAGGGCGGCGGGATTGGCAAGCACAATCCGTTTATCGGGGGCAAGAACCACCAGGGTGTCCATCATGCTGTTGATGATGTTGTCGACATATTTTTTGGAAACCGTGGTGGTGTTGAGGTTTTCGGCCATATGATTGAAGGTGTCGACCAGCATCTGGATCTCGCCGCTGCTCTTGATATCCACTTTGGTGGAAAGGTGGCCATTCGCCAGGCGACTGGCCGCCTCGCTCAACGCCACGATGGGGTCCAGGACAAATTTCTTCGAGGCGATGAGCAGGGTGGCGCCCAGCCCCAAGGCGATGGCCAGGTTGAGCGAGACCACAAAGATGGTGGTGCTGGTGATCTGTTCCCTGACCCGTGCCTCCGACATGCCGAGGTGAACCATCCCCATGGCATCGTTGCCAAGCATGATGGGCACGACGAGTTCCCGCACCCGCCCGTGTTGCTGGATGGCCGCGATAATATCCGACAGTTCGCTGTCCTTGGACAGTCTTGGGAGTATGTCATGCAAGCCCGGCCAGTTATAGTTGATGCTCTCGAACTGGCTGGTCAGGAGTTTGCCCTGATTGTCCGTGATGGTGGTGTAGGCGACTTCCGGGTCGGTGATCAGTTCGACCAGGACGTTTTCCAGGCGGATGCCGCCGCTGATCAGCAGGGCGTCTTCGTTGCGCCTGGCAATGTTGGTGGCCAGGCTTCCGCCCTTGCTGAGCAGGGATTCCTGCAACAAATGGCCCACGTGGTAAGCCATGGTGCCGCTCAACAGGCAGGTGCCGCCAAACAAAAGGAGGCAGACGCCCAGCATGAATCGGAAGCGGATGCTTTTGGTAAACGGGGTGGAGACTGAGGATGCCATGGTCTAGAAAAACTTTCCAGTCCTGAGGTTTTTGGCTAGTCTATGGTTTTCGTAACCTTGGCCCTGAAGGCGGCGGGGATGACAAACTGCCCCTCGGTGGCCGTTTTGGTGTTCAGAATGACATCAATTTTTACCGGCGTTCCAACCGGGATGGAGGCAGGTTTGGCGCCCTTCAGAATCTGGACGATTTTCTCTCCCGCCAAACGGCCTTCCAGGTAAGGATCGGAGCAGATGCCGACCAGCGCCCCATTCCGGGCCAGGTCGTCCAGGTGGGTGATGGTGACGATCTTTTGCCTGCGCGCCGCCCCGACGATAACGGGCATGGCGTTAGCCACGATGCTGCTGCCGGTCAGATAGATGGCGTCGGCGGTATGGACCACCTCCTGCAATATCTGCTCCAGGCCCTGTCTCTTGGAGATGGGGACCGGTTCGACCCTGATCGGTGACCGATCATCAACCGCCTGCAGTTCGGCAAGCTGCGCCTCGGAATTTTTTTCACCGGGGGTATAGAGCACCGCCAGCTTTTTCACCGGCGCCAGTTCTTCCAGGGTAGCCATGATCTTGACCATGGGAATCTTGGTGCTGGTGCCGGTGACGTTGTTGCCGGTTTTATCCCAAGCCTGGACGATGCCCGCTTCCACCGGATCGTAGACCACGCTGAAGACCACCGGCACGTCCTTGATCGCCTTGGTGACCGCCAGGCTGCCCTGGGTACCGAAACTGATGATCAGATCCATCCTGGCCGCCGCCAGTTTCCGGATCAGTTCATCGGCCTTGACATAGCTGTTCTTGGCGTTTTCGCTCATGAACCTGGTGGTGGGGGCGCTAAAACCGTCTTGTGTCAGTTGGTCCATGATGCCCCGCAGGGACTCGTCGTAAAGGGTCTGGTCAAATAACTTGAAGATGCCGATGCGGATTTCGGCCTTTTCCCGCACCTCCTTGCCATAGACCCCGGCGCCAATCCACACCTCGTCGTCGATTTTCAAGACATAGGCCATCTTGTCATCGATCTTGTTGGTAATCGGGTTCGCCCATTTATAATAGTACCAGCCGCCCCCTTTCCGGGTGGTGTCGATGAGCCCGCGCACGAGATAGCGGCCATCCGCGTCCTGGAAGTTGATAAGGTCCTTGCCGATGAGCTTGGGATTGGCCCCGTGCGCCAGAACCACGCCATTATAATCATAAGCGAAAATATAGAGATCGCGGTCGATGAAGGCGCCCTTTTTCCCCGAGCCGGCCAGGGTGATCTCGGCCAGGGTCTTTTCCTTGCCGTACTTCTGAAACCAGGCCGCCGCGTTCTCGATCATGGCGCGCGCCTCTTCCTTGGTGCCCTGCAAGGCTTGCGGTTCGGCGGCGGCAACCGTTATGATCGAGCAGAGGAAGAAACCTGCCAGAAGGGCGAGAAAGATGTTTTTCATAGTCCTGTATCTCCTAAAGGACCGGAAAACGGGAACGACGACCTCGATACGACGCGATCGGCCGAACACGATAACTTGATGATACCAGAATCCGCGCCGGCGCAAAGCATAATTTGTAACTATCCAGCTTGTGTCGGCAGTCAAGCGTTCCCGGACTGAAAATACTTTTCGCTCATT
>MNYK01000030.1 GCA_001873115.1 Desulfobacterales bacterium CG2_30_60_27 | reverse complement strand
CTCCAGTCAACTCGTTGGCCATGTTATTTTTTTACAGCGGCTTAGACTGTTAGCAACAGCGAAACACGAGATATAAAGCTGAGTTGAGCAGCTCGTCTGCTCATACGAAACTTATGCCCTTGCGGTATAAGTCGTACTGTGTTCCGCATACGCTCCGTTTTTTGCCTAACAGTCTACCGCCTGACGGGCTAAACAACCTGAGCAGTTACATTTTTTTTTTGAGCTGGATAGTTACGATACATTTGAGACGTTGGAGGTTTAGCAATAAATATAGCGTTTGGCTGTCGGATTAAGGAGCACAAAGGGGGCCGTTATTTATTTTTCTAATTCATCCAATAGATAAATAGATGTCCCCGCCAGTCCGCCAGTCAGTGCAAGGCTGCTGGTCATGACTTGACAGCGGCCCTCGTCTGGAATACAAAGCCCATGCCTGTTGGCATCATGTGCGCCCCCTAGAATTAAGATCAACTGCCGGCCCCCGCGGGCCGCGGACGGGGAAAATGTTTTCTGACCGATTTTGCATATATATCCTTGACGACGAGTCGATCACCGTGCGCCGGTTGGTGCATACCCTTACCAAGGATGGCTACGAAGTGGAGGGCTTCACAACCGCCACCGAGGCCATGGAACGAGTGCGGCAGGTAACGCCCGACCTCATGATCATCGATGTCCGCCTGCAGGATGCGAACGGCATGGATTTCATGCAGCGTCTCTTAAAGATTGCCCCGGACACCCTGGTCATCCTGATGACCGGGTATGCAACCGTGGATCATGCGGTGGAGGCCATGAAAAAAGGGGCCTTCACCTACCTGGCGAAACCGTTCCAGTTGAACGAACTTCGCAACGCGGTCAAGGATGCCGAGGCTAGCCGGCACTGCGTCAATCAGAAAAACAGACTCGCCAGGGAACTGAGCGAAGGCGGCCGGTTCGGGGAAATCATCGGCGCCTCGCCTGCCATGCAGGACGTCTTCCGAACCATCACCCAGGTGGCGCCGCTCAACTGTAATGTTCTCATCCAGGGAGAAAGCGGCACCGGCAAGGAACTTGTGGCCAGATCCCTGCATCGCAACAGCCCACGGGCTGGACGCCCCTTTGTCCCCTTTAACTGCGGGGCCTTTACCGAGGAGCTGGTGGCCAACGAACTTTTCGGCCATGAAAAGGGAGCCTTCACCGGGGCGGTCAGCACCAAGCTGGGCCTGCTGGAAACCGCCAATGGCGGCACGATTTTTCTGGATGAGGTAGCGGAGATGCCGCTGTCCATGCAGATCAGGCTGCTGCGGGTCATTCAAGAACGCACCTTTTACCGGGTAGGCGGGGTTACCCCCATCAGCCTGGACGTGCGCTTCATCGCCGCGGCCAACCGCAATTTTGAGAAGATGATCGAGGCCGGCGATTTCCGCCAGGATCTCTATTATCGGCTCAAGGTGGTCATGATTGACCTGCCGCCGTTGCGCAAGCGACCTGAGGACATCGAGGCGCTGATCGCCCACTTTGTTGTCCTGGCCGCCAGGGAATTCGGCAAGCCGGAGCCCACGGTTTCAGCAGATTTTTTAGCCACGCTTACCTCCTACCCTTTCCCGGGCAATGTCCGGGAACTGCAACATATTGTTGAGGCGGCGGTGGCCATGTCGAGGGGAGCGGTGCTGTCAAGCAAGGCGCTGCCGCCAGATCTCGTCCTTGCCGAGGCCGGCCCGGCCATCTCCGAAGAAGTGGACCCCTCCCTGAAACGACTCGAACAGGCGCACATCTTCGACGTGTACCGCCGGACCGGTTTCAACCAAAGCGAAACCGCCCGGCAGCTCGGCATCTCCCGCACCACCCTGTGGCGGCGTTTGAAGGAATTCGGCCGGTTGCCCCCGGATGCTGGCCCGGATGACTCGGGCGGCCCCTGATTCAATTTTTTCTCTCCTTCCCTAAGTTGCTTGAAGCCTGATTCTGTTGCAAGACTGAACAGGTGTTTCAATCCATGAATCCGCGTAATTTCAATATGTTGCCAGACCACCTGTTTCATCCGGCAACAGTGAGCCAGCGCGGTTGTGCTTTATCAAAACAAATTTAACGCATAAACAACAAGATAATAATATTGGCATGGTTATTGCTTTACTAATGACCATAAGATGGTAGTGCCAATCAGGGCCGATTCACCATGAACAAAGGACAACCATGCGTCTGGGAATTGCCCTGCTGTTGGGGGGCAACTTTGCCGATCTTGCCGCAAGTATCCAGGCCGTTGAATTCGGGAAACGAACCAATGCGGTCGTGCATGCGGTATTTCTAGGAAACGATGCACGCCAGGACGATGCGTTTGGCGGCGGAATAGTGGCAAAGGCTGCAACTCCTTGCGGCAACGAACTTCTTGGTCTCACCGCTTGGCTCGGCAGCGTTGAACGGGTACCGGTGCAGAGCCATGTGCTGGAGAGCGCCGACGACCATGCCCTGGTGGAGTTTCTGTGTGTCCACCGGGTGTTCTGTCTCATTGCCGGCGCCCGTGATCAGGCGGCGCTCAAGGACAAGAAAGCATGGGTCGAAAGGCTGCGCGACCAGCTTGCCAAAGATAGCAGGTGGTATCTGCCGTCTTTTTGGTCCATCATAATGGAACCATGGGACGATTCCACCTTGGCCCGGGTCATCGCCCAGCTTAAGCAACCGCTGGGTTACGGCATGGCGCGACAGGCTTGATTCATGAGGCCAACGATTTTGGCTGAAAAATTTTTTAGGATAATCACTTATCATTTCACGGCAAAAGGAGGATGAAAATGTACATGTACCTTCCAATCGCCCTCACCAGCGTCAATTATCTGCTGGTGATCGGCCTGGGGCTTGTGGTCGGGCTGCTGTCCGGCCTCTTCGGCGTGGGCGGCGGGTTTCTCATGACCCCGCTTTTGATGATGATCGGCATTCCGCCGACCATAGCGGCGGCAACGGATGCCAACCAGATCGTGGCCGCCTCGTCATCCGGAATGTTTGCCCACTGGCGGCTGGGCAATGTTGATTTCAAGATGGGCCTGCTGCTCCTGATTGGCGGTTTTGTCGGCGGCGCCGCTGGCGTGCATCTTATCAAGCTCCTCCGGGCCACGGGCGGCGCGGATTTCCTTATCAAGATCACCTACGTGGTTATGCTGGGCGGGGTGGGCTCCTTCATGTTTGTGGAAAGCCTGCTGGCCCTGCATAAAAACAAGGGCGCCGCGAAGAGTGCCGTGGCTGCCAAGCAAAAAAAGGAAGAAAAGCAGAGCGGTTTTTTGCGGTCCCTGCCCATGCAGATGCATTTTGAAAAGTCCGGGGTAACCCATTCCGGCCTGGTGCCACTTGCTCTCGGGGTCTTTGTCGGTGTTCTCGCGGCCATCATGGGGGTGGGGGGTGGTTTTCTCATGGTGCCGGTGATGATCTACATGCTGCGCATGCCCATGCATGTGGTGGTTGGCACCAGCCTCTTTCAGATCCTCTTTACCTGTGTCGAGGTTACCTTTCTGCAGGCCTACAGCAACCGCACGGTTGACTTCATCCTCGCTTTGCTCCTGCTGGTCGGCTCGGTATTCGGCGCGCAAATCGGCACAGTTCTTGGCCGCAAGCTCCATGGCGACCAGTTGAAAATCCTGCTGGCCATCCTCGTCCTGGCGGTAACCGTCAAAATCGTGCTGGAACTCGTCATGGAACCTTCTCTTCATCTTGCCTACGCCGGAGGTCACTAATCATGTCGCGGTCTACTTCTAAACTGTTGGGAAAAGTACGTTTCCCACATCGTTTTCCCTTGATAATCGCCTGCGCCCTCGGCCTGTCCGCCTTGCTGCAAACGGTTTCAGTCGGCGCCCTCACCGCTGAGGTACAGCCGGCGCGGATTCCCATCACCTTCGGCTACCACGGCGCCACGCTGACGGTCAGCGGCGAGTCCGCCCCCACCGACGATATCGTGGTCAAGATCAGCACCGAGCCCACCGATACCCACATGAAGCGCAAAACCAAGGTGGGCGGGGTTGTCTGGATGAAAAAGGGTGATATTGAGTTCAAGGGACTGCCCCTCGCCTATATGCTTTACTCCACCGCCGACCTGGGACGAATCCTTGAGCCGGCGGACCTCAACGCCAGTGGTCTGGGCTACGAAGCCCTGGGAGCAAAGGCAACCATGGAAGACGAAGAGGGCAAGGCTGTCGATCATTACTGGTTTGATGAGTTTATCAAATTGAAGGAAAAGGAGTGTCTCTACAGCATCCACGAGGGTACCGTAGTCAGACGCCACGGGGCAACCGGCAACCAGTTTCAGGTGGTGGTGGACTGGCCCTTTCAGGCCCAGCCCCACAACTATATCGTGGAGGTACTGGCGGTGCGGGATGGCCATGTGGTGGAGCGCGCCTCAACCCGGGTTCTGGTGGAGCAGGCCGGCCTGGTGGCCACCTTGTCCGGAATGGCCACGAAGCATGCCGGGCTGTACGGGCTCATGGCCGTGATCGTGGCCCTGGTTGCCGGTCTAGGGGTCGGCGCCGTCTTCAAGAAGGGTGGCGGCAGCCATTGACCGGCAATTGCTTGAGGTCCGACAGGTTAACTCCTGATACATCTTGGCCGGCTGGCTGTATTTTTTCGCAGCCAGCCGGCCAATTGGCTGGTATGGTGAAAAAGGTAGCCAGCCGCGCCCTGTCAGGGTGCAGCGGAACCGCTACCCGGGTGAGTTCCCGGACTGGCCATGCTTTGCGCGGCTTTGTCCGCGACCTCAGGCGCGGGAGGCGGGCAGGACGCCCGCCGAGCATGAGCGCAAGGCATGGCCAGCCCGGCAACGCTTAAATGCCGACCCAAGCTGGATAGTTACAATTCTTATAACGTTCCTGAGCTAATCGTGATTTTTTTTGCCGAGGCAGACCAGGGACCGGAGGCGGCGGGTGTCTCTTCTCAACCGTTTCTCCAAACATTTTTCGTTACCCTGGCCACGCAAGGTGGCTACCGGTGATTTCTGTAAACCGATTACCATCATCTTTCAGCAGTTTCGGGCCGTACTGCGCGCCGACAACCACGCCCTGGAAATCATCGCCGACATGGGCGAAAAACTCGGCGGCGAATACCTGTTTGACCGGCACTATATAGAAACCGCCATTGAGGACATGGTGATTGCGGTGCACCAGGCCATCGACCGCATCAACGACCTGACTAACGGCCGTTGCAAGACGCTCTACCCCATCTGTGACCAACTGGCCAGCCGGGTCCGGATCATGATGAGCGGTCTGGAGGACTGGCAGGGGCCCGCCCTGGGCTGGCTCCAGGAAATCCGCCCCCGGGATTGGCCTCTGGTGGGTGGCAAGGGCGCCCACCTGGCTGAGATGATTCATGATCCGGCCGTCCGCGTCCCCCCCGGCTTTGTCATTACCACCCGCATGTTTCATGACTTCATGGATGAGGGTGGCTTGCTCCCCCTGTTCGCTCGCTTTGAGGCCATGCTCACCGGTGGTGTGGATAACGAGGCGGTACTGGAAGAGACGCGCCAACAGTTGGAAGATATGGTGCGGGTCACCGGCCCACCGGCCGCCTTCCTTGACAGCGTCGGCGAATTTCTGGCGCGGATGACGTCCGAGGCGGGCCAGCCGATATTCCTGGCAATTCGCAGCAGTGCTCAGGAAGAAGACCTGGATTTCTCCTTCGCTGGTCAGTTTCTTTCCGTTCTGCAGGTGGCCGGCACGGCGGACCAGGTGTTCGCCGCCTACCGCCAGGTGGCGGCCAGCCTGTTCGGGGCCAGGGCCGTGACCTACCGGCGCCAGGTCTTCCCGGAAGGCGGGCCCATGGCCATCGCGGTCTGCTGCCAGCGCATGGTGGACTCCAGGGCCAGCGGGGTACTCTACACTTTGGACCCCATGGACCCGAAGTCCCAGACCATGGTGGTGGTCGGCGCCCTGGGGCAGGGCCAGGCCGTGGTCGAGGGGCAGGTACCCACGGATTTTTTCCGCCTGGCCAAGGCCGAGCCCGCCGGAATTCTAGAGCGGGCCGTGATGGTGAAAAACGAAGCCCTGCATCCGACCGACCATGGCAACGGGCTGCAAACCAGGGCAGTGAGCAGCAGCGAGGCGGGTCTGCCCTGCCTGAGTGATGCCCAGTTGCAGGAACTGGGCCGGATCGGCCTGCACCTTGAGAATTTTTTCAAACGGCCCCAGGATATCGAGTGGTCCGTGGACCATGGCGGACAGATGTTCATCCTCCAGGCCCGGCCGCTGCTCGTCACGGAACCGGACCGGGAAAGACGGCCATTGAGCAACACCCTGGCCCACTATGAAATTATTGCCGATGGCGAGGGCCGCAGCGCCCAGCAAGGCATTGGGGCGGGCAAGGTATATCGGGTGGAGACCCCGGATGATATCGCCGGTCTGCCCGAAGGGGCGGTGCTCGTCAGTCACCGGGATTCTTCCCAGTTCGCCCAGGTCATGCACCGAGCCGCGGCCATCATCACCGAGATGGGCTCGCCGGTGAGCCATATGTCCACCCTCTGCCGGGAATTCGTCATTCCGTGCATCGTCGGCATCCCGAACATCCTTTCCCGGGTGGCCCAAGGCGAGGAAATCACGGTGGACGCCGAGGACCGCCGGGTGTATCGCGGCCAGGTGGTCGAACTGCTCACCTACCAGGCCACCACCTCCATCAATCTGAAGGTGGCCCCGGAATTCCGTCTGCTGCGCCGGGTGCTCAAGGAGTCCTCCCGCCTGCACCTGGTTGACCCACTCATGCAGAATTTTCAGGCCGAGAACTGTCAGACCTTTCACGACATCCTGCGCTTTATCCATGAAACGGCGGTGCTGGAACTGGTGGAGGTAGGGCGCGACGAACGCTGTGTGCAGCGCGAACACCTGGCCCGGCGCCTGGACCTGCCGATCATGGCCGGCATTCTGGTCATCGATATCGGCGGTGGTCTGAGAGCGGACGCCCCGCCCGAGGCGGTGCCCGTTAGCGCCATCGCCTCCCGACCGTTTCAGGCTATCCTGCGCGGTCTGCTGTATCCCGAGGTATGGCATCAGGATGCCATGCCGGTAAGTTTCCGAGATATGATGAACAGTATGCTGAGCGCCCCCCAAGACGCCATCACCGGCCAGTATACCGGTCGTAACATCGCCATTATCAGCCGGAATTATGTGAATCTCTGCTTCCGCTTCGGCTATCATTTTAATATAATCGATGCCTTCTGCGACGAGGTGGCGCGCGACAACCATATCTACTTCCGCTTCCTGGGCGGCGCCACGGATCTTGCCAAACGCTCGCGCCGGGCCGCCCTTTTGGCCATCATCCTCAAGGCCTTTGACTTCAACGTCCAGACCAAGGGCGACCTGGTCATCGCTCGCACCAGCGTTCTGGACCAAGACGAGATGGAACGGACCCTCGACATCCTGGGCCGGCTCATCGGCTTCACCCGCCAACTGGACGTACGGATGGACGACAACGCGGCGGTGGAACGGTTTGCCGAGGCCTTTCTCATGGGGGATTACGGCATCGTTGGCAGATGATGAAGAGCGGTCAGCTTGCAGCTACAAATTTTGTTATACGGTATTTTAAGCTGAACGCTATAACAAGGAGAAAACCATGCAGAGTTGCGACCAAAATCAACCGTGCCGGCTGCTGGTGGTGGATGATGAATCCATTGTCGGCAAGCGACTGCGGCAAGTCTTCAGCAAGATGGGATTCGAGATCGAGACCTTCGTTGACGGGGCGCCGGCCATGGCCGCCATGATCGAGAAGCCCTTCGACGTGGTGGTGACCGACCTGAAAATGGCGGACATGGACGGCATGGAGGTCCTCAGGCAGGTGCGGCTGCTGTACCCCACCACCCGGGTGATCATCATCACCGGCTACGCGGACGAGGCCACCGCCGAGAAGGCCCGTCAACTGGGCGTCTTCGAGTTTCTCGCCAAACCCTTTCGCCTGGACACCCTCAAGGACATGGTTTTCCGAGCCCTGGAGGCCAAGCGGCAGGATGACCTGCAAGGATGAAGATATGCCCGACGACCATGACATGACCGCGCCCGCCGACCAGCATACGGTGTTGCCCTTTTTCCCCAAGTCCATCCGCGGCAAGCTCATCATAAGCCTACTGGCCGTTTCCCTCCTGGGGACACTTGCCACCTCGGCGGTCATCTATGCCATGTGGCGGATGGAGGACAGAATCCTCATCATCGAATCCTTCTGCGAACTCAATCAGAAGGTCCTCGAAACCCGGCGCTATGAAAAAAATTACCTGCTGTTCGGCAATGAGCGGGACCTCATGCTGGCCTTTGACTACCTGGACGAAGTCCGCTCGGCCATCGCCGGGGTCCGCGGCCTGTCACCCCGCTCCATGGCTGGTGTCGAACCGCCCTACGACCAAAGACTGGCCGCATATGAAAACACCTTGCGGCAACTGCGCAACCATGATCTGCCGGCCAAACGCACGGCTGGCCTCCGGGAGGAATTGCGGGAACGCGGCTCGGCCCTTACCGAGCAGCTCCTGACAATGGATGCCAAGGCCAAGCAAACCGTGGAAAGGGAGGTGTGGGGTTTTCAGAAGATGGCGGTCTATATCCTCTTCCTGGCCGCCCTGGCCGGTAGCGTACTCATCTTTTTTCTGGTGCCCTGGATCACCGGACCCCTCGAGGCCATCCGCCGCGCCGCGGCCCGCATCATGCATGGTGAGACCGCGTCCATTCCGCTGGACGCCGCCATTCGGGATTCGGTGGAGGGAGTGGAACTTGCCAATTCCTTGAACCGCATGCTGGCGGCCCTGGAGGCCAAACAGACGCAACTCATCCAGTCCGCCAAGCTCGCGGCCTTGGGCCGCTTGACCGCCGGCATTGCCCATGAGATCAACAACCCCTTGAACAATATTTACCTGACCACCGAGGTGCTGCTGGAGGATCTTCCCCATCTTCAGTGCAGCGAACGGCTGGAGATGGTCCACGACATTCTCGTCCAGGCCGACCGGGCCCGGGAGGTAGTCGGCAATCTGCTGGAATTCTCACGGGCCCGCAAGCCAGGCGCCCTGCTGAAGATTGATCTGGCCAAGCTCGTGGAAAATTCCCTGGCCCTGGTGAAAAACCAGCTCCACCTGGGGAAAATCACCAGCCATTTTCATCCGGTCCCGGCCCCGGTCTGGATCGTCGGCGACCCCAATCAATTGCAGCAGGTCTTTGTCAATCTGATTTTGAATGGCATCCAGGCCATGCAGCCCGGTGGTGTTCTCTCAACGGCGGTGAGCCTTGACCAGGAGCAACACCTCGCCGTGGCCGAGGTGCGCGATACCGGCCAGGGCATGCCCGCCGACATCCAGCGGCAGATCTTCGATCCCTTCTTCACCACCAAGACCGAGGGCACCGGCCTGGGCCTGGCGGTGAGCTACGCCATCATCAATGACCATCATGGGGAAATCAAGGTGGAAAGCCATCCGGGGCAGGGAACCTTGTTTTTGGTGATGCTGCCCCTGGCCCCCAAGGAGTGAGCCGTGGCCCCTCGTTTCCAGCCTTTGGACCCGGGCCTGGCGCCGGCCTCCTTTGCCGCCAGCTTCCATCGGTTCCGCCGCATCCTGGATCTGAATAACGCGGTGATCGAGACCATCGCCGAGTTGGAACGCGCCCTGGCCGGCGAATACGTCTTTGACCGGAAATTCCTGCGGGAATCAGTGGACAGACTGAACGAACTGCTCCGCGAGGTGATCTTCAGCCTTAACGCCCTGGCTGACAACCGCTATCTCGATCTGTACAATCGCTATGAGGAGATCGCCGGCCGACTGACGATCCTGGCCGCCGGTTTCGGCGGCCCTTACGACCACAGTCTGGTTTTGCCTTATGACCTGGTGGATGGCGATCTGAACGAACTGGTGGGGTCCAAGAACGCTACCCTGGGAGAGATCCGCAATCACCTGGGCCTTGCTGCCCCGAACGGCTTTGCCGTGACCAGGGTCGCCTACCAGCAATTCATGGAGGGAAACGACCTCTTTGTCCAGATTGACGCCGTGCTGGCCGGCGCGAACGGCAACCGGGAGCGGGCCGACCGCATCGCTCTGCTCTTCGATCAGGCGCGCTTCCCCGAGCCCCTGGTCGAGACCTTGGCACGGGAACTCGAGGCGCTTCTAGAGCACTGCGGTGGCCCGGTTGACCTGGCGGTCCGTAGCAGCGGCGTTGGCGAGGATGACGGCCCGCGCAGCTTTGCCGGCCAGTTCCATTCCGTGCTCGGGGTGCGGCCGGAGATCCAGGCCGTGCTCGCCGCCTACCGGCAGGTGGTCGCCTCCCGGTTTTCGGCGGCCGCCCTTGAGTATATGGGCAAGACGGCTCTAAGCCGTGACCTGCCCATGGCGGTGGCCGTCCAGGAGATGATCCCGGCCCGGACCTCCGGGATCCTCTATTCACGCGACCCGGAGCGGCCAGACAGCGGGCTCATGCTGATAAGCGCGGTACGGGGCCTGGCAGAAGAGCTGGTGGCTGGCCGGGTGGCGGCCGATCGTTACACGGTGAACCGCCTCCACCCCTTTGATCTGGTGGAAAGCGCCATCCTGCCCGAGCCGCCATCCTCCGGTCCGGAACAAAATGCCCTGCGAATACTGCCATCCGGTCTGCGGCGGGGGAGCGCCATGCTGCTGCCGGAGATGCTAAAAAGGCTGGCGGAAACCGCCCTGTTGTTGGAAAAGACCCTGGGCGGCCCCCAGGACTTGGAGTGGGCCATTGGCCGGCAACTGGTTATTCTGCAGAGCCGGCCACTGGTCCTGCCGCGCCTGCCGCCCCCGCCACCCGCTGAGATCACCTCCGAACTGGCGGCGGCTAAACCACTGCTCCAAGGCAAGGGCGAGGCCGCCCAACTGGGGATCGCCGCCGGCAACGTGTATCATGTGGACGACGACACCGACCCGGACCTCTTTCCGGTGGGCGGCATCGCCGTGGCACGTTTTCCCAGCCCACAACTCAGTCCGATAGTTCTGCGGGCCGCGGCCATCATCACCGACGTGGGCGGCCCAACCGGGCATCTCGCCACCATTGCCCGGGAATACCGCACCCCGGCCCTCTTCGGCACCGGGGAGGCGACGGCCGTGTTGACCGAAGGGGCCGAGGTGACCGTTGATGTGGAAAACAAGCGGATCTACCCGGGCATCCTCGCCGGCCTGGTCCGATTGCAGGCGGCCCAGGCGTCCGAGGCAGAACCTTACCTGCGTTCCGCGGAGGTCCAGGCCCTGCGGCGGCTGTTGCGCTGGGTGGCGCCCATCACCCTGGTGGACCCCGGGGCCGCGGATTTCACCCCGGCCGGCTGCCGAACCTTTCACGACATCCTGCGTTTCTCCCATGAGAAGGCCGTTGACGCCCTGATCCATCTCCATGCCAGCCCGCAAGGCAGCAAGGGGGTGCGCAGCCGGCCCCTGCGCGTGGCCGTCCCTATCAAGCTGCGGGTCATCGACCTGGGCAGCGGATTGAGTCCCGCCGCGGCCGCGACCACGGGCGTAGTCACGATGGATATGGTGCAGAGCCAGCCCCTGGTTGCCCTGCTGGCCGGCCTCCAAAAAGAAACCGCCTGGGATCGCGAGCCGGCGCCGCTCGACTTCAAGGACGTTCTGGCCAGTATGAGCAGACCGCTCTCCATGCTCACCAACGCCCCCGCCTACGTCGGGGAAAATCTGGCCATCATTGCCGAGCGTTACTGCAACCTGAGCCTGCGCCTTGGCTACCACTTCAACGTGGTGGATGCCTACCTTTCCCAGGAGCCGGATGACAACTACATCTACTTTCGCTTTGTGGGCGGCTTTGCCGACAAGACCAAGCGGGCCCGGCGGGTTAAATTCATCGCCGCCGTCCTCGCCGGGTTAAGCTTCAAGGTGAACAGCCAAGGTGACCTGCTGGTGGCCAAGGCCAAAACCTTGGACGCCGGGCGGATGGTCTCTATCCTCACCATGCTGGGCGAACTCATCGCCTTCACCCGCGGGCTTGATGTCCACATGCGGGATGAGGCCGCGGTGGAACACCATTTTCAGAAATTCCTGCATAAGGTCCGCGTTCTGCCCGTCGGCGACAAGGAGTAAACGGCATGCTGGGCCTGGTCAAAAAAATTATCGAACAACACCGGGCCCGGCGCCTGCTGCGCCGCACCGAGGCCATCACCCTGCTCAAGGCCAGATACCATGCCTTCCGCGCCGTACTGGCCAGTAACGCCCGGGCCGTGGATGCGGTCACCGAAATCGCCATGCGGCTACACGCCGTGGGGGGCGAGGCCGAACTGGCCCCACTGGCCCGACGGCTCATCGTCGAGACCCGGGAAATGGTGGAGAAGCTGAACTGGCTGGAGCCAGACCGCCACCGCTTGCTGTTCGCCACCCACCGCCGTATCGCCAGCGCCATTGAAGACCGCCTGGCGACGAACCTGCCCGCACCGGTAAACCCGCCGCTGTGCGTGCCTCTTGGCAGCGCGGCGGCGGCGCCGGCCGGCCAGTTGGGCAACAAGGCCTCGGTGCTGGCCAGGCTCACGGCCCGCCCGGAATTCCGGGTGCCGGACGGATTTGTGGTCACCCTGCCCGGCTGCCGGCTCTTTCTGGAACATCAGGGGCTTTCCCTGGGACTGGCCCGCCTGGTGACCCGGCTTACCGAAACCTGGTCAGCCGATGACAGCCGGGAGCTGCAGGAACTCATCCGCAACGCCCCCCTGCCGCCCCCACTGGCCACGGCCCTGCTTGACGCGGCCCGACCGTTTTTTAAAAACAACCGCGGGCTCGCGGTTCGCAGCAGTAGTGCAAGCGAGGATGGCCAGCTCCACTCCTTTGCCGGTCAGTTCACCTCGGTGCTCAACATTACCAACGAGCAGCAGCTTCTTGCCGCCTTCCGCGAAGTGGTGGCCAGCAGTTTCAGCGCCAGGAGCCTCGCCTATCGCCGGCATGCCGGGCTCGACCCTCTGGCCTTTGACATGGCCGTTCTCTGCTTGGAAATGGTGGCGGCGCGGGTGGCCGGCATTCTGCTCACCAGATTGCCCCAAGATCCGGACAGCGGGGTAATCCTGGTGAGCGCCGTTCCCGGCCTGGGCGAGGCGGCTGTGTCCGGCAGCGCGGCGGCGGACCTGTATTACCTCGGGCGTGACGGGACCGTGGACCATACGCGTTCCGTGATCGTGGCCAAGGAGCAGAGACTCGCCTGCCAGAAGGGCGGCGGGGTCGTATGGGAACCCGTGCCCCGCGCTCTGCAAGAGCAAACACTGCTGCAAACGGCGGAACTCGGCACCCTGGCCCGCTGGGCGGTGGACTTGGAGGAATGGGCCAAAACTCCCCAGGACGTGGAATGGGCCATGGACCAGGCCGGGGATTTTTTCCTGCTCCAGGCCAGGCCGCTCACCACTCTGCAGGGTCAGCCGCCCCCGCGAAGCTCGTCCGGTCCACCGCCGCTGGCCAGCGGTATCGGCGCGGCCGGCGGCCGGGCCACCGGCCGGGTGCGTCTGGTACGCAACCGCCAGGATCTGGTGGCGGAACCAACTGAACCAACGGTGCTGGTCATGCCACAGAGCTTTGTGGACGCGGCCAACATTTTGCCCTTGGTGGCCGGGGTGCTGGTGGATCTCGGCAACCCGGCCGACCATCTCGCCTGCGTGGCCCGAGAGCATGCCGTACCACTTATCTCCGGCCTGGGCGACGCCTCCCGTTCCCTGGCCGACGCGGGCTGGGTAACGGTGGACGGCTCCCACGGCCAGGTGCATGCCGCCACCGAGGAAGAGATCGCCGCGGCCGTGGCCGCGTGGCAGCCGGCCGCCGCCAGGCAGACTGTCGCCCAGGCCATGCCGCCCTTGCAGCAGGAACTACGGGAACTGATCACGGCCCTGAACCTCACCGATGCCTACGGCCCGACCTTCAACATCCTGGAGTGCCATTCCCTGCACGATATCGTCCGTTATGTCCATGAAAAGGCGGTCCTGGCCATGTTCAATGCCGGCGACGTTACCCTGGAGGAAAACCTTGGTGCGGTGCACATCCTGGATGCCCCGGTGCCGTTTTTCGTGAGTATCATCGATGTGGGCGGCGGCCTCGCCTTGGAAGGCCGCACCATGCGACGGATAAGCCCGGACCGGGTGGTCTCCCGGCCATTTTGCGCCCTGTGGCAGGGCATCGTCACCCCTGGTCTGGCCTGGGGTCCACCGCCGGGGGGCAGCCCGATGGGGTCGGTGGTTTCCTCCTGGCTTACCGACCACAAGTCGAGCCGGCCGATCGGCATGCCCAACTACGCCATGGTCAGCCGCGATTACTGCAACCTGAACGCCCGCATGGATTTCCATTTCACCATGGTGGACGCGGTCTGCGCTGTTGAACCCCGCAACAACCATATCCAGTTCCGCTTCAAGGGCGGCGGCGCCAACTTGGTCCGGCGCCAGCGGCGGGCCATCTGTATCGGCACCATCCTCGAGCACTATGGTTTTCTGGCAGACGTGCGGGACGATCTGGTCAACGCCACCCTGCAGGGCGCCCCGGCCGCGGTTATCGAGGAAAAGCTGGTGGTGGTGGGCCGGCTATTGGGCTTCACCAGGCTGCTGGACGCGGCCATGGGCGATGATGGCATGGTTCGGCAGGTTGCCGATGCCTTTATCCAAGGGGACTATGGCCTGACCAACCTGGTGGCCGCTCAGGGCGATGTGGCACCGAACGGCTGATAGGAACAACGGATGTACGCCTTTAAATCAACAAGTAAACAACATGACCTTGGCGTTCCCCCAATAGTATTAAAAATCGACATGTTGATAAATTTTTATACACTTTAGGATGTCTTTTTGTTAGATTATCAACTAATAATAAATATCTCGCGTGTTTGAGGCTTCCTGACTGAAAACTCAAGCAGCGTTTTTATTATGATAAATTGGCTGGCAGACCATAATTTTCACAGAAACAAAAAGGGGGGGAAGGAAGATGGTCGTAAAAAAAACTACCGCTAAGAAAGCTGCCGCCAAGGCACCAGCAAAAACAGCCGTTGCCGCCAAAGCACCGGCGAAAAAAGCTGCTGCAAAAGCTCCAGCGAAAAAAACCGTAGCTAAAAAAGCACCTGCCAAAAAAGTTGGTGCAGCAAAAACGCCGGCCAAAAAATCCGTAGCCAAGAAAGCACCTGTCAAAAAAGTTGTTGCTAAAAAGGCGCCTGCGAAGAAAAAAGCATAAAAAGGAGTGGCAAGAGTCGCGTCTGGACATTGAACAGGCTTCATGGTCCAGACGCGACCAATTGTCATCCCCTCGCCGCCATTTCTCCTGGGACAAAAAGGGGACTGTCCCCTTTTCCCTTCCTTGTTCCTTCTGGTCGTGAAACCCATGCCCCCGCGCCTGCGTCAAAGGCAAGCCGGCAGCCCATTTTGGCGCTTGCCGCCCCTTGGCCTGCTCCTGCTAATCATCCTGCTGTCTGCAGGCAGCAGCGCCAGCGCCGGCCTGGGCAAGCGTCAACCCGCCCCCTGCGGCCCCCCGGCCCTTAACGGCCTGGTGACCTGCGGCGGTTACGGGGTTGGATCGGACCGGTCGCCAAGGCTTGGCCACAACCTGGACCGGTCGTTCACCCCGGCCAGCATCCTGAAGATCGTTACTGCCCTGGCCGCCCTGGAAATCCTCGGCCCGGACTTCCGCTTTGCAACCCGCTTTACCGTGAACACCCAAGGCGATCTCTTCATCCAGGGGTTCGGTGACCCGCTGCTGGACTCCGAGGAGGTGCTGGTTATCGTCAAGTCCCTGCAAGCTCTCGGACTTAGTCAGGTGCATGATTTGATTCTGGACGACTCGGCCTTCCGGCTCAGCGCCATGGGCGCCGGCAACGATGGCACTCTGAACCCTTACGACGCCGCCAACGGGGCACTGGCGGTCAACTTCAACACCATCAATGTGCAGGTCATGGCAGACGGCCGCGTGATCTCCGCCGAGCCCCAGACCCCCACCCTGCCCCTCATGGCCGAGGCCGGCAGGCATCTGGCGCCTGGTATGCAACGGATCAATATCTCCCAGGCCAAGGACCGGGTTCCACGCTATACGGGGCAACTCTTTCAGGCCTTGTTGGCAAAAAACGGCATCCAGGTGCAAGGGGCCATCCGGACGGGAACCACGCCGGCCGGGCTCGCCCCGCTGCTTGTCCACCGCGCCAGGGAACCGCTGGTTGAGATGGTCCGCGCCATGCTGCGCTATTCCAGTAATTACATCGCCAACCAGCTTTTCCTGACTGTTGGCGCCAGCCGTTACGATTATCCAGCCGACTGGCCCAAGGCGCGTCGAGCGGTGCAGAATTTCTACAAGACGCGGCTCCCCAAAGTGGCCCCATTTCTCCACCTTGAGGAGGGCTCTGGCCTAAGCCGCAAAAATACGGTCACCCCGGCGGCCATGCTCGCCGTGCTCGAGGCCTTCCGGCCATTTGCCGACCTGCTGCCGGAAAAGAATACGCAGCGCATCAAGACCGGCACCATGGAGGGCGTCTATTCCCTGGCAGGTTATCTAACCTCTGAAAATGGTTTGGAAAGTTTTGTGATTATTCTGAATCAGCGCAAGAATTCCCGTGAAGCTGTCCTGGAGCGCCTGAAACGCGGCTTATGAGCAAATGGCCCGCTCAGTCGCGCCGCAGCATGACCATGGTCTCCAAGTGGCTGGTCTGGGGAAACATGTCCAGGAGGCGCATCTTCTTGATGCTATAGCCCAGACCGATGAGATCGCCCAGATCCCTGGTCAGCGTGGCCGGATCGCATGAGATGTAAATGATCGTCTTGGGCGCCAGGGCCGCCACATGGGGCAACACCTCGCGGCAGCCGCCCCGGGGCGGGTCCAGCAACAGCAGGTCAAAGCGTTCGCCCAGCTCGACCAGGCGGCGCGCGCCCGCCGCGGCCTCCATTTTGGTGAAGCCGGCATTGTTCAGCCCGTTCAAGGTGGCGTTCCGTATGGCGCTGCGCACCGCCGCGCCTTGCAGATCCATGCCTGCCACCTGACCCGCCACTCGGGCCAGGGGCAACGAGAAGTTGCCCACCCCGCAGAAGAGATCGAGCACCCGCTGGTCCTTGCCCACCGCGGCCCAATCACGCAACAGGCCGACAAGCCGTTCATTCTGTTCCTGGTTCACCTGATAGAAACCGCCCGGCTCAACGGCCAGGGCAACCGGCGCCACCCCTTGGCCGGCCGGCAGGGTCAGACGAATCATGGCGTGGTCCCGCATCTGCTGGACCAGGCCCTCGGCACTGAACAGGCCATGCCCTGCCACCCTGAGCAACACCTCGTTGACCCCGGCCAGTTGCTGGACCGCCCCGCGCACCATGGCAAGATCGGCTGGTC
Source organism: Desulfobacterales bacterium CG2_30_60_27 (assembly GCA_001873115.1). Classification (GTDB taxonomy): domain Bacteria; phylum Desulfobacterota; class Desulfobulbia; order Desulfobulbales; family CG2-30-60-27; genus CG2-30-60-27. The sequence continues at coordinate 30,025 of MNYK01000030.1, read as the reverse complement.
GCGGTTTACGCGCAAAATCCAGGAGCAGGACGCAGAGGTCCTCGGCCGGGCTCAGGAGAATCTCAAATTCGCTCGTATGTTCAAAAAGATCACGCAGACACGGGGAAGTGCCCACAATCGCCAGGACGCAGTTGATACCGTCCCGGGCGATCAGGCACTGGCCCACCGGCACCACCGCATGAGAATGGAAGCGATGGAAACCAACCTGGCCCAGTTTATCCACATGCAGGCGCAGGCGCAGCCGGTAGCCCAGGGAACGGGGTGACGGCAGCGGCTCGTCGAGCATGGCGATTGCCTCTACCAGAGAGGCGGCCAGGCGGCCCCGGACCAGATGCTGGGCCAGGATATCCTGCTTGAGGCGCAGTTGGGCAGGGTAAGAGGCGTGCTGGAAGTCGCAGCCGCCGCAACGTCCGTACAGAGGGCACCCTGGCGCGACGCGGTCTGGCGAGGCGGTTTCGACTGCCAGCAGGTCGCCTTCCAGAAAACCTTTTTTCCGGTGTCGCACCCGCACCCGGACCTGTTCACCGGGCAGCACCCCGGGCACCAGCACCACCATGCCGTCCGAGCGATGACCAAGGCCGAGGCCGCCGGCCACCACCTTTTCCACCGCCAGACTAAACGCTTCAGACAAGCCCTAAACCCCGAGGATCTGGTTAAGGATTTCCACGGCGTTCTGCACAAACTTGGGGCAGCGCTTTTTGTAGAGCTTAAGCTGGGCGGCCTCACGCTGCCCGGCACGGGTGCCCGGATCGCAACCCAGCAGCTCGCGACAAAGCATGGCGCCCTGGTTGCGGGCCTTGAACAGCTCGGCGAACTCACGAATCATTTGGTAGGCCTTTTTCTTGCCGCTGGCGCTGCCGCCGCAGTGCAGACCTATCACCATGAAGGCACCGGTCACCGCGCCGCAGGTCTCGCCCAGGCTGCCCATGCCGCTGCCAAAGCCAGCGGCCAGGGCCAGGGCCAGTTCACGGTCCAGGCCGTAGCGTTGGCTGTAGGCGGCCAGCACCGCCTGCGAGCAGGAGTAGCCCTGGCCGACGAGGCGCTGGACCTGCTCCAGATTGGCCACGGCCTCACCCGCCGACAGGGCGGATGGCCTCGTCTTTCTAGACCAGAAGACCATGCTCAATAGTGCGCATCGGCAAAGGCCAGCCAGCCGCCAGCCCGCACCAGTTCACGGTCAAACGGATTAAGCGCAAAGGCAAAGGATGCCTTGTGGCTGCCTTGGGCCATGAGCACGTTTTTCTCCAGATCCACCGCCAGGGTGAGATCCGGGCCCAGGGCGACGATGGCGTCGATATCCTCCTTGGGCAACTCCACGGCCAGCATGCCGCAATTGAACATGTTCTGCCGGAAGATGCGGGCAAAGCTCTCGGCCACCACCAGGTCGATGTTGTTCTTCTCAAACACCCAGACCGCATGCTCCCGGGAAGAGCCGCAGCCAAAGTTGCCGCGGGTGACAATGGCCCGGGCCTGGCGCAGTTTCTCATCCCTCGGGTCAAAGCCGTCCAGGTTGAGATCCTCCAGCAGATGCGGGGCCAAGGCCTCCTTGCTGTTCTCGGTAAGGTAGCGGGCCGGAATAATCTCATCGGTATTGATGTCACTCCGGTCAAGGACAAAGGCGGGACCGCCGAATTTTTTCATAATTTTGCCTCCTTGGCCTGCCGCAGGCAGGGCCGCGGGTCGGTGATCACCCCGGCCACTGCCGTGGCCGCGGCCGTGGCCGGGCTCATGAGATGGACCATGCCACCCTTGCCCATGCGGCCATTGAAGTTGCGGTTGGTGGTGGAGGCGCACACCTCGCCCGCGGCCAGCACGCCGTTGCTCATCCCCAGGCAGGCGCCGCAGGTGGGGTTGGTGACGCAGAACCCCGCCTCCATGAAGGTTTTAATGATGCCCTCCTCCAGGGCCCGGACATACACCTTGGGGGTGGCGGGCGACAGGATGCCGCGCACCGTGGCGGCAATCCGGCGGCCGGCCAGAATCCTGGCCGCCTCCCGCAGGTCCTCGATGCGGCCGTTGGTGCAGGAACCGATGTAGACCTGGTCCACCCTGGTGCCGGCCATGGTGGTAACGTCCTTCACCTCGTCGGGCTTGAAGCCGTAAGTTACCTGGGGTTCCAGGCCGCTGATGTCCAAGGCCATGGTACTGGCGTAACCGGCATCCGGGTCGGAATGCCACTGGCGGAAGTCGGCCACCGCCGCGTCCACACTGGCATAGTCACCTTGGATAAACGGCCACAGATATGCGGCCGTGGTCCGGTCCGGCAGACAGATGCCGCAAGTGGCGCCGGCCTCGATGGCCATGTTGCACAAGGTCATGCGCGCCTCCATGGACATGGCATCCACCACCGGGCCTACAAACTCCAGGATCTTGTCGGTGGCGCCGTTCACGGTCAGGGTCTTGATGATAAACAGGATCACGTCCTTGGCGTAAACGCCGTCAGCCAGCTTACCGGTAATCGCCATCTTGATGGTCTCGGGCCGCCTGAAGGAGCAGACGCCCTTGAGAATGCCGACCTCCAGGTCGGTGGTGCCCACCCCGGCCGCAAAGGCGCCAAAGGCGCCGTGGGTGCAGGTGTGGGAGTCGCCCATGATTACCGTGTAGCCCGGCCGGATGAAACCCTTTTCCGGGAACAGGGCGTGACAGACGCCGTTGGCGCCGATGTCAAAAAAGTCCTTGATCTGGTGACGCCGCGCCCAGTCCCGCAGGATCTTGCCCTGGGTGGCGGTCTTGGAGTCCTTGGACGGGGTTACGTGGTCGATGACCGCCTTGATCTTGGCGGAATCAAACACCCGGTCCATGCCCCGCGCCACCAGATCATTGATGGCAATGGGCGTGGTGATCTCATGGGCAAGCACTACGTCCAGGTTGAGGACCGCATTGTCCGGGGTAGGGGTATCCCGCCGGTGAGCGGCAAAGATCTTCTCGGCGATGGTCTGTCCCATTTTTCTAAAACCTCCATAAGACGAATGCCATACCGGCCCGCGCCGTGAGCAAGGGGCATTGGCCTGGAACCGCGTGAACAGCGGATCAAACTGTCTATTTAGTTCCCATCCGGAAACTATGTTTCCTTCTGGATACTGTCAGCGTTCAGCTAAAAAACTTAATTAACTAAGCATGTTAAGCTGAAAGCTGATTGCTGAAAGCTGAGCGCGTTCATCTGGAAACACAGTTTCCGGATGAACACTATTTAGCCAAGTCGGGCAACAAGGTCAAACAAAAAGGGCGGGGTTGCATATATTACCTTGCTTGCCAGGACGCCAACTCATAATCAAATAAGGGTCACATCTTAAAAATTAAATATAAGTTTTTGGGTTCTCGTCGTTTGCGCCGCCAATGTGAGGAGTTGAACTACGGAAAAAGCAACGCGCGGCTGTTTAGCTTTTCATAAAAATGGTTTGTAGAAATATGGCCTTACTGTATTGTGAAGGCAATTAGACGCGGGCAACTGGTCGATGTTGCCGGATGAAATCGGCTTGGCGAGGTATATTGATATTTAATTTTTAAGATGTGACCCTTGATCCTTTCAACAGGCTCACTATGCAACACTGGAAAACGCTGCTCAAAGCGAGCATAAATGGCCCCTCCGACCTGCCCGGCCACCTGGTGCGCGATTCCGCCGGTATGGCCAGGGTGGCCTCGGTCTATCCCATGCGGATTAACCCCTATTATCTCAGCCTGATCCGGGAACCGGGCGACCCCCTCTGGCGCCAGGCCATGCCGGACACCCGCGAGTTGACGGACCGGGTTTGCCTGGCCGACCCCCTGGCCGAGGAGCAACTGAGCCCCGTGCCCAACCTGATCCATCGTTACCCGGACCGGGCCCTGTTCCTGGTCCATGCCCAGTGCGCCATGTACTGCCGCTTCTGCACCAGAAAACGCATGGTGGGCACTACCCGCATGCACATCACCGCCGACACCATCCGGGCCGGGCTCGACTACCTGAAAAGAACCCCGGCCATCCGCGACGTGCTGGTTTCGGGTGGTGATCCGCTGCTCATGGAGGACGAGGCCATTGAAGATATCCTGCGGGAACTGCGAAAAATTCCAAGCATCGAGATCATCCGTATCGGCACGCGGGTGCCGTGCGTGCTGCCTATGCGGGTTACGAAAAAACTGGCCAGCCTGCTGAAACGCTATCACCCGCTCTACATCAACACCCATTTCAATCATCCGGCCGAAATCACCCAGGCAGCGGCCACGGCCTGCGCCCGCCTGGCCGACGCCGGCATTCCGCTGGGCTGCCAGACCGTGCTGCTGAAAGGGGTAAACGACGATCCGGCCATCATCCGTACCCTCATGCAAAAGTTGCTAACCATCCGGGTAAAACCGTATTATCTATTTCAGGGTGACATGACCCGGGGCACGGACCATTTCCGCACCCCGATCCGCCATGGTATCGACATCATGCGTTCTCTGATCGGCCACACCTCGGGGCTGGCCGTGCCCACCCTGGCGGTTGACCTGCCGGGCGGCGGCGGCAAGATACCGCTGCTGCCGGAATATGTGCAACATTTCACCACCAAGCTTATCGCCACGAATTTCTGTGGCCAGGAGTTCACCTACCTGGACCCAACAGAATAGGGAGGGTGCTAAACCGCCATGCCCCAACCATCAGCCGACAGCAGCGCGGGCCGTACGACGGCCATGACCAGAAAGGTTCTTGTGGCCGTGGACGGCTCGCCATACAGCGCCAACTCCATAGGCTACCTGGCCCGGCTGTTCGATGGGGTTGGGGCCATGGAGTTCCACCTCTTTAATGTCTTTGTCGCCAGCATTCCCGAAACCCAAGTGGCCTGGATCGATGAAAACGACCTGCGGCACGACTTGGATCCGATTGACCTCAAAAAATACCAAACTATCGCCCATTGCCTGAAGAAGGCCGGCCACTTGCTGGCCCGGCACGGCATCGGCCCGCACCAGGTTAAACAGGTAATCCGGCTGGCCCGCCGTGGTATGGCCCCCGATCTGCTGCATGAGGCCCGCGCCGGCCTGTACGACGCCCTGCTTATCGGCCGCCGCGGCCTGAGCATGGTCCAGGAAATGATCCTGGGCAGCGTCTCCAAGACCGTGCTGCAAAAATGCCACGACGTGCCAATCTGGCTTATCGACGGCCAGGTGGACTCCAGAAAATTCCTGGTGCCCATCGACGGCACGGTGCACTCCCTGCGGGCCGTGGACCACCTCGCCTTTATCCTGCGCGGCAACCCGCACGCCGAGGTGACACTCTTCCACTCGCCACAGATGTTTGCCGGCAAGCCGGAGATGAATACGCCCGAATTTGCGGCCATCTGGGGGGAAGAATGGTGCGCCGCCCACCTCACCGGGCCAGACCGTCTGTTCCACGCCCCTGAACAACTGCTGCGGGAAAACGACTTCCCGCCGGCACGTCTGCATCGCCTGGAAACCAGATTGGGTCTATATCCGAGCAGCCAGATAGTCCGCCAGGCCCTGGTTGACGACTTCGGCACCATTGTCATGGGCCGCAGGCCCGGAGACGCAAAAAAAGGACTGTTCGGCGGCGTTACCGACAAGGTGCTTGCCCTGGCGGAACAGGTAGCCATCTGGATCGTCGGCTGAGGCTTGCCGCAGCTCCTGAACACTGTTTGCCTCTTTCTCATTTTCAGGTTATGGTGCCCCTGACCATTTGCCTGTCATGATGAGGCGGCCCGCCTCCTTGGGTGTATAGTCCGAAGGTGTTCAGGTGGATAGCGGGGAAATAACCGTGCGAGATCACCCAGGTTGGGGGCCTTGATTCCTTCTTTGCGTTGACCTAACAGACTACAGTCTAAACAACCTGGAAGCAGTTACAAATGAACAAAGGATTCTGCCATGCTCGCCAAGGTAATGAGCAGTGCCGTAAACGGCGTGGACGGTCTGGCCGTTGAAGTGGAAATTGATATCGCCTTCGGGCTGCCGACCTTCACTACCGTCGGCCTGCCCGAGGGTGCCGTTCGCGAGAGCAAGGAACGGGTCAAGGCGGCCATCAAGAACGCGGGATACGAGTTCCCCAACCGCCGCATTACCGTGAACCTGGCGCCAGCCGACGTCAAGAAGGTGGGCACCGGCTACGATCTGCCCATGGCCCTGGGCATCCTGGCCGCCTCGGAAACCTTGATCAGCCCCATCCTGGACCAGTACGCCGTGATCGGCGAACTCTCCCTGGACGGCGGCGTCCGCTCTACCCAGGGTATTCTGCCCATGGTCATGGCCGCGCGGCGCGCGGGCATGCGCGGGGTACTCGTGCCTCGCGAAAACGCCCACGAGGCGGCAGTAGTGGCCGGCATCGATGTGATCGGCATCTCTACCCTGCCCGAAGCGGTGGAGTTTCTAAACGGCGTCTCGCCGCTTACGGCCACCCAAGTTGATATCCCCAAACTTTTTCAGGAAAACACGGTCCATGAGGTGGATTTCCAGGAGGTCAAGGGCCAGGCCCATGCCAAGCGCGCCCTGGAGATTGCCGCGGCCGGCGGCCACAACGTCCTGATGAAAGGACCGCCCGGCTCCGGCAAGACCATGGTGGCCAGACGCCTGCCCACCATCATGCCTGACCTCTCCTTTGAAGAGGCGCTGGAAACCACCAAGATTTACTCGGTTATGGGACTGCTGCCCGAGAAGAAGAGCCTGATGACCACCCGACCTTTCCGGGCTCCCCACCACACCATTTCCGACGCCGGGCTCATCGGCGGCGGCCAGAATCCCAGGCCGGGCGAGGTCTCCCTGGCCCACAACGGCGTACTGTTCCTGGACGAACTGCCGGAGTTCAAGAAGCACGTGCTGGAGGTCATGCGGCAGCCCATGGAGGACGGCACGGTCACCATCGCGCGGGCCGCCAACTCCCTCGCCTTTCCGGCCCGCTTCATTCTGGTGGCGGCCATGAACCCCTGCCCCTGCGGCAACCTCGGCGATCCCACCCGTCAATGCACCTGCACGGCGGTGCAGGTGCAACGCTATGAAAGCCGTATTTCCGGCCCTCTCCAAGACCGTATCGACCTGCACCTGGAGGTGCCAGCCGTGCCCTACAAGGATCTTGCCGACAGCCAGGCAGGCGAGCCTTCGGCCACCATCCGGGCGCGGGTGGTGGCGGCCCGGCGCGTTCAAGAAGCCCGGTTTATCGGCCGCAAGAAAATTTACTGCAACGCCCAGATGGGTCCGCGGGACATCAAACAGTTTTGCCAACTGGACAGAGGTTCCCAGCAAATGCTGGAAAAGGCCATGCAGCGGCTGCACCTCTCGGCCCGCGCCTTTCATCGCATCATCAAAATAGCACGGACCATCGCTGATTTGGAAAACACGGATATGATCCGGCAAAATCATCTGGCCGAGGCCATCCAGTACCGCCGCCAGGAACCAACCGGCCGCTGATTCCCCCGCCATTGGTCAATATCAACAAGGGGAGGGAAACATGGACTTGCCACAAAAAAAGGTCCCGAAAATGCCGGCTTGCCAGCCTCCGGGACCAAGTTAAGACTGACCGTACGATTTGTAGCTTATTGTGCCGTAACTTAGCACTTACTCAGAATACCTCAACTCATGCTCCAACATGGAGTTGACCCAGATGAAGTGCTCCAGTTGGGACAGTTGCTTGCGGCTGAGTTCCCCGAACTGTACCCCGCAGCGGTGCATCATGGACATGCCCTTGCTCAGGCTGCAATCGGAAATGACCCGCAGGGGAAACTCGTCCAGGCACAGGTCGTCGGCGCCGAAGATGATGGCCAGGGATGGTACGTCCTTGGGCCATTCGCCGGTGTCGATATAACTAAAGGAGAGCCCGCCCATGCTGATGTCGATGATCGCCCCCAGCTTGGAACGAACCGCGATGGTGCAGTTTTTTGCCTTGAACCGCTTGTGAGCCCTTCTCTCCTTCAAGCCCGTATCAGCTTCCATCATGCGCCGCCTCCCAGCAAGTTCAACCGATTTCAGCCCACGCAGTGGGAACCAAACAGGGCTGGTTTCCATTGCAAGATGGCTACGTTACCTCTGCATGCACACTTAACGATAGCATGGAAGAGGAGCGAACAGCGAAAGTTTTTTTAACTTTTCGTCAAAAATCCCAAAACGACCATGGGTCAATCCAACAATTCGCGCACCTTACTGGCCAACTCCCAGGGACACAGAGGTTTCCGCAAGAATCCCTTTTGCCTGGAATGTCGATCCTCCGCGGAAATGGCGGGGCTCATATACCCGGACATGAACAGGATCTTGACCCGGGGCCACTTTTCCTCAAAGACCCCGGCCAGTTCGGCGCCCGTCATCCCCGGCATCACCACATCCGTGAGCAGCAGATCGACTTCACCCCTGCCTGCCTCCGCCAGTTGCAGTGCCCGGGTGCCGCTTTCGGCATCGAGCACACGGTAACCGAGGGGCAGCAGGATAGTTGCCACCAGTTTCACAATGGCGGGGTTATCATCGACCACCAGTATCGTTTCAGACCCACTGCGCAAGTGCATACCCCTCCCCTTTCTCGGCGCATCCAGCCTGACCAGTAAGCATTAATGACTATGTGGCAACGCTGGCGTTGTTGTTCGACAGCAGCCGCAGGGCCATGGCCAGAAGGACAATTATCAAGACATTGGCCCCGAGTTCGGCGAGAACGGGCCAGAGGTTCGACCAGGCAACGTTGCCTGCAAGGCCGCCGGCCACCATGGAATGTTCGGCTTCAATGAGCAGAATACGACGAACGCTGGAGATAATCCCGATATAGAGAAAAGGATTGAGGGAAAAGGCTTCCCGCTTGAGAAACCGCACGATGGGCCACATGAGTTCCATGACGATGAGCACGAGGAGCACATCGTTCAGGACACGCAGAAGTGAATGCTTGTCAGGATGTAGCAGGCTGGGAATGGTCTGCACCAGGATAAGACCAGCGCAAACCAGCAGAATAACGGCCACCAGAAAATGCATGATATCGTCCACCGCGATAAGCAGTTGCCGGAGGAACTTGACATTAGGCATGGGCTGGTGTTTGTGCTGCACGACAGTATGCTTTGGCCCTTTCCCCGGAGATCCCGCCACCAAAAGAAGTCAGGATCCAAGGCTTACTTTTTTTTAGCGGGAAAAAACTACGTGGCAACCTGACTGCAAACGATAAAAATAGAACTACGGCCAGGAAAATTTGTCAAGGCGATCAACTGGACAATCCGAGAAAAATTCTTCATGGACCAATTTTGTCCGGCCAGCCGGCAAAAAACACTTTTTAAAGAGTCACTTGCAAAAGTCGTCACCCCGGCGAAGGCCGGGGACCAGATTTGACACAACATCCCTGACTTAGGGACGCAGAAAATACCAATTACTGGATTCCGGCTTTTCCCCGTCAAGCGGGGACTGAAAAGAGCGCCGGCATGATGGCAAGTGCATGAGATAGGACTTTTGCAAAAGGCTCTAAAGACCGGCGGGCAAACCTCCGCCACCGCTGGCCCTGAAAGCGCCGCCGTATGGAACCAAAGGAAATACCATTGTATTTTTTTTATTTTTAGTATTAACTTACCACAACGTATCATATAATGTCTTATGAACTCCTGTCGGCCCATTCCGCATGAGGAAAAATCGTGGATAAAACAAACTTTATTGGCTACCGGAAGAGACTAGGCAAAACCCAAAAAGAAATCGCCGAGTTGTTGGGCAACTCCATCAAGGCGGTACACAGCTACGAGCAGGGCTGGCGATCAATTCCGCCCCACGTGGAACGCCAGGTCTATTTTCTGCTCTCCCGACATCGGGAAGGCAATACCCCGGTCAAAAACTGCTGGACCGTACGTCATTGCCCCAAGGAACGCAAACACCATTGCCCGGCCTATGAATTCCGGGCCGGCACGCTATGCTGGCTCATCAATGGCACGATCTGCCAGGGCGAGGTCCACAAGGACTGGAAGGAAAAGATGGCCATCTGCCGGAAATGCGAGGTGCTGGCTTCCTTTTTGACACCCCCGTCCAGCACCACGCCCCGCTAAATGCCGTCGCCCCGGCCGGGTGGCCGCTCCATGGTCTGCCCGTAGAAATAGATATCGGAGAGAACCAAGTGAGCAAGCAGCAACAGCTCGATTTCCACACCCGGGTCATCCACGCCTGCCAGACCCCGGCCCAGTGGGGCGGCGCCACCCTGCCCCCCATTGTCCAGGCCACCGCCCACGCCTGCCCCACCGCGGAACACCTGAGCCAGACCTTTGCCGGCCAGACCAACGACCACATCTACATGCGGCTCACCAACCCCACCAGCCGCGTGCTGGAGGAAAAGCTTGCCGACCTGGAAGGCGGTGGTGGTACGGTGGTCACCGGCTCGGGCATGGCCGCGATCACCGACGCCTGCATGGCGCTGCTGCGGGCCGGCGACGAGTTTGTTTGCGGTAACTCACTGTTCATGTCCACCTACATCCTGTTCGCCAATGTCTTTGCCAAATACAACATCACCGCCCGCTTCGTGGAAGCAACCGACATGGCGGCCCTGGCCGCGGCCATCAACGCCAAGACCCGGTTCATCTATTTGGAGACCTTGGGCAATCCGAAACTTGATGTGCCCGACCTGCGGCAGGCGGCCGCCATCGCCCATGACCATGGCCTGCCCCTGATCGTGGACAACACCCTGGTTACCCCCTTTCTCTGCCGGCCCCTGGAACTGGGGGCCGACGTGGTCATCCACTCTACCACCAAATACCTGAACGGCCACGGCGACGCCTGTGGCGGCGCGATCATCGACGGCGGCACCTTTCCCTGGAATGATTCCAGCCGCTTTCCGGACCTGCGGCCATACGTTGACCGCAAAGGGCCCCTGGCCTATCTTGACAAGGTCTGGCGCGAGCACCACATCAACTTTGGCACCACCCCGGCGCCCCTGCACTCCTACCTCACCCTCCTGGGCCTCGACACCCTGGCCCTGCGCATGGAACGGCACTGCGCCAACGCCATGGAGGTGGCGCGCTTTCTTTTGGAACGGCCCGAGGTCGCCTGGGTCAATTACCCCGGTCTGGCCGACCACCCGGGCCACGCCACGGCAGCGACGCAGTTTGGCGGCCGCGGCTTCGGCGGCATGCTCACCTTCGGCCTGGCTAACAAGGAGCAGTGCGCCAAGTGCATTGACCATTTGCAGCTTATCTACCACCTGGCCAATATCGGCGACTGCAAGACGCTGATCATCCACCCCTATACCACCCAATACCTCTCCTTTCCAGAGGCGCTCCGCCGGAAATTATCCATCGGCCCGGACCTGCTGCGGCTTTCCGTGGGCATTGAGGCGGTCCAGGACATCTGCCACGACCTGGGGCAGTCCCTGGACCGGCTGGGGGCATGAGCAAAGCCGCCCAGTCCCATGACCAGGGAAGTTCGGTGGGCAAGGTGGATGGACGGTTTTTCACCTTTGCCGAGCCGTCGGATACCATGCCCCTGGAGTCCGGCGCCCGCCTCGGACCCATCACCCTGGCCTACGAGACCTACGGCGAGCTGGCCGCCAATCAGGACAACGCCGTTCTGGTGCTGCACGCCTTGTCCGGCGATGCCCACGCGGCGGGCATCCACCGCAGTGATGACCCCAAACCCGGCTGGTGGGACACCCTGATCGGCCCGGGCAAGGGCATCGATACCAGTCGCTACTTCGTGATCTGTTCCAACGTCCTGGGCGGCTGCATGGGTTCCACCGGTCCCTCCTCCATCAATCCCGCGACCAACCGGCCCTATGGCCTGGATTTTCCCATGATCACCATCGGTGACATGGTGGCGGCCCAAAAACGACTTATCGACGCCCTGGGCATCCCGAGACTGCTGGCCGTTATCGGCGGTTCCATGGGCGGCATGCAGGTTCTGGACTGGAGCGTGCGCTATCCGGAGATGGTCTTTGCCGCCATCCCCCTGGCCACCACCATGCGGCACTCGGCCCTGGCCATTGCCTTCAACGAGGTGGCCCGCCAGGCGATCATGGCCGACCCCCACTGGCAAAAGGGCTGCTACTACGACGGCAAGCACCCAGACCTCGGCCTGGCCGTGGCCCGGATGATCGGTCACATCACCTACCTGTCCGACGACGCCCTGCGCAACCGCTTTGGCCGTAAACTGCAGGACCGCAACGATTTTTCGTGCAATTTCGGGGCTGATTTCCAGGTGGAGAGCTACCTGCGCCACCAGGGCAAGAAATTCGTGGACCGCTTCGACGCCAACTCCTTCCTCTACCTCACCCGGGCGGCGGACTACTTCGACCTGTTGCTGGACGAGAGCGAGGAACACGTGGCCACCGTCTTTGCCAAGGCCCTGGCCCGCTTCCTGGTGGTCTCCTTCACCTCGGACTGGCTTTACCCTACCTATCAGTCGCGGGCCATGGTAACGGCCATGAAAAGGGCGGGCCGCGACGTGAGCTTCTGCGAGATCGAGGCCCCGTGCGGCCACGACGCCTTCCTGTTGCCCATCAAACGCCTGGCCACCATCATCAAGGGATTTCTGGATCGTGTCCACACCGAATTCCGTAAATAACCCCCTGCGCTATGACCTGACGGTCATCGCCTCTTGGATCGAACCGGGCTCCCGGGTGCTCGACCTGGGCTGCGGCGAAGGTACGCTTTTGTCCCTGCTGCGGGACACCAAGCAGGTCGTTGGCATCGGCATCGAAAAAAACGAGGCCAAGGCCATCGCCTGCATCGAAAAGGGGCTAACCGTGCTCCAGGGTGACATCAGCACCGAGGTTAAGGACTACAACGACAACGCCTTTGACTACATCATCTTGAGCCAGACCCTGCAGCAGGTCTATGAGCCGGCCCAGCTCCTCCACCGTCTCCTGCGCATCGGCCGGCGGGTGATCGTCAGCTTCCCCAATTTCAGCCACTGGCGCAGCCGGTTACATCTGCTGGTGAAGGGCCGGGCGCCCAAGACCGAACAACTGCCCTACGAGTGGCATAACACCCCGAATATCCGGGTGATTACCATTAATGACTTCCGGCACTTTATTAAACAAGAAGGATGCATCATCCGCCGCGAGGAGGCCATCGACACCCACCACCACGACACCGCGGGCCACCGGGTGCGGCTCTTTCCCAACCTCCTGGCCACCTATGCCATCTTTTTATTGGAAAAAAAGCTGCAAGCTGAAAGCTCAAGGCGCAAAGCTTAAGGATGAACGCTTTCTAAAAGGAGAAGACCATGCCATCCCCCTACACCGATGTAACCCAACTGATCGGCAACACGCCCCTGGTGAGAGTGCACCGCTTGGCCGCGGGCTGCGCCGCTGAGGTGTACGCCAAGCTGGAATTCCAGAACCCCTTGTCCAGCGTCAAGGACCGCATTGGCCGGGCCATGATCGAGGCGGCCGAGGCCAAGGGACTTATCAACCCTGGAACCACCATAGTGGAACCCACCAGCGGCAACACCGGCATCGCCCTGGCCTTTGTCTGCGCGGCCCGGCAATACCACCTGGTGCTCACCATGCCAGAGAGCATGACCCTGGAACGCCGCGCCCTGCTCAAGCACCTGGGCGCCGAACTGGTGCTCACCCCGGCTCCGGCTGGCATGAAGGGCGCCATTGCCAAGGCGGAGGAGATCGTGGCCACAACACCAAACAGTTTCATGCCCAACCAGTTCACCAACCCGGCCAACCCGGAAATCCATCGCCGTACCACGGCCGAGGAGATCTGGCGTGACATGGACGGCAAGGTGGACATCTTCGTGGCGGGCGTGGGCACCGGTGGCACCATCACCGGCGTGGCCGAAGTCATTAAACAACGCAACCCCGCCTTTAAGGCCGTGGCCGTAGAACCGGCCGACTCGCCGGTGCTCTCCGGCGGCCAGCCTGGCCCCCACAAGATTCAGGGTATCGGCGCCGGCTTCATCCCCGCGGTACTTAACACCGGGATCATCGACGAAATCGTCACCGTGACCAACGACAACGCCTTTGCCATGGCCAGGCGACTGGCCCGGGAGGAAGGTATCCTCTGCGGCATCTCCTCGGGCGCCAACGGCTGGGCCGCCCTGCAGGTAGCCAGGCGACCTGAAAACGCTGGTAAACGCCTCCTCTTCGTGGTCTGCGACACCGGCGAGCGCTACCTCAGCACCACGCTGGTATCCACCACATAACCAAGTGGCCAGGGTCGGACTTCGTCAATTTCCCACTAGGCACCCGGCTCGCCCTCGGACCAAGTCGGTAGCACGCGCAACATTCTGCAGACCTCAGGCAACAGCATCATGCCCAAGGAAGGCGGCAACCTGCGTGATCTCGCCTGGTTATTCCCCGTTTTCCCCCCCACTCCCCACTTCCCACTTCCCACTTCCCATCAAATCAACCTACCCACCCGAGGAGTTACAACGGCTTAACGGCACGGCAACGTGCCCATGGTCTCGGCAACCCGGCAACCATGGGCATAATTTACTTTTATGTACAAACATTATTTTACTACCGAACACATAATACAAAATTGTAATAATTTATTAGATAAAATCATGCTTACTTGTTTTAAAAAATTATCCAATATCAACATGATAACCTGACAAACCACGCCAACCCCAGGCTTTGGCACACCGTTTGCTTTTAACTAAAACAAACGGTGTCCTTTATAACTATCACCAAAGAGGAGCTTATCATGAAGAGGTCGCTGCGCATTCTACTTTTGGCCCTTGTCTTTTTGTATGGCATGGTGCCGATCCTGGGGGCGGATGACATGGCATCCGTGCCACCGCTCGCCGGCACAACGGTGGCGCGGACTGATGCGGCTCCGCCCGCTTCTGTCGTGGTCGAGCCGATTCCGGATCCCAGCGGGGCCGCCACGGGTGGCGCGGCTGACGTGGTTGGGGTGACTGCTGGCGCGCCTTCCGCGGCAGACATGACAAACCTCGGCCCCAAGGAGCCGCTGGCCCTCAAATTGGCCGACGTCATCGGCCATAACCGGGTCGCGGTCAACATCGTCTGGACCCTGGTCTGCGGCTTTCTGGTCATGTTCATGCAGGCCGGTTTCGCCATGGCCGAGACCGGTTTTACCCAGGCCAAGAATGCCGGCCATACCATGGCCATGAACTTCATGATCTATGCCCTGGGCATCCTGGGCTACTGGGCCTGCGGCTTTGCCATTCAGATGGGCGGCAGTGGCGGGGCCGCCACCCTGGGTGGCGCCACGGTGCTCAACAGCGAGTTCGCCATTACCCTGTTTGGCAAGAGTTTCGGACTGTTCGGCACCAAGGGCTTCTTCCTTTCCAACACGACCTATGATGCCGTGGTCTTTACCATTTTCCTCTTTCAGATGGTCTTTATGGACACCACGGCTACCATTCCGACCGGCGCCATGGCGGAACGCTGGACCTTCAAGTCCTTCGTGGTCTACGGCCTCTTTATCTCCGCCATCGTCTACCCCCTGTATGCCAACTGGGTATGGGGCGGCGGCTGGCTGTCGCAGCTTGGTAAAAACTTTGCACTCGGCCATGGCCATGTAGACTTTGCCGGCTCTTCCGTGGTGCACATGACCGGCGGCGTGGCCGCCCTGGCCGGTGCCTTGGTCCTAGGACCGCGGCGGGGAAAATTCAAGGCGGACGGCACCCCTAACGCCATTCCTGGTCACCACATTCCCATGGCCATGGTTGGCTGCTTCATCCTGGCCTTTGGCTGGTTCGGCTTCAATGCCGGCTCCACCCTGGCGGGCGGCGACCTGCGGATCGGCGTGGTGGCCGTCAATACCATGCTGGCCTCGGCTGCGGCCGCCTTCACCTCCATGCTCTACATGTGGAACCGCTACGGCAAACCGGATATCTCCATGATCGCCAACGGCTTTTTGGCCGGACTGGTGGCCATTACCGCGCCCTGCGCCTTTGTGAATTCAGTGGCCGCGGTCGCCATAGGGGCCATCGCCGGCATCTTCCTCTGCCTCGGCGTCTTCTTTGTGGAGCGCGTTATGAAAATCGATGATCCGGTAGGCGCCATCTCGGTGCACGGGGTCAACGGCGCCTGGGGCGTGCTTTCCGTGGGACTCTTCGCCGACGGTACTTACGGCGACGGCCTGAACGGCGTGGCCGGCACGGTCAAGGGCTTGTTCTATGGCGATGCCTCGCAGTTTACGGCCCAGTTGATCGGCACCGCCACCAATATCATCTTTGTCTTTGTGATCATGTACGTATTCTTCAAGGTACTCGACAAGTTCGTGCCGCTCCGGGTTTCCGAGGAGATGGAACTGGCTGGCCTTGACCATAGTGAAGTGGCGGTAAACGCCTATCCTGAGTTCAACCTTAACAAGACTCACCGCTAAAAAGGGGGGAATAAAACCATGAAAAAAATTGAAGCCATAATCAAACCATTCAAGCTGGACGACTTGAAGGAAGCATTGAACGCCATCGGCATAAAGGGGATGACGGTAAGCGAAGTGAAGGGTTTTGGCCGACAGAAGGGTCACAACGAAATTTACCGCGGCGCCGAATATGTGGTGGACTTTGTCCCCAAGGTCAAAGTAGAGATCGTCATTCCGGCCGCCATGGTGGAACAGGTGATCGAGACCATGATCACGGCCACCCGGACAGAGAAGATCGGGGACGGCAAGATCTTTGTCTTGCCAGTGGAACAGGTCTGCCGCATTCGCACCGGCGAGCGCGACCAAGAGGCGATTTAATCTGGCTAGTCCCGTTGCCAGGGCAATGAAAACCCGGCACCACATCTTGCAGGAGGAGAAAACCATGTACACCAACAACACGACTCACCGGCTCAACAAAACCTTCACGACCGCGCTCGCCCTGGGGCTGCTGGTCACCGCCCCGGCCCTGGCGGCCGAGGAGGCCAAACCCACCGCCAACCTTACGGTAGCAGCCCTAAGTCAGTACATCTTCCGCGGTTTCGAGCAGGGCAAGGACAGCCTGGTCATCGAGCCGTCGCTGACCGTTGGCTATGAGGGATTTTCCGCCAACCTCTGGGGTAATCTCGACACCGACCGGACCGGCAACGACGCCTCGCACTGGCAGGAAACCGATCTGACCCTGGCCTATGCCTATACGATTGGCAAGGTTGGTCTGAGCGCTGGCTATATCTACTATGGCTATGGCCTGAACAATGAGGACACCCAGGAATTTTATGTCAGCACCAGCTATGACACGCTGCTCAAGCCGACCCTGGCCGTGTACCGGGACACGGATCACTACGCCGGCTGGTATATCACCGCCGCGGTCAGCCATGCGCTGCCGCTCACCGACCAGCTCAAGCTGGACCTGGGCGCCAAGGCGAGCTACCTGCAGGCGGATGACGCCAGTTCATATTCCAAAAGGGGGTTGGGGGAAGAGCCCTGCGATGGCTTCCACGACGGGGTGCTTAGCGCCTCGATCAATTTCCCGGTGAATACCTACATTACTGTTACACCACAGTTGGCATACTCATTCCCGCTCACCAGCATGGCCGCGGACCTGATCAAGTCCGCAAGCTTCAATGGCGAGGACTCCAGTTTCATCTATGGCGGCGTGGCGGTCTCGCTGGCCTTTTAAGGAACTCGGAAAATACCAATATGTCTGGATCGCGCCCGGGTTGGGGTCAGATTGGGCTGGGCCGATTGAGCACCCCAAGAGTATTTGCTGCGCTGCACAAAACCGCAGGCGTAGCAGGGCTACGTCGAGGATTTCGGAATCTCGGTTTCATCTCGCTTACCTGCGATTGAGGCGCGGTCAAAGATGGCCCTAAGCCGGGATGCGTGATGGCAGATTGGTGTTTTCCGCGTCCCTAAGGACTAAAGGGCAAGCTTGCGCCGTGGGGCAATAATTCGGCAACCTAAAAGACCGTGCCGAGGAAGGGAAGCCATCCCTCTGCTCGGTCTTTTTACGATTACATTCTTGTAACTATCCAGCGGCCCCGCCACCCGGGTGAATTCCCGGTCTGGCAATGCCTTTCGCGGGTTCGTCCGCGACCGGGCGCAGGAGGCGCGGGAGGTCGCGGCCGCCTCGGAGGCGGGCAGAACGCCCGCCGAGCATGAGCGCAAGGCATGGCGAGCCCGGCAACGCTTAAATGCCGACACAGGCAGGATGGTTACTGCATTTTTTTAATTTTCATATAAAAGGGGGTGGCGCCCCAAGCATTGATGGTCTAGTTTCGCAGACATCATGATCACCTACATTCTTGTCCTCATATTTCTGCTGATCCTGCTCCTGCCGATGCTCGCAAAGAAGGTGGAGCATAATCTCGAGCTGTTCCTGCTCGTCACCGGCGGCACCACGCTTATCCTCTCACATCTCCTGGGCCCGGAGCCGCTCATCACCTGGCACCTTGTCGAGTCGGCCCTGCTTGAACCGGTCAAGCTGACCATCGCCACCCTGCTCTTTGGCGTGGCCTTCCGGGCCATCCGCGCCCCGCTGAAAAAAAAGATCGTGATTGCCGAACTCTGGCTCGGGCCGCGCCTCTTCGCCTTCCTGCTCATCCTGGCCCTAGGCTTGCTTTCCAGTGTGATCACCGCGATTATCGCGGCGTTGATCCTGTGCGAGGTGGTGAGCGCCATCAACCTGGACAAAAAGTACGAAACGCTCCTGGTCATTTTTGCCTGCTTTGCGATAGGCATGGGAGCGGCCCTTACCCCCATCGGCGAGCCGTTGTCCACCATTGCCGTTGCCAAGCTGCGGGGCGGGGCGCTGAACGGCGATTTTCTGATGCTGATACGCCTCTTCGGAATTTACATCATTCCGGGCCTCGTCCTGATCGCCGTGACCGGAGGACTTTGCCGCGGCAAGCAAGTCGGATCCTGCGAGAGTATTACCGAAGACTTCGAGGAGTCTTTGGGCCAGATCGCGCTCCGGGCGTTCAAGGTCTATATTTTTGTCATGGCCCTGATTCTGCTCGGTACGGGTTTCAAACCTTTGATTGATCTGTATATCTCAAAAATGTCGGCCCCACTCCTCTATTGGGTCAACATCACCTCGGCAATCCTCGACAACGCCACGCTTGCCGCGGCGGAACTCGGCCCAGGCATGACCGCGGCGCAGGTAAAGGGCATTATCATGGGCCTCATCATCGCCGGCGGCATGCTCATCCCCGGCAATATCCCGAATATTATCGCCGCCAACAAGCTGCGCATCTCAAGCCGTGCCTGGGCAGTGGTTGGCATACCTTTCGGATTGGCACTGATGGCCCTCTATTTCGTTATTCTCTATTATCTCTAACGTCCATCCGGCAATCACATAAAACAGGATGAATGTCAGGATCCCGCTTTCAGCATCACCTTCTTATTGCTTAAGATTTTTTTGCTGAACACTGATAGCTGAAAACATAGTTCCCGAAGGGACATTCTTTAATACCAATCATCTCATCACTTGATATGGCAAGAAAAACACAATTGGCTTCCCTCATTGCTCATCACGAGCATGAAACTGTAGCGCGAATAACGGTTATGACAAGTCCCGCAGCCTATTTTGCCATCAAACAATTTAATCTCATCATTGAGGGATGCAGGCGGGATATAGGCAACGGGCCTTCTTAGGTAGGCGTCCTGATAGGAAACGCCAAGGGGATGTTCCAACCGCCCGGAGAAGTGGCTCCAAGTCCCGGCGCCAAGGCCTTTGTCCAGTGAGTCAATCCGGTCAACATGGCATTCAAGACAGATGAGCGTTGTCGGATCGACCCTTGAGTGGAAATCGGTAACCTGGAATTGGCCTTCATGGGTGACGCCAATGAAGAGATGGCCCTCGTCATCGACACTATGACAAATCAGACAGAAAGGCTTCCCTGAGACATTGCGCCGCAGGAAATAGGGTTGGTTGGCCCCTTCCCCTCCCTGGGCATGCGCATCGTGGCAACTGACGCAGGTAAAACGGCCATCAAGCAGCAGCATATCGCCGGGGATATGCATTTTTGGTATGATATCTGTTGGATGCGACTTGTAATCTTTCAAAGCCGGATGACAGGTGGCACAGGCCCCGGTGACATCGAGACGCAGGTCTTCGCGCCCGCCTTTTTCGTGCAAGTGACAGATTATACACTGTTCAGCGGTGAACTGGTGCCCGGTCTGCATCGAAATGACCTTGGTCACCACGCACACAGCAAATATCAATAATATAAAAATCACCTGTGACCTTTTCATGATTCAACCAACTTGTATCCCACAATTTGCTCAATCAAAAGCCAAAGGGGTGGCAACAACTGTTTGCCGTGCACGGCAGTCCCGGCCTCGGAGTATCAAATAGCATCTTGCCGCAAAGGGCTGCCCGATCACTACCGCGTGAAGGTTGCCTCTTCAAGCATTACCTTGTATGCGTAACCGCTCCCGAGATTGATATCGATCCTGACGATGCCGGTGACGGCAAGCGTTTCGCCAATCTGGACCTCCTGCTTGGTAGTGGCCAGCAACTTGTCATCCGGCGCGACACCGCTGCCGTCGGCCAGGGTGACCCAGGTTCGCCCCAGGATATTTTTGCTGAGCTTCAAAACCTTGCCACGCATGCTCACGGTCTGATCGGCCAGTTCACCGCGACGCATAAAGAGCTCGGCAATGGTCAACTCGGTTGCCGCTTTTACCACCTCGCCCGGCGCGGGAGGCACTATCGCCGCTTGGCCCGGGGAAATATTCCGGTGATAATTATCGTCTGGGATATCCGCCAGTTTAGCCCCCTCGGTCTTCTTCTCCTGCTGAACATCGACCGCCTTACGGATATTGGACAAAAAGAGGATCTCGTCAAAGGTCCGGTCCATGGCTTTCGCATAAAAATTAACCATCGGCGTCCCTCCCATGTATTCGATCTTGTCCCCCACCGCCACCTCAAAGGCTGCGGCGGCCAGCCACACCTCCTTATCCTCCTGCTTGATTTGAAGATACGTGTACTTGCCGGCCAACTGGGTAAAAATCACCGTTCCGGCAAGAATCTCCTCTTCTTCCGCTTCTTCCCCGGGGGCAAGGGTCGGCAGAAAAAGGCATAAAAACAACAAGGTCAAAAAACATTTATGGCGGTTCATAAGAGGCTCCTGTGTTCACTTGGGGAAAAAGCGCTACCCAATGACGATCGGGGTTGCGCGGCTAAAAAATCTTGAGGAAAGTATGTCGGCATTGCCGTGACGCACATAGACGCATCTTTCCTGGGGAGCACGGGTCAAAAAAACGGATGACAGCCGGGCAGCGCCCGCGGCGTTTAGTTCCTCCAGTTGTGGTGACGTATACATCTTATTTTTTCATCCCCGGATGGCAACGGCGACAGTCATCGAGCGGAAAGGCGACCTTGAGATGACAAACGCCGCAAAATTTGCGCTGCACAATATAGTTCATTTCAAAATGCTCGGTGGTCTTTTTTTGAATATTGAAGATATCCGGATGGCAGTTGGAACAGTCGAGCCACAAGTTGTGCGGTTCGTGCGGGAAAATGGCCGGCGGGGTTCCCGACCACCGCGATTCAAGGCTAAGCTTTTTGTTGAAGTCAAGGGGTTTGTAGTCTTTGTCAATAAGGCTCTGTTGCGGATGAATAAGCTTTTCATACATGGCATAGACCCAATCGATCCGATTGCCAAAAGCGGTCCGTGGCAACCGACCAAGCTTGGCAAATGCCGCTTCGCCAAAAGCGGTCGAGCCGCTGTGGCATTTTTGACAATGCTCACGGGTATGGCCAAAGGCGATCTTACCATTATGACAGGCGCCGCAATAGTGCCCCTGAAGGTTCTTCCCCTCGGTGATCTCCGTGGTGTTTACAAACATCTCGAAGCCAAGCTCCAGGTGACAAACCCGGCAGGTGTAGAGCAGCCGATGGGACAAATGGGAAAAACCCACGGGCTGTAGGCCATTGGCAGTGGACGTGCGGTTGATCAAAATGTTCCCATACTGTTCCGGCGGTGGTAGAGGAGGGAACGTCCAGGGATTAAAGGCTAAGGCAGGGCCGGCCGTGGTGCTCATGCATAGCACAAGCAGACCAAGGAGCAAGGCTCCCCTTAACATTGACCGTAAGCGTTTTAATCGCCATTTTGAGTATGACATAGCGGACCATCCATGTGGAAAAAACTATTTTGCCATAGCAGGCGCGGCCATAGAGCCGCACCTTTTTGTAGGGAACTTATTGTTGCCTCACAACATTATGGTAACGGCCCTCCAGAGCCCATCGGCCTATAACGCTTCGGCTCATGCGGCACACCGTGGCAGTTCAAAAAACATTGTCCGGTAAAGGTTCCTTGATCCTCGAAATAGAGGCGCCCTTGGGAATCTGGCTGGACAATCTCGAGGTCGAAGTTGATCAAATGACTGTTATTGGTTGCGTTCCCCTGGATGATGCTTACGCCGTGGGGATCATGGCAGGCCGAACACGGGGCTTGCGCCTCCACAACGTGCTGCCTGTGTCGGAAACTCTCATTGGCCAGCAAACTGGTGCGGCTGTGACACTGATAGCAGAGGGCATAGCTGCTGACGGTCTCGGTGGTGAGATCCGCCGTGGCATACTCCCGGGCGAGAATGAATGGAAAATCCGAGCCGTGGGGGCCACGCGGGCCGAGCCTGACGCTGTTGTTGTGGCAATCGAGACAATTGATCCGGCTCTGCTCGGTCAAAGGATTTAGCAGACTCGGCACATTTTGATTGATGCCAAGAGCCGCCACGGGATGAAACGACGGGTTGGCCGGGTCGAACTCCAAACGGGTGTTCTGCTGGTCGAGTTGTCGGGTCATTGGCAGACGGCCGAGCATCCGCGTGTCGCCGTGACACTTGAAACAAATTTCATAGACGTAAACGGCTGGCCGTACCGCACTTCCTCCGATGTCGATGCCGCTCACTCCAGAGGTAGCGCCGCCGACCAAGGGCGGGTCTCCTGGGTTGGCGCCGGGCTGGTCGTTGGCCGCGTGGGGGTTGTGGCAGTCGGCACACTCCACATGCTTGGCCACCAAGCCGCTGGTGAAATCCTCCACCGGGTCATGGACGCCAAAATAATCCTGCACCGCATGCCGGGACGGCTTGGTCAGTTCCTGACCGATGTCGCTGGCCGCCACATTGCCGTTATGACAACCCAGGCAGTTATCTTCCTCGGCGGCCTGCCTGAGCAGTCGTTGCGCCCCGCCGCCCCCGTGGTTCCTATGACAACTGGTGCAACCATTATCGGCCACGCTGACGTACTGACTGCCGGGCCAAGGATCAGCGCCGAGTCCGTTCCAAGTGGCGGCGGACAAAGCGTGGGCTCCTGTCGCCCAACCCGGCTGGATATGACAGAAGGTGCAGAGCGCGGAGTGCTGGTTGGACATGACCAGAAATTTACCGTAGCTGTTGTCGTGAGGGTCGTGGCAGGCGGTACACTGCAGTTGCTGATCTTTGTCCAGATGGATTGGCGGCGTTAAGGTTGCCGGGGCGGCCAGGGCCGGATTGGCTGCCGCCAAGGCGGCATCATACACCAACGAAACCGGATGCGAGGTCGAAAGATCGGTGCCGAGCAGTGCAGGCCCCGCCGGCATAAAACGCAGTCCTCCGACGAACTCAACCTCGGCGGCGCGCGTCCCCAGCATACCGAGGGCGACGGTGCCGTCATGGCAGCTCAGACATAACTTCGAGGCGCCGGTCGGTTGGCCGACGCTGGAGTACAGGGTCGAACTCTGATAGGGGACGTAGTTGGCCGTGGAGTCGGCACGGTTCCAAAGGTACGGAATATCGCGCCGCGCCTGATGTGGCGTGTGACAAAAAATGCACAAGTCCTCCTCTCCCAGCGCTTTAATCGGCCCCGGGCCGCTGACGGACAGGTTATGCTTGGTTTCACGAATTCCCGCCACCGCCGACTGTCGAAAACCAAGCGTCATCCCTGCCACGGATATAAAAAAACACATGCCACTAATGATCAATCGCTTCTTCATTCTGGCAACTCTCCTCCTTGCAGAAACTGAAAAACCTGGACGCGCCGATTATAGGTATCCGCCACATAAATCCGCCCGCGACCGTCGCTGGCGATGCCAGCGGGAAGCCAGAAGTGGCCGGGTTCATGCCCTGGCCCGCCATAGGCCATCAGTAACCGCCCCTTATCATCGAACACCTGAACATTATCGAACAACGCATCGACCACATGAATGTTGCCCTGTGCATCAAGGGCCACCCCCTTGGGACGGGAAAAAAATCCCGGAGCATCGCCAGCGGCGCCAAAAGAGCGAACAAACTCGCCGGTGGCGGTCAAAATCTGCACCCGGTTATTGAGGGTGTCGACCACATAAATCAAACCATCGGGCCCGGCCGTGACCGCCGTTGGGGCATTGAACAGTCCGGCTGCTTTGCCCTGGTGGCCGATCATGCCATGCGGTTGTAGATCCTCCAGGGAAAACCGCAGGAGACTGGCATGCTCGGAATCAATGATCAATAATTCATCGGTCGCAAGATTAACCGCCAGTCCAGTCGGACGTCCAAGGAGCCCGCGCCTGATTTCTCCCGCTGCTTCGCCACCCATGGTAAAGATGCGCACCGCACCGTCCGCGGCGTCGCTCACAAAGATCCGGCCGCGGCGCTCGTCAATCGCCACATCGATCGGGGTCAGCAGGGGTGGACCTGACTCCGGAATCACCTGGTAGCGCTGGCCCTGTTCATCAAAGATATGCACCTGCCGTAACACCTTGTCCACCACGTAGAGCCGCCCCGCCCTGTCCGTGGTCAGGCCGTGGGGGGATTGGATTTCCGGAGACCTGCGCCCGGCCAGGCCGTGCCAGAGCTGCTTGAAGACACCGGGATGAATCCCCAGATCATCCGGCCGTTGCACCATGTTTACCAGGGCAATGCGGGGGATTGCCGGCGGTTCAGGCCAGATCATGTTCGGCAGGGATGAACGAGACGGACGCAACGGCATGCAGCCACCCATAAAGACGAGAAGGGCCAGCGTCAAGGCGAACGTCCCTAACCCGTGGTTCATCAGCTTGGCTCGATAAAATCTCATAAAACGTCCTCTGTGTCGCATCCGTGCGCCCATGGGCTTAGGAGCCGTTACGAAATAACTTGGCCATTTATATTGATTTCGTTACGGCTCCTTATGCCGCTCCAGTCAACTCGTTGGCCATGTTATTTTTTTACAGCGGCTTAGTACAAATTCCGGCGTAATGTAAGGTTCAGGGCGTTCAGATTATGCTCCTGAGCGACTATGGGTTGCTGGTCGGAAAGATAGCGATAGTCGGCCTGCACACTCCACACCCCAAAACGGTAGACATAAAAAAGGCCCAGACCAAAACTTTCATTGCGGGTCGGGCTATCCGTGGTGCTGGTGTTTGTAAACATTTCCAGCCGCAAGTTCTGGCTGGCGTCGGGTTGATATTGTCCGGTGGTTCGCAGACTGTAGGCCCGACCACTGCTTGCACTCTCCAGCAGCTCGGACTCCCCGTAACTACCACCCACCCCCAAGGTAAGATTGGCACGGAGCCGCCAATGGAAGTCCTGCGCAACTTTCCAACTGCGCCGCGAATTACCGGCGGCGTGTTGTTCATCGTCAAGGGTCACCAAGGTGCTTGACCAATCATGGCCCAGTTGCGCGGAGTAACTTTGCAAGGTATCGTCAACCAGGGTCTCCGGCGGCAGACCACCCAGCAGCTCTTCCTGCACCAGGGTGAAGTAGTAGCGTAACGTTAGGACAGACCAGAGGGAGAGCCCGGTGCCGAAGGAACGGGTCAGCGTGGCCATCTTGGCGGATGGGTCGCTCTGGTAGCGGTAGCTGACCAGCACCGGCTGACCATCGCTAATAAGCCCACCCAACGGCATACGTTCGATCTGCACAAAGTCGCCGACCGGTTTGACGGTGTAATCAAAGTTGAGTACGTACTCGCGGGACTTATCCGCATTGAAGACGCGAATCGTCGCCAAATCGACATGCCGGTTGGCCAGCAGGGTAAAAACAGAAGCGCTGAGGGTCTGCGGTTCGTCGAAAGCATCAATAACATCCGTAGTGATGGTTCGATCGCGCACCTGATAGGCATGACCAAGGTCGAGGTTGAGCAACCCCTTGGGTACCCGGCGGCTATAGTCGAAATTCAGTCGCCCGCCAAGGTCGTCCTCGCTTCCCCCAGTGAAACGGTTATGACCGCCGTTACCGCTCAGCGAACTTACCAGGTTCTCATAAAGACGATGAGACACGGTGAGGCTGGCGGCCAACGGCATCGACTCACTCAAGTAATCATCCCGTCGGTTGGCGGTGTAGTTGACCACATAGCTGCTGATAACCTGCAAACGCTGCTTCTCCGGGGTATGCTGCCAATTGAGAACTTCGCTCAGGTCCAGCAAACTCGTGGTCAGCCCCGGGGTGTCCATCGCGCGGGTAATCACTCCCGAGGCAAGGCGTACCCTGCGATCGTCGGTGACCTGCAGGTCGTTGTGCAGCCGCGCCGAGGCATTGTCCATGTTCTGCGCCAGCCCCAGAGCGTTGCGCTGGCGCATTTCATAGTCGGCATTCAGGTTGGTGAAATACCGCGATGATCGGTGGGTTGAGGCCAGGCTCAGGCTGTCGCTGGTCTCGGTGGACGGGTAGAATCCTTCCTGTATCCGCTCGCTCGATGTGTAGCTCAGGCGGGTGGGGATTTTTTTTGATTTGGATAACAGGCTGGCGCCGTAAAGGGTTGTTTCCCCGGTCGTCGCGGAGGCGAGACTGGTGGTGTTAGTGGAACTGTTGTGTCTGGCGAGCAACATGACAGAGATGGGGCGTTGCGGCAGCAAAGTTCCGTCAATGCCGTAGTCAAGAAAAAAGGATCGTCTCGAGTCATTTTGGCCGGGATCATAGGCCTGCGTCTGTTGCTCCCACTTGGGATTAAGATCCAGATCAAAGATGAAAAGGGCCGGATGATAGGCAAAACCACGGGTCGCCAGCAAAAGACCTTCGGTGAAACGATCACTGGTTCCCTGTGTCCGAGAAAAAGGGGTATTTTGATCACTCTGCTGAAACGCATATTCGAGTTCCGTCCCCAGGCGCGGGCGCTCGAGATAGAACATTCTGGCCCTGGCGGTTTTACCCAAATCGGCCACCAGCAGCACCGTAAGAGCGACGACCACACCGGCCTGGCGCATCCATGCCAAGGATGAGCGAGTCATGGCGTCAGAAGGTCTCCTGGTAGTCATCGCGCAGCATGAAAGCATCCCGTCCCATATGAGGATTGTGGCAATCCAGACAGTCTTCCACCCCCGCATGCAACTCGGTGTCGTGAATAAACCCATCGGCATGGCACTGACGGCACAATTTAGCTGGGACAAGGCGCAGAAAATAGCGGTTTTGGCTGTTGTGAGGATGGTGGCAAAGAGTGCAGTTCCATGCCGGTCCGTGCAATCTCAGCCCGGCGGCCTGCACGACCGCAACGCTCTTGCTGGTATGACAAGCCACGCACAACTGATCGGGCGGCAGGACGAATTTCCCCGGTACGATTGTTTTGTCGGCCCCCTGCGAGGTCGTGCCAAAACCGAAACCGCCAGCAGCCATCTCGTGGCATTGATCGCACGCACGGCTGGCGTAAGGACCATGGATGAAGGGCCCTTCGTATGGCTTCGCGGCCTCGGCCGCTGCCTTGGCAAGGATTAAAGCCCGCTTGGCCAATGCCGGATCGACGGTGGGCGTCTCGGCCGGCGGCGGTTCATCCGGGGCGTCTAGAGGCGGCACGCCGGTAAAGAAGAAGGTCAACACCGGATAGCGGGCCTGTCGGGTGCAGCCGGAGAAGACGGCCAGCAGGGCCAACGCCGCCAGCAGCGAAGGGAGCAGAATCGCCAGCCTACTTCGTCGCATCCGGGGGCGCCGCCTGATCCGCCTTGGCAGGAGCCGTCGCCGCCGGTTTTTGAGGAGCGATCTCCGGCAGTTTTTCACCGACCCAGTCGCCGAAGCCGTAAAAATTCAGCTTCTTTTCGCCGAGCATGCTACAGGCAATAACCAGGTACTTTACCTTGAAATCCTTGTCGACATAACGGCTGAAATATTCCAAATTTTGGGCGTCGACATAGACTCCGGACGGCAAATAAAGACTTCCCGGCGAATTGCCGTAGGTGCCGAAAAAAAGCAGCAGATCGGTGCTTTCGTCATCGAATATCTGAACATTTTCAAAGGCGGCGTCCGCAACATACAACAGCTTGCCGTCGGGAGAGACATCCATCCCCTTGGGGCGACCGAAGCCGCCGAGGGTGTCGCCGGCGTAACCGTATTCCTTGAGGTATTTGCCTTGTGGATCAAGCTTCTGCACGCGGAAATTAAAGGCGTCGTTGACGAACAAATTCCCCTGTCGGTCGATCCGGATATGGGTAGGGCGATTAAACATTCCAGGTTCGGTGCCGCGGCTACCGATAGTCTGGATGGTCTGGCCGCTCTCTTTATCCAGCACCACCACCGCATGCCGGCTAAAATCAACGACGTAGATATGCTCGCCAAAAACCGCCACGTCCATTGGTTTCTCAAACTGATCTTTTTCGCCGTAGGCCCGAACGTAGCTCTCGTCCGGGCCAAATACCAAAATCTGCCGACGCCCGGCGTCAGCCACATATTTGTAACCGTCCGCAGTCACATGGATGCCGAAGGGGTCCTTCAGCGCCCCCAGCCGGGCCTCCTTAATGTAATCGATCTCCTTTTTTTCCAGATCGAGGATCAAAATCCTTTTAAGGGTGCGGTCGGAAATGTAAATTTTGCCCTTGACGCTGCCGACATCATAGGGGCGGGCAATGGATTTCGTGGTCTCCTTGCCAACCACCATCTCGCGAAAGGCGCTGGCCTTTTTACCCAGGTCATCTTCCGTGGTGATCGAGGTCAGGTACTGCAGGCGCGGTTGCTGTGGCAACTCAGGATAAAAGGTAGTGGGTACCTTGGGGGCGGTGGTGGCGCATCCGCACAGGGCAGTCAAGAAGGCCAGCAATACGAGGACTCGGGACATAATTAGACTCCTGTTATGACAGCTTAAACGGGATGCTCCGCCGGGGAAAAATTACTTGCTCTTTATTTTTTGCGCGCCGGATTGGCTCCGCAATTCCTCGACGCTGGCGTCCTTGCCTGCGCGGGGTGTAGCGCGCAACAAATTATTGATCGGCGCCAGCCGATCGTAGACAACTTTGACATGACAACCGGGAGCGCAACTGCCGCCATTGTCGGTCGTTTCATAACTGAAACCCAAGGTACGCTCGCCAAAACGGAACGATGCGACGATCAGATGCGGCTGGCGCGAGCCATGCGGACTATGGCAGGCCCGGCAGCCGCGCCCCTTTTCCTTGTTGACATGCCGCACGTGCAAATTCAAATTGCCGTTGCGAAAGGCTGTGGCCGTAAGGGTGCGGGGGGCGGTGAAGGCTTCGGCATCATGGCACGACAGGCAAAGGGCGTAAGCCGTCTCGCTGTAATTCTGGTAAAAGCCGGACGGGTAGGCGGCGACCAGCAGGCGGATATTGTCGGAGGCATGGGGCCGATGGCAGGCTAAACAGTCGCCCTCGGCAAAGGGCGGATGGAGCTGGGCCTGGGAATCATCAAACAGTCGTTTGGTCGGCGGCAGATCGATCCCCTGACTATCTTTAAGCTGCGCGCCATGGCAGGTAAAACAGAGATCGGGAATGGCTTCGCGCAGCAGTTTCGCCTGCTCTGACTGATGCGGATTGTGACAGATGATGCACTCGCCGTCGGCGGCCGGCTTGTGCCGGTGCTGGCCGGCCACCGGATCGTCGTGACATTCCAAACATAACTGGCCAATCGGTTGCGGTAGCGCCGTAAACTGGTGGCGAGCCGGATTGTCCTGTTTATGGCATGAACCGGCGCAGGCAGCCCCCCCCTCGGTGGCCGGGTGGATGGTCTTTTTCTCATTTAATTCGCCGTGGCAGTCGAGGCAGCGTTGACCGGGTTTCAGGTCAAAGGCCTGGCCGGTCGCCCGCGCTGGCAGAACGCCACTCGCCAGCACAAGCACCACAAAAGCCGGCAGACACCACCAGATCGGCCATTTGCAGAGATCTTCCATGAAACTTCCGTTAATGGCCAAGGACAGTACCCAAATCGAAGCCGGTCGGCCAACCTCAACCGGCCACATAAACATCCCCAACAGACACGACATTTTAGCCGATATCCAGCGGGGGTTCAACAGCTCTTGTTGGCAATGTTGGCAACAAATATAAGGTGCTTCCGGGTTTTCAGTGGGTAACAGGGTACAGATCGAGGCCGCCTAGGTGAAAAAGTATCACCGTTCTGAGCCTGACCTTGTTAC
>MNYK01000064.1 GCA_001873115.1 Desulfobacterales bacterium CG2_30_60_27 | reverse complement strand
CGCAGGAAAGTCAAAAATTTTGTAGTCAAATATCATTGATTTTACGTCATTATTTCGATCTCTAGCGTGGTCGCTACGCGATGACTGGCGAGCAGGTAACGGGGGGATACCGCCAGAGGCGGAAATGGAGCGCCAAGGTAGTGCCAGGGGGCTGGAATGGGCAAGCAAATCAAGGGCCGCTGCCGGAGGGCGCGCGAAAATTTTCCTCTCTCCACTGGAAAATTTTTAAAAAAAAATCGTCCGCTGCCTTGGCGGAGGATTGCTTATGTCGAATATCCAGAAACGTGGCATTAATGAAATATACCACAGAGAGAATTTGAGTCAATAGATAAATAGATAACAGCGTCCCCTTTTTGCCTTTTGCTGCTTATCGGGTCAGCGCTGGCGGTGTCTCGGCCGTAAGCCTGGCGTACCCTCCAGGGCCAGGCGCTGGGCGCGGCGTTCGCCCGTGGTGCGGGCCACGGGGATGGGGGTCAGGGTGTCGCGGTGCAGGCCGGCGACGTACATGGCGGTGGCCAGGGTGCCGGGGGTTGGGGTGAAGTCCTGGAGCTGGCGGGTGGGAAGGTTCAGCTCCTTGGCCCTGGCCGCCAACCGCTGCATGTCGTCCTGGGTGCAGCCGGGGTGCGAGGCGATCCAGTAGGGGGTGAAGAGTACGTTGCGTTTGTGGCGGCTGGCGATTTTGCGGCAGAGGGCGAGGAAGTCGGCCAGCACCTCGGCGCCGGGTTTGTGCATGAGGGCCAGGATCTTGGGCTCGGTGTGCTCTGGCGCGATCTTCATGGCGCCGGGGGTGTGGTGGAGGGTGAGCTGCTCCAGGAGGGCAGGAGTGCGGAGCAGCAGTTCCATGCGCAGGCCGGAGGAGACAAAGACATGCCGCACCCCGGGTACGGCCAGGCACTCTTGCAGCAGGGCCAGGAAACGCGCCTCGTCCAAGGCCAGATGGCGGCAGATGGCCGGGAACAGGCAATCGTGGCGGCGGCAGGTCGTGGGGCTGGCGCATTTGCTGCCATAGAGGTTGGCGGTGGGGCCTCCTAAGTCGCTGATTGTGCCGGTGAAATCGGGCATGGCCACCACCTCTTTGACCTCGGCGACCACCGAGGCCTGGCTGCGGCTGGTGATCACCGGCCCCTGGTGGCGGGCGATGGCGCAGAAGGAGCAGTTACCGTTGCAGCCGCGGACAATGGTGATTGAGTGGCGGATCATCCGGTAGGCGGGCACGTCGCCGGCCGTGGGGTGTGGCGCCCGGCAGAAGGGCAGGCCATGCAGGCGGTCGAGTTCAGCCGTGGTAAGCGGCGCGGCCGGGGGCTGCTGGAGCACCCACATGGCCTGCTGGCGTTGGAGCAGCGGGGTCTGAGCAAAGGCCCGGGCCTGCTGGTCGATGGTGCGTTCGGCCGTGAGGAAATGGCGGCGGTCCTGGTTGATCTCCTCCCAGGACGGCAGGCGCAGCGGCGGTTCGGACCATTGCTGCTCTACCAGTTCCCGGTCGGAAAGCCGGACGCAGGTGCCGGCAATGCCGGCCAGACCCTGGCCCGCGGCCAACCGCTGGGCCGCGGTGAGCACGGCGTGTTCGCCCATGCCGTACACCAGCAGGTCGGCCTTGGCGTCGGTGAGCAGGGAGCCACGCAGTTTGGCCTGCTGGTAATCGAAGTGGACAAAGCGCCGGAGCGAGGCCTCCAGGCCGCCGAGCACCACCGGCACGTCAGCGCATGCGGCGCGGGCCAGGTTGGCATAGACGATGCTGGCCCGGTCGGGACGCCTGCGCTGGGCCTTGTCGCGCACGCTGCCGAAGTATGGGTTGCCGCCTGGGGAATAGTCGTCCTGGTCGCGGACCCTGGCGTTGCCCGAATAGTTGGCCACCACCGAGTCGAGGTTGCCGGCGGTGATGCCGAAGAACAGGCGGGGCCGGCCGAATCTGGCAAAATCGTCCGGCCGGTCGTGGCGCGGCTGGGCCAGGACGGCCACCCGCAGGCCATGGGCCTCGAGCCAGCGGCCGATCAAGGCGATGCCGAAGGAGGGGTGGTCGATGTAAGCGTCGCCGGAAACCAGAACGACATCCACCGCGTCCCAGCCCCGCTCGGCCATCTCGGCGCGGGTAGCGGGCAGAAAGCGGGCGATCGTCATCTGGTTTCCTCGTCTGGCATGGGGTGCATTGGGCCGATCTGGCCCCGGGGCGGGTGGTCAGGCGAGGTCCCGCTCGGAGCAGACCCGGTTGCGGCCGGTTTTCTTGGCCTGGTAGAGGGCCTTGTCGGCCCGATCGACCACCGACTGCATGGTGTCCTGCTGATTGACAAAGGAGACGCCGAGGCTGGCGGCTACCTTCAGGGTGACGTCGGGATGGCGCTCGTCCTCGATTTTTTTCAAGGAGATCCGGACCCGCAACTGTTCGGCCACGATCACGGCGTTTTCCAGGCTGGTCTCGGGCAGGAGGATGATGAACTCCTCGCCGCCGTATCGGGCCGGAAAGTCGTCGCCCTTGAGGCTCCGGTGCAGGGTGTCGCCTACCGTGGCAAGGACCAGATCGCCGGTCTGGTGACCATAGGTGTCGTTGAATTTTTTGAAGAAGTCGATGTCCACCATGATGACGGCGAAGAACTGGCCGTGCTGGCGGAAGCCGGCGTAGAGCTCCCTGAGCCGGGTATCAAAGGCCCTCCGGTTCCGCAGGCCGGTGAGGGCGTCAATGGAGGCCTCTTTTTCGGTTTGGGCCAGTTTTTTTTCCAGCATCTCGGTCCTGGCGGTGGCCTCGGCGAGTTTGTCATGCAGGCTGCGGCCCGAGTCCGCCGCAGCCGAGGTATCCTTGATGAGGCTGGTGATGATGGACTTGACGTCGGCGGCCTGGGTGGCATGGCTCAACTGGCCGGTATAGGTTTTGAGGCTGTTGCCATAGTCGGCCGTGGCATTGTTGGCGTTGATAATCTCGTCAAAGACCCCCTTCAACAGCAGTTGGGTCTCGGAGAGGATCTGCTGGGTGGTGTCGGTGTCTTCGTCGGTCTTAAGATGGCGGGTGTGCAGATCTTTGAAGGTCGTAATGTCGAAAGGCTTGCCGGACGCAACGATTGCGTCAACCTCGATGTTCAACCGGGGGTGGCTGGCGGCATAATAGGCGTACCAGACCCCGTAGACCTCCGGCACCAGGTCGAATTTGGCCAGCACTGCCTTGGCGAAGACCTTCTTGGCAATGGCGTGGCTGCGCGCGATATCGTGTGGTTCAACAGACATGGTCACCTTCCTGCGCAACGTGGAGCGCAAACCTTCCGGCCGGTCCGGGCCTGGATCTGCAATACTCTTGGTCATGGTAGCACGCCGGGCTGGCGCCGTAAAGCGGGAAAAGTGAGGCCGTTTCTCGTCTGGCTTGACATTGCCAGCCCCCTGTCCCACAATAAAAGTGAGATCGTAACTGTCCAGCAGCACCGCATCTGCTAGCTGTCATCGGCCAATTCGTATACCGCAGTATAGCGAATCGGCCTCAGAAGTTTATACCCCCTTGCGGGGTGCGCATCTACGGCGCTGCTGAACAGTTACAGGCCCCTGCATCTGCACGTTTTATGTGCGTAAGCTGGATACGCGGGATCAAAAAAACAAATGACCGACATGTTGGCATAGCAAGCAAAAGGCCGTTACAGCAATGAGAAATCCCTTGCGTTCATCCCCAGTTTTTTTTTCTGCCGTACACCCCATCTTCCCATCCAAATCCTATCAGGGAGGCATATGTCATGGATACCGGACCGCGTGGCAGGAAAGACACCAGGTTGATCAAGGAAAAACGGAACGACGCTTACAAGTGCAAGGACAAATTACCCGACTTCGCACATTGTGCCAACTGCGGCGCCACCTTTGTGGGCGGCCGTTGGACCTGGGCCGCGCCGGACCCGGCGAAAACCAAGGTGATTTGTCCGGCGTGCCAGCGGTGCGCCGACAACTTTCCCGCCGGCTATGTAGAAATGAAGGGCGATTTTTTTGACAAACACCGGGCTGAGATCATCAGCCTGAGCAGAAACATCGAGAACCAGGAAAGGGAGCCCCACCCCATGGAGCGCATCATGGCCATCCACGAGGCGGAGGACCACACCCTGCTTACCACCACCGGCGTCCATCTGGCCCGCCGCATCGGCGACGCCCTGGCCCAGTCCTTCAAAGGCACCTATGCCTTTCATTATGCCGACGGGGAACAGAAGATCCGGGTGTACTGGGAACGCTGAGCCGCGCCAGGCGCCGCCTGGGCTTAACCCGACGTATTCAGGAGGCAAGTTACGACTCAGGCCGCTTTTTGGATTTCCTTGGCCTCATACTCCGGGAACATGATAATGGCGGGGTGTACATCAAAGGCTTTGGCGAGTTGCTCTACGCGCCTTTTGCCGATCTCCACCCTGCCGTTTTCCAACAGGCTTAAATTGCTGGCGCTGATACCGGAGTGCTTGGCAAGTTCAACCTGGGTCCAACCTTTTAATTCCCGCAGCATCCTGATGACCTCGCCCGTGGTTAATTCGGCATGCGATTTTGCCGGTACAAATTCACCATTCTTACGGACTTTCATGTGTTCTCCTAATAATTGTGCGGAGTGATCTCCAAAACCAGCACCGTGACGATTTCCTTCTCAACGGCATAGATAACCCGGGACTGCAAGCTCAAGCGCGACGAGCGCTGACCGGTGCGATCCCCCTGCAACTTTTCATCATGAAAACCCTGGAAAGCACGCAACTTGTCAGGCCCGTGCCGAAACACCAGACTTTTCCAGAGCTCATATTTTTTCACAACCGCAGCCGGCAGCTTATGGCAGACTTTCTCAATGTCGTGATGTTCTTTTATTCGCCACATTACTGTTTATGATAACTTATCAAATATAATAAGTCAAGGTGGTCTTCATGCTACCTTTTTCGCTACCACCCAGCGCCCATCACGCCGCAACTCGTGGGGCCGGAAACCACCCTTGTAGGCCATGGCCGGCACCGCCTCGATCCAATAGCCCAGGTAAAGCAGCGGGATCTGCTGACGCTTGCAGAAATCGATGAGAAAAAGGATGTTGTAGGTGCCGGGGCTGCGGCTGGCCTCGGCCGGGTCGAAATAGAAGTAGACCGCGTTCAGCCACTCGCTGCTGACGTCGACGATGGCCACCCCGAGCAGCCGGCCCTTGATCCGGTAACTGATCTCCACCGTGTGGCACAACACATTGGCGAAATATCCGCCGTAATAATCCACGGCCCGCGTTTCCTTGCCCGGATAGCGGCCAGCCAAAAAAGCATCGCAGAGGGCAAGCTTCTCCTCCGTGATCCGCACCGGGCCGATCTCGGCCGTGACCTCGCTGTTCTTGCGCCACACCCGGCGCTGGCCGCGGCTTGGCCGGAAATCCGCGGGCTGCAGGCGGATGGGTACACAGGCACGACAATCCGGGCAGGTCATGCCGTAGAGGCTGTTGCCGTTGCGCCGGAAGCCCGCCTCCAAAAACCGCCTAAGCAGCGGGGCTGGCAACTGTTCCGCGAATTGCCCCTGATGATACACGGCAAGCTGAGGCAGGCCATAGGGGCAGTTTACCGGGATATCGTGGAAAAGCCCGGAAAGTCGCGCCATGAGCCGCCGCCACTGGTCGCTCTCCGCTCCTTCCTGGCTCTCTTCCGATTGCAACATGTACCTGCCCCCATTGCCAAAGGCATGGTAAAAAGTTGTGAATATCACCCCTGTACCGCTGCCGATCAATTTAGCCCTTTCTCCTGAATGCGGCAAGACCGCGGAACAGGGCTTGACCTTGTCCCCCGAGTACAGCAAAATGGATGTAACCACCCTGGCTCACCACAAAGCGGCCAGGGCCCGGAGGCAGATATGACCGAAAAGCAACAACAAACCGGACAGCCAGACCAGGCCGAAGCGAGGCTGGCGGCAGCCTTCGCCGCTATGCAACATGCAATCCCCCTTCTGCTTTTCACTGATCCGGCCCAGGCGTCCTTCACCACCACGGCGCGGCAGGTGCTCGGCTATGTCGCTGGCTTGTCCCCCAAAATCACCCTGCAGGAGTACGGCCTGGACCACACGCTCGCCCAAAAATGGCGGATCGACCGCACCCCGGCCATGCTTTTTGACCCGGAACACTGTCACATCCGCTGGTTCGGCGTGCCCATGGGCGAGGAGGGCCGCGTCCTGGTGGAACTCCTGCTCATGCTCGGCAGCCGCGTTTCGGGCATAAGTGAATCATCCCGGCAAGTGCTGGATCAACTCGACACCCCACGCCAGATTAAGCTCTTCATCAGCCCGACCTGCCCTTACTGCCCACAGCAGGCGGTAAACGCCATCAAGGCGGCAACAGCCCGGCCTGACCTGGTTTCCCTGGAGATCATTGACATCCAGATCCACCAGGAGCTGGCCGAGTCCTATGGGGTCCACTCCGTGCCTCAAGCCTTGGCCAACGAAAAGCTCATCGCCATGGGGGCTCAGTCCGAGGAACTGTTCATGGCCTCCCTGGCCAAGCTCGAACAGCAAACGGTCTTCATTCCGGAGAGCGATGCCAAGGAGATTGACACCGACCTGGTCATCGTCGGCGGCGGGCCGGCCGGGCTCACCGCCGGCATCTATGCGGCCCGCGCCGGCTTGCGCGCCGTGGTGGTGGAGGGCGGGCTGCTGGGCGGCCAGGTGGCCTTCACGCCAATAGTGGAGAACTACCCGGGCTTTACCCAGGTGGGCGGGAAAACCCTGGTGGACATCATGGTCACCCACGCCCTGGAGTACGTGCCGATCTTCCCGGGTGAACCGGTCATGGAAATCCAGGCCGGCCCCCCGATCATGGTCATCACCAGCCGCCGCTATTTCACCACCAGGGCCGTGCTGCTGGCCACCGGCGCCATCCACAAGAAGCTTGCGGTGCCGGGCGAGGACCGCCTGGCCGGCCGCGGGGTGAGTTATTGCGCCACCTGCGACGGCCCCCTGTTTAAAGGCAAAAAGGTGGTGCTGGTGGGCGGTGGCAATGCCGCCCTCACCGAGGCCCTGTACCTGCGCAACGTCGGCGTCGATGTTACCCTGATCCACCGGCAGGCCGCCTTCCGGGCTCAGGAGCATCTGGTCCAGAACATTACGGCCAACGGCATCCCGGCCCTGTTCAACACAGTGGTGGCCGAGATCCGTGGCCAGGAAAAGGTGGCAGAGGTGGTGTTGCAAAGCACGGTTACTGGCGAGTCCACGACCCTGGCCGTCGACGGTGTCTTCATTGCCATCGGCTATGCGCCGGCCGTGGACCTGGCCAAAAAGATCGGCGCCGAACTCACCGCCGACGGCTACATAAAGCGCGATCCTAAGCACCGGACCACGGTGCCTGGCGTCTATTCGGCCGGCGACGTGGAGGGCGGCTACAAGCAGATCGTCACCGCCGCCGGCCAGGGGGCCGAGGCGGCCCTGGCCATTTTCGAGGATCTCATCCACCCCTACTGGCAAACCACGGCTGACCAATGACCTGCAACCATGAGGCCAGCCCGGCCATCGACTTCGACCAACCGGTGGACCGCCGCCATACCGCGAGCCTCAAATGGGAGCGTTACGCCGGCCGTGACATCCTGCCCATGTGGGTGGCGGACATGGATTTTCAGGCGCCCCCGGCCGTGCTTACCGCCTTGCATCAGCGGGTTAAGCACGGCGTCTTCGGCTACACCCTGCCGCCCGCTGCCCTCATCGACACCGTGGTGGCCAGGCTGGCCCGCGAGTACCGCTGGCAGGTGGAGCCCGGCTGGCTGGTCTGGCTGCCCGGCCTGGTCACCGGCCTGAACGTGGCCTGCCGCGCAGTAGGGGAGGCGGGCAGCGGGGTGTTGACCACCGTGCCCATCTATCCCCCCTTCCTCACCGCGCCAGCCTGGTCGGACCGGGCCCGGTGCATCGCCCCCCTATCCCTTGCCGACGGCCAGTGGCGCATGGATTTTGCCGCCATGGAACGGGCAGTGTCCCATGACACCGCTCTCATGCTTTTCTGCAATCCCCACAACCCCACGGGTCGGGCCTATACCGAGGCCGAACTCATCGAGGTCGCCGCCTTCTGCGCGCGCCACCAACTCGTTATCTGCGCGGATGAGATCCACGGCGGCCTGCTCCTCGACCAACAGCGCCGCCACATCCCGATCGCCACCCTGGCCCCGGAGGTGGCGGCCCGCACCATCACGCTCATGGCGCCCAGCAAAACTTACAATATCCCGGGCCTCGGCGTCTCCTTTGCCGTCATCCCGGACGACACGCTGCGCCGCCGTTTCCGTCGGGTAATGGACGGCATCGTGCCGCACGTCAATGCCCTGGGGTATACCGCGGCCCTGGCCGCCTATCGGGACAGCGACCTCTGGCTGGATAGCCTGCTTGACTACCTGCGCGGCAATCGGGAACTGGTGGAGCGCCGCATAGCCGGCATGGCCGGGCTGACCATGCCGCATGTGGAGGCCACCTATCTGGCCTGGATCGATGCCCGCGGGCTCGGCCACCCAGACCCGGCGGCATGGTTCGAGCAGGCGGGAGTCGGCCTCTCGGATGGCCGCGAGTTTGACGGCCCGGGCTTTGTGCGCCTCAATTTCGGCTGCCGCCGGGGCCTTCTGCAGGAGGCATTGACCCGCATGGAAGAAGCGGTAGGCCGCGGCACGCTGACAGATGGAAACAAGGAGTTGGCCAATGGAGATCAAGTTAGTCATCGCCATGGTGGGGCTGCCGGCGCGCGGTAAATCCACCATGGCCCGCAAGATTGCTCGCACCCTGGAACTTGATGAGGTGCGGGTGCGGATCTTCAACAACGGCGAGGTGCGCCGTCGGCTTGCCAAGGAAAACTCTTCCAGCCCCGAGTTCTTCTCGCCCCGGAACCAGCAGGGTCTGGAACTGCGGGAAAAATGCGCCCGCATCAACCTGGACCTGGCCCGGACCTTCCTGGATGAGGGCGGCCAGGTGGCCATCCTCGACGCCAGCAATGTTCGCCCGGCCCGGCGGCGGTTCATTGAGGCAACCTTCCCCGGCCTGCCGGTTTTATTCATCGAATGCCTGAACGCCGACGAGGAGGCCCTGGAGGCCAACCTGGAACGCAAGGCCTCGCTGAAGGAGTTTTGTCATCTCACCACCGAGGAGGCCACGGACAGCTTTTTCAGGCGCATCGCCTATTACGAGGGCATCTACCAGCCGCTTAACGAGGAGGGCAACCGCATCCTGGTGGACACCTTCGCGGGCTGCATCCTGCAGGAGCACATCACCGATCTGGTGCCATACTATGATCGGCTGCGCGACATCATTACCACCCGGATCGTCAAGAATCTCTATCTGGTGCGCCACGGGGAGACCTGTTTCAACCTGGACGACCGGATCGGCGGTGATTCGGACCTCACGGACAAAGGCCGGGCCCAGGCCCTGTCCCTGGCCGACTATTTCGCCACGGTACGAATTCCCATCATCTTCACGAGCAAGCACAAGCGCACCCTGCAGACCGCCGCCCCCATAGCCGCGCACCAGGAACACTGTTCGATCATCGCCCTGCCGGAATTCAACGAGATCCATGCCGGCATCTGCGACGGCATGACCTATCAGGAGATCCGGAAAAGCATGCCCGAGGTGGCCACCGCCAGAAACCGCAACAAATATGGCTATGTCTATCCCGGGGGCGAGGGCTACGTGAGCATGGAAGAGCGCGTTCACCGCGGCCTGCGGAAGGTTTTTTATCTAAATAACTACGATGACAACATCATGATTGTCGGCCACCGGGCCGTGAACCGCATGATTCTCTCGGATTTTGTCTTCCGTCCCAAGGAGGAGGTGCCCTATATCTACATGCCGCAGAACCGTTATTATCACCTGCAGATCGACCCGTACAAAAAACACTTTGAATTGAAACCCTTTGCGAGCAGTCTTGGTTGAGTCGCCCTGACGGTCGCCGCAGCCAGAAAACCTTTTGCCCCTTGGTGCAGTTATGCTATGGTGAGAAATCGTCTTAAGGGCATGCCGCAGCCAGCGACTAAAGCCGCGTGTTGAGCACCGGAATGCTCGCCATCCCCGGCCCGCCACGATTTTTATCAATAACGGTCTGTTGCATGAAAGATATTTCATTTCTGATCGTTGACGATAGTCCAACCCTGCGCACCCTTGTCTGCAAGACGATCAAGGCCATCTTCGGCAGCGAGGATATTCACCAGGCCGGCAATGGTCAGGAGGCCTTGAAGCTGCTGCGTGACATCCGCATCGACCTCATCATCTCCGACTGGAACATGCCGGTGATGGATGGCGAGGAGTTCCTGTATGAGGTCCGGCAGGACCCAAACCTGAAAAATATTCCCTTTATCATGATGACCACCAACGCGGACCGGGATTTTCTGATTACGGCCATCCAGTTGGGGGTAACGCAATACATCGTTAAACCCTTCACTCCTGATGAACTAGAGAGAAAAGCCCGGCTTTCCATGAATGCGTCGCACAAGCGACGGGCCGCCCGTTATGCCTTGCCGGCGCATGTGGCCAGTGTCCATATTGACGGTCAATCAATGTCAGGCGAAATCTTTGATCTGAGCCGGACCGGGGCCCGGATGCGCCTGGAGAACCATGCCGCCCTTGGCCTGTATAAAACCTGTGAGGTTGACCTGAAACTGCTCGACCCGGATGGCCTGGAGGCCGGGGCCACGGTCATCACTTCCCTGATGGGCATGATTGTTCGGCTGACGGCCGAAGACACGCTCCATCCCACCTCGCGGCAATGCCAGATGGGGCTGTATTTTAATCCTGGCTTGATGCCGAGGCAGCTTGAACTGAAACTGAACCGGCTGATCAAGTGGCTGGCCGAAAGCAGGCCAGACGTGATCGGCGGCGACTGAAGAGGGGGTGGCCCCCGGGCCGCTCTGGACCGCCCCTCTCTGCCCCGTTACTCCTCGGGCGTGAAGTTCTTGATGATGTAGCCCCCGGATTTCTCGTCGCGCTCCAGTTCGAGCATCTTGCGCGCCTCGGCCTCCTCCAGCAACTGGCCGAAGGAGCGGAAGCCGTGGTAGGTCTCGTTGAAGCCAGGCTTGCGGCGCTTCAGGGTCTGCTTGACCATGGAGCCCCAGACCTTCTCCTCCTCGCCCCGCTCCTCGAACAGGTCTGCCACCGTCTCCAGCACCAGGTCCAAGGCCTTCTGTCGTTTCTTGTCCTCGTCGTCCGGCAGGGGGGTGACCTTGCCACGGGCCGGGGTTTTCGGGGCCGCGGTCTTGGCTTTCGCCTTGGTCGCCTTGCGGGCGCCGCGCACCAGGTCGTCGTAAAAGATGAACTCGTCGCAATTGGCGATGAGCAGGTCCGAGGTGGAATCCTTGACCCCGACGCCGATCACCACCTTGTTGTTCTCCCTGAGCTTGCTCACCAGGGGTGAGAAATCCGAGTCGCCACTGATGATCACGAAGATATCGACGTGCTGCTTGGTGTAGCAGAGATCCAGGGCATCCACCACCATGCGGATGTCGGCCGAGTTCTTGCCGGACTGGCGCACATGCGGGATCTCGATCAGCTCAAAGGCCGCCTCGTGCATGGGGGCCTTGAAGTCCTTGTAACGCTCCCAGTCGCAGTAGGCCTTCTTGACCACGATGTTGCCCTTGAGGAGCAAGCGTTCCAGCACCTTCTTGATGTCAAAGGCCGCGTACTTGGCGTCGCGCACCCCCAGGGCGACATTCTCGAAATCGCAGAACAGGGCCATGTTCCGGGTGGTGTGTTGTCCGCTCATGGTGCCTCCACAGGCTGAATTTTAGGGTCTGGATCAGCGGGGTCGGCCGCAGCGTCGTCCTCCGGCCCTTCCTCATCCTGCCCCGGCAGTTCCAGGGCGGGGATGACGCCGATGGCGCTGCCGGCGATGCCCTTCACCGAGCCATACATGTCGATGGTGTTGTTGATCACCTTTTCGATCTGCTTTTCCCGGGTCTTCCAGATGCGCTGCATGGCCCGCTTCTCGCGATCCAGCTCGGTGCGCAGTTCGGAAAAGCCTTCGACGATGGCCTCCACCCGTTGCCGAAACTCCGGGCTGGTCAGGTAATGGTAGAGCATCTCCATCTTGTCGCCCTTGTTCTCCTCGGTCACTCGCACCGAGTGGGTATGCAGGAGCATCTCCCTGAGCACGAAGGCCAGGCTCTTGATCTCCTGGAAGTTGGCGATCCAAACCCCGTCCTTCTGGCCAAAACGGTCCATGTCGCTGGGCATGGTTTCGGTGACAATGACGGCGAGCTCCGCCCCCTGGTCCAACTGATCCGCCTTGAGCTTGCCGAGCCAGTCGTTGCAGAAGGCCTTGGTCCGTTTGCTTTCGTAGATAATTTTGCCGCACTGCTGCTGCAGGGGGTTGACCACGGTCTGAATGACGTCGGCGCCGCGCACCCCCTTGGCCACCTCGGCGATGCCGTCAAAGGGAAAAAGGGAAACCAGTAACTCCTCCAGGGCGATCTCTTGGACTTCGCCCTGCATCTGCATGGAGCCCTGTTCGGCCTTGCGCTTCATCTCCTCGATGAGCTTCTTCTGATCGACCAGTTGCTTCTCGTATTCCTTGAAGCGCAGCTCCAGCCGTTCCTGTTCCGACTTGCGGGCCCGGGCCTCGATTTCCGCCTGTTTCTCCAGCAGTTGCTTTTCCATATCAAGCTGCTGGCACTCCTGCCGCTCCTTCAGCTCATTCTCCCGGCGCAGCAGTTCGATCTCCTTCTGCTTCAGGCTAAGATTCTCTTCCCGCCTGGCCTTATTCTCCTGCTGCAGGGCCGCCACTTGCTGGCCCAACTCCTCCCGGGCCTTGCCCTCGGCGGCCTGCTGGAGTTTGCCCCTTTCCTGTTCCAGTTGCTTGCGGATTTCGGCAGCCTGGTTGGCCCGCTGCTGGTTCAAGACCTGCCGTTCTTTTTCCAAGGTTTCGCGCTGGCTGGCGAGCAGTTGCGCCTGCTTGGCGGCCTTGGCCTCGTACTCGGCCTTTAGTTTGGCCAAAAGCTGCTTCTCCAGCGCCTCCTCGGCATTGAAGAGAAAACCGCAACTGGGGCAGGAAATCTGGGCAGTCGGATTGGTCATGGTGCCGGGAAACTCCTTGCTTAACGGGGCAGCGGGGATGGCCAGGCCCCACCTTACCTCCAACCTTGGCCAGGGGCAAGGAACTTGGCAAGCGCCGGCTGGCTTCGCAGCTATTTTCACCTGAGGGCGGTGGGGAAAAAGACCATCATGATGCCGAGAGCGATCATGACCAGGCCGCCCGCCGGCTTGGTATAGCGGGCGTATTTTTCCCCCAGGGCCGAGCGGGCCGCGAAGGCGGCGGTGCCGAAGACCACCATATCGTCAAGCATGAAGAAGAAATCGTAAACCACCAGGAGGGTGTAATACCGCACCGTGGACAGCGGGCTGATGGCCAGCATATGGGTGAATACGGCCGGAATGGCCGCGGAGCACAGGAATTCGATGGAGTTCACCACAAAGGCCAGGCCGATCATGGCCAGCACGCTGGCCCAGGACAAAGGAGCCGACCAGCAGCCAGACCTTGCGTCGGTCCTTCAGGGC
The DNA here is from genome assembly GCA_001873115.1 of Desulfobacterales bacterium CG2_30_60_27. Classification (GTDB taxonomy): domain Bacteria; phylum Desulfobacterota; class Desulfobulbia; order Desulfobulbales; family CG2-30-60-27; genus CG2-30-60-27. The sequence continues at coordinate 3,984 of MNYK01000064.1, read as the reverse complement.
CAGGATGAGGGAGATAAGATAGACCAGCACCCACATGGCGCAAGGGTTGAAGCCGTCAACCAGGCCCAGGATGACGGCCAGGACCGGCAGGGAGTACTCCCGGGCGTCGATTAGCCCGAGCAGCGGCAGTTCGACCACGGTGGCGACCGGCAGCAAGCCTTGGTCGGCCTGCCGCGGGAGCTGATCGCCGCTCGGCACAATGATGAGCACCAGCCCGAGGACGAGGAGCAACAGCAGGGAGTAGCGCTTGAAGCGGTCGGCCCAAATCCTTCTGACAGTGTTGGCTGAATAAGGCATGGCGCCCTCCGGGCTGCGTCCTGCTTTCATTGTATACAAACCAGGGCAAAAAGTGAAAATTTTGCTGGCGCGCTTTGCCCTTGCCAAGCCCTGGGGGCAGGTGGCATCATCGGCAGAGAGACCTGTCGCAACCATACAATTCACAAGGAGCAGACCATGGCCGCAGACCATGACCCCGGCGCCCTCATCCTGGCCGCCGGCGGTATCATCGAAAAAGCAAGCGCCACTGGCCCGCTGGTGGCCCTGGTCTTTCGGGAAGGGCACAACAACCAGTGGAGCCTGCCCAAGGGTAAGCAGGATCCGGGCGAGACCTTGCTGGAAACGGCATGCCGCGAGGTAGAGGAGGAGACCGGCTGCCGGGTGCGCCTAACTGGATTTGGTGGCGTAACCCACTACTACCACGGCCGGTTGCCCAAGGTGGTGCTCTACTGGCGCATGGCCCTGGTCGAGGATGGCAACTTTACCCCGTCGGACGAGGTCCAGGCCGTATCCTGGCTGCCACCGGCCAAGGCGGCTGCGCGAGTGGCGCACGAGGACGAAAGGCAACTGCTCTGCAAGATATATAAACTCAAGGCTCAAGGCTGACAGCTAAGCCGCTGTAAAAAAATAACATGGCCATCTAAGTGCCCGGAGCGGCATAAGGAGCCGTAACGAAATAGATATAAATGGCCATGTTATTTCGTAACGGCTCCTAAATACTATTTTGAGAGGTGATGTCATGGATGAGACTAAAAGCGCGGGCCACGCCCCGCCCCGCCGGGAAAAGCCGGACCCGCAACGCATGGCCGTGCTCCGTTCCCTGCCCCTGGAGGTCAAGGCGCAGCTCACCGGCGAGGAGGCCCAGGCCTTTCTGTACAACGAGGAACTGCCGGCCAGCCTGCTTAGCAAGCTGCGGGATTATCTGGTGGAGGGTGAAGCTCAAGGCTGAAGCAAGAAAGGGGGGAAAGGCTGCCCAGTGATCAGCGGTCAGCGAGCGGCGGTACGATGAGGCCGTGGGCCTTGCCCAGCCGCCGCGCCAGGTCCAGGAAACGATGCGGCAGGGGCAGCTCCCGATCGACCAGGAGAACGCCCAGGTCACGGGCCCGGGCCAGGATCGCGGTGGTGTCCTGGCCGCTCTCTTGATGGTCGCAGAGCGCCGCCATCCGCAGGGCGTCGCTCACCGGGATGCACATGGCGATCATGGTCCGGGGCAGGTCGGCCAGGGTCTGCTCGATTAGCTCCAAGTGCTGGTCGCGAAAGGCGGTCCAGGCCGGGTCCGGACTGACGCCGCCGAACAGTTCATTGAGTACGGCGCCGGCCAGCCGGGGAATGGCGGCGCGGTCCAGGGCCGGATGTTTGGTGGTCAGCTCTTCCTTGAGCCGCAGGAAAAAGACCATCTTCACCACCTCCACCCCGTCCCGCAGGATGGGCAGCAGCCGGCTCTTCATGGCTGCCGTTTTGTCGCTTGCTTCCGGCATGTCTCCTCCTCCACGGGTCGACAATGACCTTTGCATCCATCTACCACGGATCACCCGAAATTACTACGCGCCAGAGATAATCCCTGCTAGAATTCATGTTATGGAAACCAATCCTGCAAAAAAACTGACGCTGGTGCTCATGCTGCTGCTCTGCCTGCCGGCCCTGGCCATGACCACCGAACAAGAACCGGCCGACTGCGCGGCCTTGCTCCATAGCCGCTGCGAGATGTGCCATTTCAACACGCGCTTCTGCCAGAAGCTCGGCCAGAAGAGCAAGTCGGCCTGGAAACGGACCATCAAGGCGATGGTTGGTTACGGCGCCAAGGTTACAGCCGAGGAACAGCAGATGATCCAGGACTGCCTGGCCGCGCCGACACCCGCGGTGCAGGACTATTGCAACGCGCCGTAGCCCTTGCCGCGGCTGCCTTACTTGGCCAGAATAGCGGCAAAGGGGGCGGGGTGGAGCAAAACTTCGGCAATGGGAAAGCGGCGGCCGCCCTCGACCGCGCCAGCCAGTTTGCAGGAATAGTCGAGCAGGCTCTGCTGGAGAGGCGCCAATTGGATGGTGAAATAGGTCTGGCCCTTGTCGAAACCGGACAGCCCGCAGACATGGGCCGCCCCGTTAATCACCGTGGGCACCCCGTAGGTGCGGCAGTTGACCGGCCGCGCCGGGTAGGCCGCGCAGACATTGGCCGCGGTAAGCAGCGGGCAGCGGATACGGGCGGTGGACAGATCGCCGGCCCCGGCCGTCAGCTTCCGCCAGGCCGCCAGCGCGGTCTCCGCGTGGTCCAGAATTTCCAGCCTATCCGGCTTCGGCAGTTGCCGGAAATACGCCAGCAGGAAGAGGGCCTCGATAAAGGAGACGTCGAACACGGCGGCGCAGCAGTCGGCGCATCCCCGGCCGCAGGCGATCTCGGCCGGGAATCGTTCTCGCAGCCGGTCCATGGTCTGGTCAACAAAGGTATAAAGTTGTAAAAGGTTAGTGAACATGGCCCGGCCATTGAACCGGAAAATGGCGCAGCGGTCAACCACGCTTTGCTTAAGCGATCAGCGGTCAGCATTCAGCATTCAGCTTAACGTACTTTCTTTCTTTATTTTTTTTTTGCTGACCGCTGACCGCATTCATCGGCAATGTAAGTTCCAGATGGATAATAACCATGACCATCGCCCCCCCAGCCCAGCCGATCCAGCTCAAGCTCACCGTGCCGCCCGGCGCCAGCCCGCTGGCAGCCGACTTTCTTGCCCAGGCCTCTGGACTGGCCAAGGCCAGGGTGAAGAACGCCATGGTCAAAGGCGCGGTGCTGCTCAAGCGCGGCAAGACCTGCAAACGCCTGCGCCGCGCCACCTTTGCCCTGCAGCCCGGCGACATCCTCAAGCTGGCCTATGACGGGGAAATCCTGGCCCGCGAAGCCCCAAACGCCACCTGTCTGCAGGACCTCAAAGATTACAGCGTCTGGATCAAGCCGGCCGGCCAGCTCTCCCAAGGCAACGACTTCGGCGACCACTGCGCCTTGCTCCGCCAGGCTGAACTATTTTTCAAGTCTACCCGCCCGGTTTTTCTGGTCCATCGCCTGGACCGCGAGGCCGCCGGCCTCATGCTGGTGGCCCACACCCGGAAGGCCGCCGCCGTCCTCTCCGCCCTGTTCCGAGATGGCCGCATCAGCAAGGTTTACCAGGCCGATGTGCTGGGCTGCCCGACCGAGCCCCAGGGCAGCATCGCGGCGGAACTAGATGGTAAGCCGGCCCGCACCGACTACCGGGTACTAGCCACCAACTCGGAGCAGCACTCCGCCACCCTGGAACTCATCATCCACACCGGCCGCCGCCACCAGATCCGCCGCCATCTCGCCCTCATCGGCCACCCGGTGCTAGGCGACCCGCGGTACGGCACTGGCAACAAAAACACCGCCGGCCTGCAACTCACCGCCGTGGCCCTGAGCTTTGTCTGCCCGCTACGCAAGCGAGCCGTGGCCTTTGCTGTGCCCGGGGCCGCGCCACAAGTCGAACCGACAGTTATATCACCTCAAAGAAAGGCAAGTAACTTTGTAGCGCCGTAACTATCCAGTGGAACCGCAACCCAGGTGAGTTCCCGGCCTGGAAATGCTTTTCGCGGGTTCGTCCGCGACCTCAGGCGCAGGCTGCGCGGGAGGGCGCGGACGCCTCGGAGGCGGGCAGGACGCCCGCCCCCGCATGAGCGAAAAGTATTTTCAGGCCGGGAACGCTTGACTGC
>MNYK01000080.1 GCA_001873115.1 Desulfobacterales bacterium CG2_30_60_27 | reverse complement strand
TGAATAATGATTACTTCCCGGTCCGTGGTCGCGGCATTGCAAAGACCCGCGAACCGGGCGCGCGCATCGGTATAGGTGGTCTGGATTGACATTGGCGTCCTCTGGCAGAATTTTATGTACAGGAATACTGTACGTTAAACGAACTAATAAGTCAAGCCGCAACCTGAGTAGTTACCGCACCCAGTTTTCCAGACGCAGCCCGTCAATTCTTTCGATTCCCTGGTATTGTTGGTCATCAGGGTCAGATTGCGGGATTGTTAAAAGCAAGGATGATGCACGCGCAACAAGTCGTCATGCCGATCAGGAATGCGCGGCTTGCTGGCGTTTTTTGAGTTGTTCCTCGATATGGGGCCGCAGAAGCCTGAGGGTGGGCGGGGTGTAGGAGAGCTCATAGTCGGCGGGAAATGGCGGGATCGCGGCCACAAACTCCGGCACCAGGGCCGGCAGGTCGGGCGGCGGTTGGCCGTGGCGGGCGGTGTAGAGTTCGATGGCCTGCTGCACGTTCGCCGCCTGCTCGAAAACGGCCAGGCTTTGCTGGTAGCGCTCCCGAATTTTTTCGTCTTCCTCGGTCGCCACCATGCCCCTAAGCCAGATTACGCCGCCCTTGATGTCACCGCCTTCGGCGGCCAGGGTGCTGGCCAGGTGGCCGAGCCACGAGGGGGCGGTTGGTTTTTCCGAGGCGATTTTCAGGTAGCGCGCGGCCTCGATGGGTTCATTCAAGTGATAAAAAAAGTTGAAGCCCACGAAAAACGGCAAGATGAGATTATCCGGCATGGCGGCCATGCCCTTTTCAAGAATGCGATTGGCCTCCATGGCATAATCAGGGCCGATGTAAGGCAGCATGGCGTTGCAGAGGTAATAGGTGTCCACGAAGGGTGGGTGCAGGTCCGCGGCGCCGTCCAAATGCTTGCTCAGGCTTTCGGCGTAGTCGTAAGGGTCGCGACCGGGTTTGACGCCACCCAGGAAAACGTTGGCCTTGATAAAGAGCATTTCGCCGCCCAGTTGCCGCAGATAGCCGAGGGCGACCTTCTGGATGCTGGCCGCGAGCGGGAAGGCAAGCTCCAGGGGCTCTTCCCGGAACAGACGTTCCTGGTGCTGAAACAGCCCGCCGTAGGCCAGGAGCAGGCAGCAGAAAAGGAAAATCTTGCGGATCATTGCAAATCCCGGCGCTGATAGACCACGGCGGCCAGCCACAGAAAGATCGTGGTGTAGGCAAGGGCAAGGCCGAAACCGGTCAGCAGCAGATCCAGAGAAGGAAAACTGTCCGCGGCCACAATGAAATTCTTGAAATCCAGCCGGTGAAAATCGGGGAATACGGCGGTCAGGCCCAGGAGGAGCTTGCTCAGGCGGGCCAAGTCAACGGACGCGGTCATTTTCTGCGCCACCGATTCCCGCACCACTGGCAGGCCCGAGCAAATGGCATAGAAGGAAAGGGATACGAGGAGAACGGGAAAGTTGCCGCGTATCAGGCCCGAGAAGAGCAGGATCACGGCCAGGAGCATCAGTTGCATGGTGAAGAGGCCGGTCCAGGCCAGCAGAAAAGCACCGAGCGATAAGTGGCTGAAGTAAACGGGGGCGACCATACCCTTGATCAGCAGCAGGGTGCCAAGACCAAGACCGCCGAGTAGAAAATTGAGCAGGAAGAGCAGGAAGGCCAGGCCGGTAAAAATTCCCAGCACGTATTCGCCCCGGGAGATGGGGCGGGCGACGAGGGAGTAAATGACGCGGCGTTCCTCGTCCAAGGCCATCACCTGCACGGCGTGGAAGAACAGAAAGATGAAGCCGGTGATCCAGGCGATGGAAATAACAAAATCACTGGAGGCCCGGCCGATATCGCGGGAAACAAAATCGAAGAACAGCAGGCCGCCGGCCTCGGCGGCCAAGGACAGGGCGATGAGCCCCAGCAAGGCATGGCGCCGCAGGCCATCCAAAACCAGGAGGCGGGCCAGGGCCAGGATGCGGCGGAATTTATGCGGCATGGACGTTCTCCCCTTGGACCAGCTTGAGAAACCCGTCGGCCAGCGTGGCCCTTCCGGTCTGCTCGCAGAGGGCGGCGGGAGCGCCCTCGAAAAGGCTTTTGCCCTGATGCAGGAGCAGTACCCGGCCCGCCACCCGATCCACGTCCTCCAAGATGTGCGAGCAGAAGAGGATGGAGCGGCCCTGCTGTTTCAGTTCCAGGATGAGCGCCAGAATGTCGGCCCGGCCGATGGGGTCCAGGCCACTCATGGGTTCATCGAGGATGAGCAGTTCCGGGTCGTGGAGCAGGGCGATGGCGAAGTTGGCGCGCTGCTGCATGCCCTTGGAATAATCGCGCAGCGGTCGTTTCCTGGCCTCCCAGAGATTGAGTCGGGTGAGCAACTTGGCACCCTTGTCACGGATAGCCTTGGGTGGCATCTGGCAGGTGGCGCCGGTATAGCGCAGCATGTCGAGGACCGTCAGGTTGGCAGGGAAACTGGCGGTTTCGGGCAGGTAACCGATGCGTCGGCGCAGCAGGTGGTTCCGCGGCTGGTCGTCAAAGACGGTGATGCTGCCCTGGTCCGGCCGGATGAAATCCATGACCAGCTTGATGCAGGTGCTCTTGCCGGCGCCGTTGGCGCCGATCAGCCCAAGGGTTTCGCCGTTGGCCAGTGAAAAGGAAACCCCGCCGAGCGCGGTGTGGGCCTTGGCGGTGATCTCCTTGGCATAGGTTTTCCAGACACTTGAAAAGGTAATCAAGGAAGACTCCTATTAAGGGGACGTTGTTTACTTAGTTACTTTAAGCCTTCGTTCCAGTTTTTCCCGGATTGTCGTCTGTTCCATCAAGATTCCCCCCCCGCGTCGTGCCGCCCGGCTAACTGCAGCCCGGCCCATGGATAGCACCGCGCCCACCGCGGGGCCGCTGCACCCCAGAAGCCGGATCGCGGCATAACAGAACACTGCGCGGGCCTCAGAAACAGGGTTGATTCTGCTCCGCCACCGTAGTTCTTCAGGGCGCACCGCAAACAGGTCGGCAACGTGCTGAAGGAGTTCAGGTAGCGGGATCGTCTTGCCGATCCGCGTAGCAAGGGCGTTTTCCTGTTGCAAACGCTCCAAAAAAACATCGCCGCCAAGCACACGGCTGTCAAGATTTTTCTGTGAGAATTCGTCCGGGTTCTCCGGGGTGGGGCGCTGGCCGCCGCCAACCAGTTCCGGCCGTCGGCCGTCGGCAATGCCATCTTCAATAAACCGGAGGTAGTTTTTTCTGGCCGCGTCCGGCTTGCTGCCAAAGAGTTGCAAAACTTTTTCCACCGCCTGGCCGGGCAATGGTTCTTTGCCCATGAGCCCGGCGTGGCCGCTCCAGGGGTAATGACCGAGGGCGTCCAGGTCCGGGACCAGCCCGGCGCGCAAGGGGTTCAAATGGATGTACCGCACCAGTTCCAGAAGGTAGGTTTCCTCCTCGCAGACAATGGACTTGTAGCGGTTTTGAAACAGGTGGCCGGAGCGCTGGTGTCGGAGGTTGAAATTGACCGCATACCGAGTGAGCAGTCGGCGCATGAACAGGCTCAACTGTGTTTCCATGGGCTGAACCAGCAGGTGAAAATGGTTTGGGATCAAGGCCCAGGCGAAGCACTCGGTGCGGGTCTCTTCAAGCACGGTAGCTAGGTATTGGCAAAAAAAGGCGTAGTCTTTTTTGTCGAGGAAGATGGCGCGTTTTTCAATGCCGCGCACGATGACGTGCTGGAGCAGATTGGGCATGTCGAGGCGGGCTTTGCGAGGCATGCGTGGAAATTAACAGGGTTGTGATTTAAAGTCAATAGGTAAACAACGTCCCCGTTGCTCCGTTGCTCTCCCCGTCCCCGTTGCTCTCGCCGCTTCGCTGGGCAAACAAAAAGGTATCAGGCAGTTTACGTGCCCGATACCTTTTTAACAACCGTCCTTTAAGTTGCAATCAACCTTATACTAACTCAGGTTGCCGTAACTTTGTACTTTTTTTACTTTACTACAAAGTTCGCACCGGAAGGTCCTGCAAAAGCGTTATAATTGTCAACATTTTGGGTGGATACTGGTTCCAGTCCGGCAACCAAGGCGGTGCCGGCAGAACCATCATTCAGATCTTGATAGGTGGCGGAGTTATCGCTGTCAAAACCATAGTAGGTGTCACCATTGGTATGCTTGGCGATCAGGGTAACGCTGGAGGCGGTAGTTGCTGGCGCTGCCCAGATTTCGGTTGAGGCAACCAGGCCGACACCATTACCAAGGCCGATAATAATACCGCGGAAGGTGCCGGCTGCATCAGTAAAGGTAAGGGTATTAAGTGCGGGTGGAACATTTGGTCCTATGCAAAGTATGCCCGGACCACCAAGGCTACCGGTGTAAACGGTCGGCGGGCCTACCACGCCTGCGGGGTCTGAGATGCCAAATGATTGGAAATCAGCAAACATAGCCGCCTCATTCGTAGCGGAATTTTTCATGTCACTCAATGCTGACGAGTTAAAACCCCGGATCCGGTATGCCGCGAACTGCGGGATGGCGATGGCCGCCAGGATGCCGATGATCGCGACAACGATCATCAACTCCACCAGGGTGAAACCTTGCTCTTTCTTGTGAATCTGTATCATGGTTGCTTCTCCTTACCCGAAAAAATCCTTGGCGCGGACACAATGTCCGCCGCCCCCTATCCCCCGATTGGTCCTATGTAATTTTATACCACAAGGGCATACGTTTCGTTTGAGCAGGCAAGCTGCTCAGCTCAGCTTTAAACTGTTTGATCTCGGTCACGTTGTACTACAAGTCTTGTGCCAACCGAGAGGAGGTTGAGTAAAAAATATTAAAACTTATGTTATCTCAATTGGTTATTATAAAATTATTGGCGCCTGTGGCCTTGGTGTGTCTGGCGTTGAGGTGATTGGGGGCAGGGGTTAGTGACAAATTTTGTCAGTCGCATGACGTATTTTGTCAGCTCGGACCAAGGAAAGGGGCACCTAAAAAAAATGCTTGCAATGATTATTTTAATCTGATAGGGAATACAAAAGTTGTATAACTTAACAAGGGAGTTTTGTCGGTGGTTTTACCAACCCGCCGGCAATATTGATGGTTCCGTAGTTCGGCATGGTTCGTTGTGCCCACTATTTAAGCGTATGGTGAGTACGACGCACCCTGCGACTGCAAAAATATTTCGTGATTATTCTGTATAACTTATTGGTGGCTTATTATTTAATGATAAACATTTTCTAAATGTTAGAAAATCGATGGGAATCGCTGTGCGGGTCGAAAAAAATCTGGGCAAGTCGTCTTGCGGGCGTCAGGGCGGTTTCACCCTGCACGAGTTACTGGTGGGGCTGGCGATCATGGGCATCATGGCGGCGGTTGCCCTGCCCGGCATTGCCCGCTCCATCCCCCATTATCGTCTGCGGGGGGCGGCGCGGGACCTGATGTGCCTATGCAACAAGGCCAAGGCGGAGGCAGTGCGCACCGGGGAAAACGTCGGCATTGTCTTTTCCCCCGACCCGGTGAACAGCTACGAGATCTTTCTGGACAACGGCGACGGCCCCGGCGGCGAGGCGGCGGATGGCATCCGCAACGGCAGCGAGCCGGTCCTGATCACGGTCCGGATGCCCAAGGGAATTGCCATATTTGAAACGAATTTTGGCGGCGCCGAAGGCGTACGCACCGGCTACACCCCGCGGGGCCTGCCGCTTATCCTGGGCCACGCCGGACTGCGGATTGTTGGCGAAGACTCCATGGCCCTGCTGCTGGAGCTGTCCATTGCCGGCCGGGTGCGGCTGAAGGCGGGTTGAGTTCGCATTATCGGACCTGTCGGACCAATCCGATCGGTCCGATCGGTCCGATCAGTCAGATCAGTCCGATCAAAAACTGAGAAACATAAATGAACCAAATGCCTTTGCACAATGCCACCGGCTTCACCCTGGTGGAACTGCTGATCGCCTTGGTGGTGGCCAGTCTGGTTCTGGCTGCGGTTTACTCCTCCTTGCAGTCCCAACATGCCAGTTACCTGGCCCAGGATCAGGTGGTGGAGATGCAGCAGAATCTGCGCGCGGCCATGAACATCATGGCTCGCGAGCTCCGCATGGCCGGCTACGACCCCACCCTGCGGGCGTGGCGGGAGCCTACTCCGGCCTCGGTTCTGAAGGCCACCGCCCGCCAGCTTCAGATCTCCATGGACAGCAACGAAAACGGCGTGGTGGTGGACCCCGACCCCAAGCCGCCCAACACCGAGACTAACGAGATCGTGGCCTTTGGTTTTGGCTCCGGCATTGACGTGCAGCCGGCCGACGGCATTGCCGACGATGGCGCCGCCAACCTGGGCCGCAATACCGGCGGCGGCTTTCAGCCCATTGCCGAAAACATCCACGCCGTGGGCTTTGCCTACGCCTTTGACGCCAACGGCAACGGCTCCCTCGACTTTAACGACCTGAACAATAACCACGTGCAGGATCCCGGCGAAACCACGATCTGGGCGGTGGACACCAATGATGACGGCGAATGGGATGATCTGGACAACAATGGCGACGGCTTCATTAACACCGATGACCTGCTCGCGCTGGCCGCAGGTGCTCCGCCGCCGCCCGTGCAGGCCATGGCTGGGAGCCATACCGGCATCGCCATGCACCCCGGAGACGTGCGCGCCGTGCGCATCTGGCTGCTGGCCCGGGCCAGCCTGCCGGATTGGCACTATACCAACACCGGCACCTATGTGTTGGGCCAACAGGTGGTGACGGTCAATGACCATTTCCGGCGTCAGTTGCTGGAGACGGTGGTGGACTGCCGGAATATGGGGCTGGTGCGGCAATGAAAGTACGTAACGCGGCTGGCTTTACCCTGATGGAGGTGCTGATGGCGGTGACCGTGTTTGCCATCGGCATCCTGGCCGCCGCCAGCATGCAGGTGGCCGCCATCCGGACCAATGCCACGGCCCGGGTGATCAGCGAGGCCACCGTGGTGGCGGCCCGGCAGCAGGAAGTGCTGCTGGATCGACCGTATCCGCATGTCGATCTGCGGCAGTTGCCGCCCGGGCAGCCGTTACCCGAGGTGGTCCAGGGGAACACCCAGACCACCTGGAAGGTGCGGGACAATTTCCCGGAAATCGCTACCAAGACCGTGACCATCACGGTAACCGGCATGGACCGGGGCCTCAAGAAAACCGTGCAGGTTGACCGGATCATCGCACTGGGGCAGTGAGGGGCGCGGTGGAACCGCGCAGGTTGTTTAGACTGTTAGACTGTAGTCTGTTAAGAATATGCAAGAAACGACTCAAGACCATTACCCGTGAGATCCGCCATGGATATTTCTCATTATCAACCTAAACACCTGCAGTCTAAACCGCTACAGTCTGCTCCCCCCTTGCCGCTACAGGCGGAACGGGGGGAGCGGGGCTTCATCCTGATCACCGTCCTCCTGGTCATGCTGCTGGTGGTGGTGGTCGGGGTCATGGCCACCAGTACGAGCACGGTCGAGCTGCAGGTGGCCGGCATGGATAAATTCCATGAGCAGGCCTTTGCGGCCGGCGACTCGGGGGTTTACGTGACGCCCAAGGTGATCGGCCGGGCCCTGGCGGAACTGGGGGCGCCGGACAACCCGAATTTCAGCATCATTGCCCCCTGGTTTTATGATGAAATCATGGGGTATACCGACCCGCCCGACCCCGATGCCCCGCCGGAGACGGCCCTGGCCTTTACCCTGGATGGCGACACTAAGGTTGACATCAACATCCAACGGCTCGGCCAGGAAAGCCTTGGCGGCAGCGGGTCGGAGTTCGGCGTCGGCGTGGCAGGCGTGGGGGCCGGCGGTCCCTCCGGGGCGCAGATCCTCTATTCCCTGGATGCGCTCGGCGCCGGCCTGAAGAAGACCTCGGCCAATATCGTGGCCATCTACCGGTTCATTCCGGACACGGCCGGGGGTTTGTGAATCATGACAAGACGGCCCTGGGTGGTTTTGCTTGCCGTGCTGCTGGCGGCCGGGCCGGTACTGGCCGCGGAGCCCAGCATGGTTACCTATACGCTGCTGCCGCCCTTTTTGGCCAATGCCGCCAAGCCGAATATCCTCATCATCCTGGATAACTCCCTGTCTATGAATCTCAACGCCTACGGCTCCCCGCCCGACGCCACCGGCCTGGTGCCTGACGAGCCCTATATTGGCCCGCCCGCCTGCGCCGGGGACTGCCGGAGCTATTATGGCTACTTCAATGCGGATTGGTTCTATCATTTTAGCGGCGCCCGGTTCGTGCATAAATACCGCAAGATGCAGTACCAGGGCGACGCCTGCATCAATGCCTGGCAGGTGGCGGATACCACCGGCGCCCTCGCCTGCCTCGATAATGCCCATGTGCAGGCCGAGCAGTTGTGGGACGGCAACTGGCTGAACTGGGCGACCATGCGGCGCATCGATGTGGCCCGCAAGGTCCTCATGGGTGGGCGGGCCACGGCCCCGGCCGGCGCCGGCCACCAAACCGTGTACGGAGAAGTGCCGAGCCAGGCCGGGCAAACCTTTATCAAATTCTATGACAGCAACCTGAACGGCGGCGCGGCGGGGTCGCCGTATCCTGGCAGCTATTATTACGGCCTGGCGGCCGGCGAACTTTTTGTGAGCCAGGACAGCAACCCCTTTGCCCAGGGAGCGCATTACCCGATCGCGGTGGACAAGCAGGAGGCCTGTGAGCCTAACGATTTTCTTGAACACAATCTGGCCGGTGTGCTGCAGCATGTCGGTGATCTGGCGCGCTGGGGCAACGAGTTCTTCAACCAAGGCACCGGTGTCAACGGCTCCGGCGGCTTCATCGCCAATCCCATTGGCGCCGCGATCCAGTCCATCGGCGCCGATCTCCAGAATACCGGCGCGGACACCCGCTCGCCCCTGGCCGAGGCCTTTTATGTGGCCATGCAGTATTTCCGGCAGCAGGATGTGCAGGCCGGTTTGGACTATCCGAGCCAGGTGATACCCCACGGTAACCCTGAGCAGGATCCCTATTACAATGGCGAGGAATTCGTGCCCTGCGCCCGCGGTTTTGTCATCCTGTTGAGCGATGGCGTCTCGACCAAGGACAGCAAGATCCCGGCGGCATACAAGGATTACGATGACGACGGCGACCATACTGCCTGTGATGAAGACACTGGCAATAATTGCGACTCCGCCGCCGGCGGCACGGATTTTTTAGACGACCTGGCCCTCTATGCCCACACGGTTGATCTGCGCCCCGACCTGGCGGGCGAACAGCACCTTGATCTCTACCCCATTTTTACCTTTGGCAATGAGCCCGCCGCCCGCCAGCTCATGCAGGACGCGGCCCGTAACGGCGGCTTTGCGGACAGCAACAACAACCAGAAGCCGGATCTGCATCAGGAGTGGGATGCCAACAACGACGGCCTGCCAGACGCCTATTTCGAGGCCAGCGACGGGGCGCGACTGGAGGGCGCCCTGCAGAACGCCATCGCCGCTATCCTCGCCAAGACGGCCTCGGGTACTACCGTGTCCATGCTCGCCACCTCCTCCACCGGGGAGGGCAATGTGGTGCAGGCCTCCTTTGCGCCACGGCTTACCAAGGGGTCTTTGGATGGCGGCAGCCTGGAGTCCGCCACCTGGGTCGGATCCCTCCAGGCGCTCTGGGTGGATCCAAGGGGATTACCGCGAGAGGACACCAATCAGGACCGCCGGCTGGAGGTTGCCGACGATCGCGTGCTCCGCTACCGGGTGGACGAGCAGGGCAACACCCTGGTGGATCGCTATGCGGTGTCGGCCGCATCTCCCTACCCGGACCTGCAAAACGATACGCCCCTGCCCGCCGTGGCCATGGCCGACCTGCGGCCGGTGTGGGAGGCGGGCGCGGTGCTGGCCGCTACCCCGCCCGAGGACCGGACGATCTATACCAGCCTGGACAACGCCACCTTCACCGCCTTTGCGAATGCCAACGCCACCGCCATCCGGCCCTATCTCGGGGTGAAGGATGGCGGGGCCTGGGGCTATCTGGGCGAGAGCCCTGGCGACCGGGCCGCCAACCTCATCCGTTACATCCGCGGCCAGGACACGGGCTTGGCGGGCGCCACCCAGGTGCGCAACCGGACCATTAACGGCCGCACCCTGAAGCTGGGGGATATCATCCATGCCACGCCGGTGAGCGTGGCCGGCCCGCCCGACCGTTTCGGCTTGCTCTACGGAGATTTATCCTATGAGGCCTATGCCAAAAAATATACCCCGCGCCGGGAGCAGGGTGCCGCCAACGTCCTTGGCCGGGAGACCATGGTCTACGCGGGGGCCAACGACGGCATGCTGCACGCCTTTACCTCCTGGCTATATGACGCCGAAGGGCGAGAATTTATAAAGCCGGCTGGCGCCGGGGCCGGGGAGACCATCGGCGCCGAGCTGTGGGCCTATATTCCCCAGGCCCTGCTGCCCCACCTGAAGTGGCTGGCCAGGCAGGACTATGGCCACGTCTACTATGTGGATCTGCCGCCCAAGGTGGGTGATGCCAGGATTTTCGCTGATGATGACGTGCATCCCGATGGCTGGGGCACGGTGCTGATAGGCGGATTGGGCCTGGGCGGCAAGGAAATCGAGGTGACGGACGACTTCAACCACGACGGCAACGACGTCACCCGGCGCTTTGTTTCGAGCTATTTCGCCATCGACATCACCAAGCCGCGCGCCCCGCGCCTGTTATGGGAGAAAAGCTACGAGGATCTGGGGCTCACCACTTGTACCCCGGCCATTATCAAGGTGGGTCCCCTGGACTTCAAGACCAAGACCCAAGACGATAAGTGGTTTCTCGTCCTGGGCTCCGGCCCCAGCGCCGACCAGGGGAGCTTGGCCGGCTTCAACGGCCAAAGCGTAAAGAACGGCCATGTCTATATCATCGATCTGGCCACGGGCGAGCCTTACCGCCACGGGGCGCACGACTGGCTCTTCGCCACTGATGACCCCAAGGCCTTCCTGGGCGGGGCCGCAGGCTTTGACATGGGCCTCAATTATAACGTGGACGCCATCTACCTGACCGAGGCCCATGAGGAGGCCGACGGCGCCAGCGCCGGGGCGCTTTACAAGGTGACGGTCCCCTGGGTATGCACGGCCGGGGATTGTGGCGGGGTTGCCTATGGCAGCAGCACGGGCGGCGCCTATGTTTCTGATCCCCTGGACCTGGCCCACCCCTGGCGCCTGACCAAGATCTTTGCCGCGCCGCGGCCGGTCACCGCCCCGCCGGCCCTGAGCCTGGATTTCGATAAAAGGGTGTGGATCTACTTCGGCACGGGCCGCTACTTCAGCCTGGCGGACCGGACCAGCAAGGACCAGGAGTACCTGTATGGCGTCATGGACCCCTTCTTTAATCAGGAACACCGGCCCGACCCGGCCGGCTTCTTTGACGACAGCTTTTATCACAACGCCGATACGGCCCTCACCGTGAGCGGCGATACGCTCCTGGATGCCGCTGGGCTCATGGTCATGGCCGGGGGCGGGGTGTATCGGACCGTTGACCTCGGCTATTATGGCGATTTTACACACCTCCTCCGCGCGCAGCGGCAAAAGAACGGCTGGCAACGGCGACTGGTCACCCCCGGCGAGCGGGCGCTGGCCAAGCCGGTAATTTCCGGCGGCCTCGCCCTGTTCACCACCTTTGCCCCCAGCCCGGCGCCCTGCGATTACGGTGGTCGCGGCGCGCTCCATGCCCTGTACTTTGAAACCGGTACCGCCTACAAGCGGCCGGTCTTTGACAACGGCGTCGAGGACGTCATCCTGCCCGACATCAAGGCGCCCATGCCCCGGGTCAAGGAGACCCTGGATCTCGGCCAGGGCCAACCTGCTTGCCCGGCCCTGCATGTCGGCCAGGAGGCGGACGGCTCGATCACCGCCTACATCCAGCAAAGCACCGGCGAGCTCGCCGACCTCCCCCTCACCCCTGCCTTCAAGGTGCGCAGCGGTTTGCGCTACTGGAAGGATATGACGGTGGAATGATTTAAGCGATCAGCTTTCAGCGGTCAGCGGTCAGCCGTAGGGTGCGCCGTGCGCACCATCCCATTACGCACATGGTGCGCACGGCGCACCCTGCTTTCAGCGAACTCCCTACTCCCCACTCCCAATTCTTTACGCTTGCAAGAATAAAGAAAATATACTACATTAGCGTTATGCTCTGCGGTATATAAAAATACGAATGGTGAGCGTTACGCTATGAAGAATAAAAATAGCCAGCACAACCCTTTTGTTTTTGGGGGCACGGTTTCTGGGTCTGATTTCTGTGGCCGGGGAGTAGAATTGGCCGAACTGCAAGCGGATGCTCTTTCTGGCCAGAATGTTCTTGTCCTGGCCTCCAGGCGATACGGCAAAACATCCATGTTGGGGGTTTTTCGGGCGGCCCGCAAGCAGGAAGGCATCAAGTGCATGTATGTCGACGTGAGCCGGGTGCTGGACGTGGCCGAATTCGCGGATGAGTATTTCAACGCCTTTGCCCGCGAACTTGGCGGGGTAGAGCGCGCTATCGAAACGATCAAAAACCGGCTCGGCTTCAATTTGTCCTTCAGCATCAAGCAAGCAGGCGCCCTGGCTGATTTTGCCTATCACCTGGATGTCGGTGTGAAAGAAAAACAGGTTTCGCTGGAACAGGTGGTTACCCTGCCTTTTTCCTATGCCAGGAAGGAAAAAGAACCGTTCATCGTTATCATCGACGAATTTCAGGAAACCGCCAAGCTCGGGATCGAGGCCAAGTTGCGGTCGTATTTCCAGACCCACGGCCGGGATGTGGCCTATGTTTTTGCCGGCAGCAAGAAGAGTATTCTGCTGCGGATGTTCGGCGACGCGGGGAGGCCTTTTTATCAGTCGGTTAAAACCATGCACCTGGACGGCATACCGGGCAAGGATTGGCAGGGCTTTATTGCCGGGAAGTTTGCCGACACCGGCAAGAAAATTTCCAGCAAACAGATCAGCAAGATCGTGACGCTGGCGGCCGGATGCCCGTATCTGGTGCAGCATCTATGTCATGCGTTGTGGAGTATCGTGAGCACCATGGTCCATGACCGTGACCTGGGGCAGGCCCTCGATGTTGTCCTGGCGCGGGAAGACTACCAATACAGTATGTCCTGGGACATCCTCTCGCTCACGCAACAGAAGATGGCGCTGATCCTGGCGGCGGAGCCGACCGAACTGTACAGCAAGGATGTGCTGGGCCAGCATGGGCTCGTTGCCTCCGCGGCACAGAAAGCGTTGGCCGGACTGTGGCTGAAGAACGTGACGGACAGGATTGAAGGTGGAAGATATACCTTCCAGGATCCATTTTTCAAGCTCTGGCTTTTGAAACAAAAAAAATGACATCCCTCAGGCATGTTTCACTTTGGTCTGTGCGATCCGCATGAGGGAACGAAGGGCGTCATTGACCGCCTTTGCATCCGGGAAGGCGGCGGAAACGTCATCGTCAAGTTTGACGATATTCACCCCTTGCCGATAGCGGGCGGCATACTTGCCACTTACTCCCCCGGGCAGCGAAGCAAAATCATATTCCGACCTCAAATCATCAGGTGCTTTAGCGGCTTTCTTCATAAAAATTTCGCTCCTTTCGTGTCGCTTCACGTGCTGACATGATCCGGGTCAGCTCCTCCCTGTCCATGTGAGAGACAACCAAGACCCGCCCCGCCTCTGACCTGCCTGTCAGCAGAAAGCGGGTTTCATCGGCTGATTTTTTCATTATATAACACAACCGGACACGATGCCAGGTGCGCAGCGGGCTGCGATCAGCCTTCAGCTCTTCCCTCCCACCTCCTACTCCCCACTCCCCACTGCCCACTCCCGATTGCCACATAAGTTTACAAATCATAATTTGCTGGAATAATGAGAAATAATTTATTATTATTAACTTTATTAATAAGCAGGCAACGGAATCGACAGAAAATGCGCAGCATGGCGGGCAAAGGGGCGCGCTGGGGAATCGGGTTAGGCTGTTTGGGGCGCGGGCGCAATTTTTTTTATGGCGCCTAAATGCCCAATTGCCTAAGACTGGCACCATGATGTGGGCCGCGTAGTATTGGCATGCCGATCAAGTTGGAACGGAAATTGCTGTATACTGGCATGAAAGGGCAGGGGCGGGGCAGGAGAATCTTCCTTGGCAAGGCTTGCGAAAGGGACAGCGGCATGGGATCATTGCAGAATATGGGGAGAATCGCGGAACAATCAGGCCGGCGGCAGCGCGGTTTCACTCTGACAGAATTGGTCATGGTCATCGCCATCATCGGCATCCTGTCCGCCATCGCCATTCCAGCCCTGGTGAGTTCCTATCCCGACTATCAGCTTAAAGAGGCGGCCCGCAACATGGTCTCCAATTTCCAGAAGGCCAAGCTGGAGGCGGTGAAACGCAACGCCAGGGTGACGGTCACCTTCGGTCAAACGGTCAATGGCACGGTTTTTGACTACGTGATTTTC
>MNYK01000089.1 GCA_001873115.1 Desulfobacterales bacterium CG2_30_60_27 | reverse complement strand
ACCAACCTGGACGAAACACCGGAAAATTTTGCCAGGTGCGCCGCCCTCTTTCGCTCCAACCACCAGCACAACCCATTGAAAAAACTATAACAAAACAACACATGTGCCCATTGGCACGGATATTGCTTTACACTTTGACCAAGGGTGGCGGGCAAGATAATCCGGTTACCTGCGACAAACGAAAAAAGATGTGTGCCTTTAAGCACGTTAAAACGACCGCCAAAGATGGAGGAAACAACAATGAAAAAGATATTCTTGCTAGGCGCGGCCCTCGGGTTGGCGCTGACTGTCCCGCAGACTCCCAATGCCATGGGCGCCGAGGACAAAAAGGAGTCGGCCTTCGAGTGGGGCTACTGGAACAGCGGCATTGCCCCGGCCGCCGGGCCCGTGGCCCTGAATGTCGATCCGAACTCGGCGGGCACGCCAGACTATCGCCAAGACCCGCTGCCGCAGCCGCTGCCGCCGCAAGATATAATTGAGCCAGTGCTGCCGGTCTTTGAGTTGGTCCGCCCGCCAATGCCAGCGCAATCGGCGCCGGTTGCATCCGCCACTGACACAGTGACGTCGTCGGCTGTATCCCCTTCTACCGCAGAGCCTTCGTCCGTGGCTTCCATCCCGTCGGCGGCGGTGGTTGTGCCAACGCCGGTGGTGACATTCATCCCGCCGGGAGCAGTGGAGGTGCCTCCGCCGCCCGTGACATCCATTCCGCCGGGGGCACCACCGATTGCGCCTACGCCGCCCGTGGTGATGGCAACGCCTCCACCTCCGCCGCCCGTGGTGACAGGGACTCCAGCAATGCCAGCGATGTCAGCCCCAGCAATGCCGGCAATATCTGCCCCCAAGATGCCAACAATGCCTGGCCCCGGCGCCTGATGCCAGCAACCGGCAACTAAACGCCCACTACCTCTCAAAAGGAGAAAAGATCATGAGAGATATAAACAAAACAGGAATCATCGCTGCCGCCTGCCTGGTTGGCCTGTGGTCGGGAAACATGGCCTCGGCCGCCACGATATCGACGGCCACGGCAAGCTTGGACTGGTCCAACTTGGTAGTCACCGTATCGACGGGGGGCAACTATACCGCCATGCCTGATTACACCCAAAGCTCCTCGCTGGCGAAAAGCTGGGAGGGGAACAACCCGAGCTACTGGCACATCGAAGACAAAAATGCTGCTGTGCAAGACTTTGCTCAGCCAGACTCCCTGGCTGTGGAAAACAGCGGCCATGCCCAGGGCTTGGGCCAGACGACCACCTCAACCCTCACCGCCGCCACCCTCGCCACGCCGGTCGCCGAGGGTTCTTACTCCTCCGCCGAAGCGGGCAGCCAGCGCGGCGCTGAATACCTGATAGGCACCAATGACTGCACCATCACCTTCACGGTCCCCTTCACCTTCACCACCGGGGCGGATGCCTCCACCGGTGCTGCCTACGGCTATACGCGCGCCTGGGCCGACCTGCAATATTCCAGCCTGAATAACAACGTCTATGGCCCAAATACCTGGGCCAATGATGCAACTTCCGGCCAGCAGTTGGTCGGTAAGCAAAGCAAGTTCAATCTCGGCGCCAATGAGGTACTGCTGACTAACACGACCGCCGTAGACACGATCTCCTTTTCCTTCAACGCTAAAGCCAACGACGTCATCTGGTTCCAGGCCGGCGTGGACAGCCAAGCCGCAGCCTATCAGGCTGCAGCCGTACCGCTGCCCGGCGCCGCCTGGCTGCTCGGCTCCGGGCTGCTAGGCCTGGTCGGTATCCGCCGCAAGAAATAGCTAGTCTTTCTCCCCCCAACCCTCCCCCACCCCCGGAAAGACAGGGCCGCCCCCACGGCCCTGTCTTTCTTTTTTTGGCGGGGTAACCCTCATGCCGGCCCCTCACCCCACCAAAAAATGATGATGCCCCGTGCTTTTCCGGGTAAGCTGGGGCCGCCATGCGCGTAGCCTTCAGCGGAGAGCAGCGATGAACCCTTTTGTCCTGCACAGCGATTTTGCCCCGGCCGGCGACCAGGCCCAGGCCATCGCCATCCTGACGGCCGGCCTTGAGACCGGCACCCAGGACCAGGTGCTGCTGGGCGTCACCGGCTCGGGCAAGACCTTCACCATGGCCCAGATCATGGCCCGAGTGCAGCGGCCCACCCTGGTGCTGGCCCCCAACAAGACCCTGGCCGCCCAGCTCTATGCCGAATTCAAGCAACTCTTTCCGGACAACGCGGTGGAGTACTTTGTCTCTTATTACGACTATTACCAGCCCGAGGCGTACATCCCGCAGTCCGACACCTACATCGAGAAGGACTCGGCGATCAACGACGCCATCGACAAGATGCGCCACTCGGCCACCCGCTCCCTGCTCACCCGTCGGGACGTCATCATCGTCGCCTCGGTTTCCTGCATCTACGGCCTGGGCTCGCCGGACGAGTACAAGGCCATGCACCTCCTCCTGCAAACGGGCGCCGACTACCCCCTGGAGGACATCAAGCGGCGCCTGGTGTACATGCTCTACGAGCGCAACGAGATCGACTTCCACCGTGGCACCTTCCGAGTGCGAGGCGATACGGTGGAAATCTTCCCGGCCTACGAGGAGGACCGGGCGGTGCGGATCGAGATGTTCGGCGACACGGTGGAGGCCATTCGCATCATTGATCCCCTGCGCGGCAAGGTGCTGGACTCGGTGGCGGAACTTACCGTCTTCCCCGGCTCCCACTTCGTCACCTCCAAGGAACGGCTGGCCGTGGCCATGGAAACCATCAAGCAGGAACTGCGGGAACGCTTGGCCTGGTTCGAGGCCCATGGCCAACTGGTAGAGGCGCAGCGCCTGGATCAACGCACCCGCTTTGACCTGGAGATGATCCAGGAGCTGGGCTACTGCAACGGCATCGAAAATTATTCCCGTCACCTCACGGGTCAAAAGCCCGGCGAGCCGCCGCCCACCCTCATGGACTATTTTCCCGATGACTTTGTGCTGTTCATCGACGAATCCCACATCGCGGTGCCGCAGGTCCGCGGCATGTACCGCGGCGACCGGAGCCGCAAGACCACCCTGGTCGAGTTCGGCTTCCGGCTGCCCTCGGCCCTGGACAACCGGCCCCTGCAATTCGAAGAATTCCGCGCCCGCTTACACCAGACCATTTATGTATCGGCCACGCCCGGCGACTATGAGATGGAAATGGCGGCCGGCCGGGTGGCGGAACAACTCATCCGGCCCACCGGCCTCATGGACCCGAAAATCGAGGTGCGGCCGGCCACCAACCAGGTGGACGACCTGCTGGCCGAGGTGCGGCTCCGCACCGAGCGCCACGAGGCGGTGCTGATCACCACCCTTACCAAACGCATGGCCGAGGATCTCACCGACTATTACAACGGCCTCGGAGTGGCGGTGCGCTACCTGCATTCGGATATCAAAACCCTGGAGCGTATGGAACTGCTCCGCGACCTGCGCCAGGGCGACTACAACGTTTTGGTGGGCATCAACCTGCTGCGCGAAGGCCTCGACATCCCGGAGGTGTCGCTGGTAGCCATCCTGGACGCGGACAAGGAGGGCTTCCTGCGCTCGGAACGTTCACTCATCCAGACCTGCGGCCGGGCGGCGCGCAATGTGGCCGGCACGGTGATCATGTACGCCGACAAGGTTACCGACTCCATGGCCCGTACCATGGCGGAGACCACCCGCCGCCGCGCCCTGCAGGCGGCCTTTAACCAGGAACACGGCATCACGCCCACCACTATCCGTTCCTCGATCAAGGACATCCTGGCCACGGTCTACGAGCAAGATTACGTAACCGTGCCGGCAGCGGCCGAGCCTGAAACAACCTATGCCTCCATAGCTGAACTGCGGCGGGAGATCAAGACGTTGGAGAAGGAGATGTACCGGGCCGCCGAGGCGCTGGCCTTTGAAAAGGCCGCCGCCCTGCGCGACCGGATCAAAATTATGCGGGAGAAGGAGCTGCAATGGCTGTAGGCAAGAAACTGCTCGGGCGCTTGCTGCCGTGCGTCGTCCCGCCCCTCTATCGGCTGGTGAGCTGGCTGCTGTTCAACTCCTGCCGGGTGGAGAAGGTCGGCCTGGAAAAACTGCACCCCAATGGCGACGCCCACTGCATCATGGCCTTCTGGCATTACTCGGTGTTCTACACCCTGCACCTGTGCCGGGGCATGTCCGCGGTGGCCATGGTCAGTGGCAGCACCGATGGCGAGTATGTCGCCAGACTGCTGCACGCGCTGGGCATTGCCACGGTGCGGGGCTCCCGGGGCAAGGGCGGCCTGGCCGCCCTGAAAAAAATGGCGGCCGCCATGGCCCAGGGCCGCAGCGGCGCCATTGTGGCCGACGGTTCCCAGGGCCCGCCGCTGATAGTGCAGGCCGGCGCCATCCTGCTGGCCAGCCGCACCGGCCAGGCTATCGTGCCCATCGCCTGGAGCGCCAACCGTTACTTCACCTTCAACTCCTGGGACCGGACCATCCTGCCCAGGCCTTTTGCCCGGTTGTTTCTGATCTGCGGCGCGCCCATGCGGGTGCCGGCCGAACTGAGAAAAGATGACATCGAACGCTATCGGCTACAACTGGAGGAGAGGCTACTGGCCATCTACCGGCAGGCATGGGAGCGCTTTGGCAGGGAGGGGCACTGAAAAAGGTGCAAGCTCAAAGGTGAAAGCTCAAGGTATCATAATTCCCATATCTCCCATACCCTACAAGATAATCCGGAACAGGGCGCCCTGGCCAGGCTCGCTTTCCACCGCAATGGTGCCACCGTGGTTGTCGACGATGTTCTTGACGATGGCCAGCCCCAGCCCGGTGCCGCGGTTCTTGGTGGTGAAAAAGGGCGTGAAGAGCTGCTCCCGCTCGTTTTCTCCCACGCCGACGCCGGTATCCTGGATCTCGATCACCGCGCCCGGCGCCCCGCCGGCCGGCCGGCGGGTGGTCAAAATAAGTTTGCCGCCCTCGGGCATGGCCTGTACGGCGTTGATCATGACGTTGAGAAAGGCCCGGTAAATCAGATCCCAGTCTGCCATGAGCAGCGGCAACGTTTCATCCAGATGGCTTTCCAGCACCACCCCGCGCTTCTTCAGTTCGGCCTGCATGAAATCAGCCGCGGCCACGAGCATCTTGTTGACTGAAACCGCCTTTTTGTTGGGGGTGTGGGGCCTGGCAAAATCAAGGAACTCCCGCACCACGCCATCCAGCCGGCTGGTTTCATCGACAATGATCTTGGCCAGATGGCCGTTGCCGGGGGCCACGGCCTCCAGCCTCTTGCGCAGCAACTCAGCCGTACTCCCAACAATACCCAGGGGATTTTTCAGTTCATGGGAAACCGAGGCCACCATCCGGCCCAGGTTGGCCAGCCTCTCTGATTCATAGAGCCTCTCCTCCAGCTTCCGCCGTTCCTCGGCCCGCGCCTCGATGATCCGGTCGGCCCTGGCCACGATGAGGCGCAAAATGACAAACAGGGCGGACATGATGCCAACCGAGGCGACCACGATGATCCCTTGCAGGCGGATAATCTCATCCAGCTCCTCGGAGAGGTCCTGGGCGATCTCGATGACCCCCATGATGACGTCGGTGTCCTTGCCCAGGGGTTTCTTCTGCCGGAAAGGAATATAGGTCCGAAGCTGGCAGGTGATGGGCGCCAACCCGGGCAGGAGATTTCTGAGCGAGCCAGTGGAACACAGCACCGAGTTGTTCTGTCCTTTCAGGGCCTTTTCATACTCCACCCCGCCCTCGTCGCGCCGGCCGATACGTTCGGGCACGGTGCTGTAGGAGGTGACATTCTCCCTGGAATCGAAAATAGTGACCGATTCGATGTTCATGCCGTGGGTAACGTTGCGCACGATGGTGTCGAGCAACTGGAATTGCTCTGGATTGCGCAGGGCGATGCGGCCGTACCGCAACACGGTGGGGATGACAAACTGCTGAAAGACCTGGTGGTTCAGGTTCTCGGCAAAAACCTGGGCATAGGCCTCGCGGCGCTCCAGCAGCACCCGCTTGGTGTGCTTGGAAATAAACCAGGAGAGGACCAGGGCGAAGATGAGAACCACGGCCAGGCCGGAGAAGGTGAAAAACTTCACCAGCCGGAATGGCTTCAACTGGGTGGCGGCGTTATCGACCATCATGGGGCGCATACCCCGCAACGTCGGCACCGCACGGGGTCGCAGGCCTCGGTGACCCTCTCGGCCAGCGCCTTCCGGTACTCGGCCCACAGATACTCCCGCTGGATGCCGTGGTCGATGATTTCCCAAGGGAAAATCTCGGCCATGGTCCGCTCCCGCATGGCGTACCAGGCCGGGTCCACACCCAGGTCGCGGCACAGTTGCCGCCAGTTGCGCGCCGTCTTGGCCATGGCCAACAGCACCACGGCCACCCGGCGGTCGCCCCTGGCCAGCATGGCTTGGAAATAGGCGTGCTCCGGCGGTTCGGCCTGGATCTTCAGATTGGCCTGCCCGGCCAGCTTCCCGCGGATCAGACGCAGGGCGTCCTTCAGCACCGCCACCGAGGCGCAGGGCGCGAACTGGAAGGGCGTCCAGGGCTTGGGGATGAAACAATTGATGGACAACGTCAGGGTGGGCACCCGCCCTCGGGCCCGCCCCACGGCCAGCAACCGTTCCCGCACCTTCCTGGTCAACTCCACCAGCTCCTCCAGATCCGCGGCCGTTTCCGTGGGCAGACCGACCATGAAATAGAGCTTCAGGTTGGCCACCCCGGCCTCGCAGAGCGCCGCGGCCGACTCCAGCACGTCATGTTCGGAAAAGCCCTTGTTGATCACGCGCCGCAGCCGCTCCGAACCGCCGTCCGGGGCCAGGGCGGCGCTCTTCAGACCGCTGTGCCGCAGCAGCTCAAGCAGGCCGGGGCGCTGAACAGCATCGGCCCGCAGCGACGAAAATGACAACCGGCAGCCTGCCGCCAGCAGATAGCTGGTAATAGCGTCCAGATCCACGGGCCGCGCCATCTCCATACCCAAGAGCCCTATCCGCTCGACCCCAGCCGGCCGCCGTTCCAAGGCGTCGACCACCGCCTGGCCGGACCAGAGACGGGGGGGACGGTAGACAAAGCCGGCGGCACAGAAACGACAGCCGCGGCTACAGCCCCGGCCCAGCTCCACCAGGAACATGTCACGGAACTCGGCCTGGGAGGACATGATGCGGGAGTAACCGGCCGGCGTGGGCTCTTGCATGATGACCTTGCCGACCCGGGTCGGCAGGCCCGCCGGCGCCGCCATGCTGGCGATGGTGCCGTCCGGATGATAGCCGATGTCATACAGGCCCGGCACGTAGCAGCCGGGAAAACCCTTGGCCAGCTCCCAGAGCAGTTCCCGCCGTTCCAGGCGCTCCATCTGCTGGAGGATAAAATCCAGGATCCGCGGCAAAACCGGCTCGGCCTCGCCGATGACAAAAAGGTCAATGAAGGGGGCCAGCGGTTCCGGGTTCATGAAGGTGGCGACGCCACCGCCCATGACCAGAGGCTGACCAGGCTGCCGCATGGGGAAGGCGGCCCGCTGGCAGGCCAGGGGCTCAAGAGCGCCCGCCAGGAGCATGCGGACCAGGTTGAGGTAATCATGTTCGAAGCTTACCGAACAGAGCAGCAGGGGGAAATCCCGCAGCGGTCGTTTAGACTCAACGGACAGCGGGGGCTCATGGTTCTCAGGAAGAAAGACGCGCTCACAAACCAGGTCAGGCTGGCTGTTAACCAGGTCATAGACCAACTGGAAGCCCAGGTTGGACATGCCCAGCCGGTAATGGTTTGGAAAGAGCAGGGCCACGGGCAACCTGCCCTTCCATTTCTTCCGCCAGCCCCCGGTTTCAAGGGCAAGGTAGTCAGACAACTGAGAGGAATGTCGCGGGCGCATCACACCTTGTGGCAGCTAAAGGGGGGGGCAGGGCGCGACCGCCGTCGGCGCCTGGCTGCAGTTGCAAGCGGCTAGCACCCTGTAACAAGTCCAACCCCCCTCCATCCCCCCTTATCAGGGGGAAAGCCTTTAAGCCTCCCCTGACAAGGGGAGGCTTGGAGGGGTTAGATGCGAAAGAATATGTGTTCCATGGGACTAG
The DNA here is from genome assembly GCA_001873115.1 of Desulfobacterales bacterium CG2_30_60_27. Lineage (GTDB taxonomy): Bacteria > Desulfobacterota > Desulfobulbia > Desulfobulbales > CG2-30-60-27 > CG2-30-60-27. The sequence goes on along the minus strand of MNYK01000089.1, from coordinate 6,643 downwards.
CGGCTCAAATTCTGAAACAGTAGTTACAAGGCAGATACAAGTCAGGGAGTTAGCGCCACCCGATGTACCAACCGGCCCTCAACTCTCGTTCTTACGCAGGAAGGTGGGACGATCCAGGGTGTCCTCGTCCACGAAACTCTTGGAAAAAGGCCGCCGCGGCCGCGATCCCGGCTGAAAGGAAAGGCCGCGGCCCGACTCAGGTTCCCGCTCCGCAATACCGCTTTCCTGACCGGCCTCCGCTGTTTTCTGGACCAGGGGGGCCACCTTGTCGTGCATTTTCTCCAGCTCTTCGTTGCTGCGGATGCCAGTGGCAATGACCGTCACCCGCAGGGCATCGCCCAGGTTGTCGTCAAAGATCACCCCCAGGATGATGTTGGCGTCCTCGTGGACCTCCTCCTGGATGCGGGTGGTGACCTCGGTGACCTCGGCCATGGTCAGCGTGTCTTCCCTGGAGGAGATGTTCACCAGCACGCCCTTGGCGCCGTCGATAGAGATATCCTGGAGCAGGGGGCTGGCAATGGCCCGGTTCACGGCCTCGGCGGCCCGGTTTTCGCCAACCGCCTGGCCGGCGCCCATGAGGGCAGGGCCCATCTCGTTCATGATGGCCTTCAGATCGGCGAAGTCCGGGTTGATATAGCCGGGCAGGTTGATCATGTCGGTGATGCCTTTTACCGCCTGCACCAGGACCTCGTCGGCCATCCGCATGCCGTCGATAAAGCGGGCGCCCTTGCCTGACAATGAGATCAGTCGATCGTTGGGAATGGTGATAATGGTATCGACATGCTGCCTGAGCAGCTCCCAACCCCGGTCGGCGTTGCGGGCGCGCACCTTGCCCTCGAAGGAAAACGGCCGGGTGACCACGGCCACGGTGAGCGCCCCGCTCTCCTTGCATATCCTGGCCACCACCGGCGCGGCGCCGGTGCCGGTACCACCACCCAGGCCGGCGGTGACGAACACCATATCACTGTCCTTCACCAGGTTGCGAATCTCGTCGGCATTCTCCTCGGCCGATTCCCGGCCCACCTCCGGGTTGGCGCCGGCCCCCAGTCCCTTGGCCACGACCGTCCCGAACTGCAGCCGGGTGTCGGCCAGGGAGGTCTCCAGGGCCTGCAGGTCGGTGTTGCCGGAGATGAAATCAACCCCCGCCAGTTTCCCCCTGATCATGGTATTGACGGCATTGCCCCCGCCGCCGCCGACCCCGAACACCTTGATCCTGGCCCGTGATGCGTTCTCCACCATCTGGAACGTCATAACACCCCTCCCCTTCCCTTCACTTCAGACTGTGAGCCGCAACCGGCCGACCCAGCGTGTTCCCCTTGCCCATCCCCGCCCGCACCAAACTCATGTCACCTTTTTGAACCAGTCCCGCATGCGACCCGCGATGCGGCCCAACATGCCTTCATCCTTGCCGCGAAACTGATGCTGCGGCTCATTTTTCATCCCGTAGACCACCAGCCCCACCCCGGTGGAACATTGCGGCGTGGTGATAAGGTCGGTGATGCCGCCAATCTGTTGCGGAAAGCCGATCCGCACCGGCAGGTCGAAAATCTGTTCAGCCAGTTCGGTCATATTGGCGAGCAGGGCCGTGCCACCGGTAATGACCATGCCGGCATTGATCAACGACTTGAAGTGGGAGTCGCCGAGTTCCTGGTTGATCAGAGTGAGCATCTCCTCCACCCGCGGCTCCAGGATCTCACCCATGACCTTGCGGCTCATCTTCCGCGCCTTTCTGCCACCGACGCTGGGCACCTCGATGGTCTGGTCCTTGTCGATCATGGAGACCAGGGCGCAGCCGAACTCCTCCTTGAGCCGCTCCGCCTCCTTGAGCGGCGTACGCAGGCCGATGGACAGGTCGTTGGTCAGGTTATGGCCGCCCAGACCCAGCACAAAGGTGTGCTTGATGGTGCCGTCGACAAAGATGGCCAGGTCGGAAGTGCCGCCGCCGATGTCCAACAGGCCGATACCCAGCTCCATCTCCTCGCGGGTCAGGACGGCGCAGGACGAGGCCAGCGGCTCCAGAACCACATCGGACACCTCAAGACCCGCCAGATTACAGCACTTGACAATGTTGCGCACCGGGGTCACGGCGCCGGTGACGATGTGGACATCGGCCTCCAGCCGCACCCCGGTCATGCCAAGCGGATACTGGATGCCCTCCTGCTCGTCAACGATGAACTCCTGCGGCAGGACGTGGATGATCTCCTGGTCCGGCGGGATGTTCACCGCCCGTGCGGCGTCTACCACCCGATCGATGTCGGCCTGGGTGATCTCCCGACAGCGGATGGGCACCTGCCCCCGACTGTTGAACCCCTTGATGTGACTGCCGGCTATCCCCACATAGACCGAGGAGATCTGACAGCCGGCCATCCGCTCCGCTTCGTCAATGGCCTTCTTGATCGACTGGACCGTGCTCTCGATATTGACCACCACACCCTTGCGGAGCCCGTTGGACGGCGAGAGGCCAATGCCGATAATATCGACTTCCGCGTTGGCATGGACCTCGCCTACCACCACACAGATCTTGGTGGTGCCGATATCCAGGCCGACGACCAAATCACCCCTGCTACTCTGCGCCATCACCCTCACCCTGGCCGGGCGAAACGGTTTTCTGCAATCCGCCTGTCCCCCAATTCCCGTCTGCCTTGCCCCCCGGCGGCAGCTAAAAATAATTCGCAACTGTCCAGCAACACCACATCTGCGTCGTCATCGGCCGGCTCATGTGCAATAGCACACTTCGCAGGCCTCTTCCTGACATCCGCGGCGCTGTTGAACAGTTACATGCTGTAATTTTCGTTCCATTCCGGCATCAAGCTGTAGTTACAATAATTCTTACAATTCCAACATGTTATTCGTAAAAATAAATATGCGGTATTTTAGCCGGAACTCGCCCTCTCCACCACTACTTTCTTCTCTAAATCATCCAATCTTATGGCATTGGTTTCCTGAAACTGTTTTTTCTTGTACAGCCAGCCCAGAACCTTTGCCACCCGGCCAAATTTCCCTTCCATGTCCCCCCGCCCAAAATGAATGGGAAAGGGCCGGTCGGCTAGGAACATGACCACATTGCCGGCCTGGTCCACATGCAGTTCCGAGATGTTCTGCAGGGGCAGGTTGCTATCCCCCCGGCCGGCCTTACGGAGCAGCCGCAGGACATCCGCTGGCGCCCCGGCCGGATCGGTCGTCTCCCATGCCTGCCGGGTCAGGCCGCTGATGACCGGAAAATCCAGATCATCGCCGGGCTCGGCGCTGGCGAAGAGGCCGCCACCTGCATCCACAAAGAAAAACCTGCCCTCCCCGACGAAGATGGCCACTGGCTTCCGTTCCTGGATGGCGATCAGCAAGCGATTGGGCCAGTCCCGCCGCACCTCGGCACTCTTGATCCAGGGGTGCGCCGCCAGCCGCTCCTCCACCCCCCGCCGCTTGAGCTTCAGGAGGTTGGAGTGGATATCAACGCCGCTCAATTCCAGGATGGTGCCCTTGCCGACCCGCTGGGAACCCTGGATATTGATCGCGGTGATCTGAAAAAAAACCGACCGGGTCAGGCCGTTATAGACCGCGAAACCAAGCGCCACGAAAACGCCGATGCCAAGGAAGCCGCCCGCGACCAGCAGCATGACCTTCCTCCTCAGATCCGCCGCACCGTCTCGCCTGGACGGATACGGCCGGTCGCGCCATTTTTTTTTCGATACCCTGATCATGACGGCCCATCTGGCGGATCAACGCGGCCTGGTTGACTCATTACCCCCTGCCGGCCTTGCGCCATGGTCCTCCCCGGTTGTCAATGACGCTCCCCGCCCTCCGGTTGCCATATATCCACCTCCGGCTCCAACCTGATGCCGGCGCGCTTCCAGACCGTTTCCTGCACCAGATGCATGAGTTCGACAATGTCACGGGCCGTGGCGTTGCCGGCATTGACGATAAAATTGGCATGTTTGGGCGAGATGACCGCGCCGCCGACGCGAGCGCCCTTGAGGCCGGCCTCGTCAATCAGCCGGCCCGCCGCGGCCTCGGGCGGGTTCTTAAAAAAGGAGCCGGCGCTGGCCATGCCCTGCGGCTGACTCGCCTTCCGTTTAGCATTGAGGGCGCGGCAGCGGTCCGCCACCTCGTGTTGCACCCCCCTGGTAAACCGAAAAGTGCCGGCCAGCACCAGGACATCTTCCCGGTGGCGCCCCCCGCCCTTGCCGAGCCGCACCGGACCGGGCAGGTCCGGGTGGTCGATGGTCAAGCCCCGATAGCTGAAACGGCAATGCCGACGTTCGGCGACATGATAGGCGCCTTGACCGTCCATAAGGCCAATGGCCAGGATGTGGTCACCGATCGCCCCACCGAAGGCCCCGGCATTCATGACGATAGTGCCGCCCACGCTGCCCGGGATGCCGGCCGCGAACTCCAGCCCGCTCAGGCCCTGCGCCATGGTCCATTTGACCAGCCTGGCCAGGCCGCAGCCCGCCTCCACCTCCACTATGACGCCATCGGCATCCTCTGCCACCTGCCGGATGGCGGCCAAGCCCTGCCCCATGACGATGACCACGCCGGGGAAACCATCGTCAGGCACCAGAATATTGCTGCCCCGGCCCATGATCCGCCAGGGGATGGCGTGCTGCCGTAACCCCTTGATGAGCAGGGCAAGTTCCGGAATCCGGCTGGGCATGATAACGGCCTGGGCCGGACCGCCCACCTTGAGGGTGGTGAAATGGGCCAACTGGCAATGCCAGAGGACCTCCCCCTTCCAGAACCCTTGCAGGGTGGCGGCAAAAGGCGGCAGAGCGGCTAGCGGCGCCCCGCTGGACCCGGCCCGTGCCTCTTGGGTCAGCACGCCGCCCATCATGTGCCCTCCCTCAGACAGCGCAGCAGCTCCTCGCCGGCCCGCGGAATGTTGCCGGCCCCCAGGGTGATAACCACATCACCCGCCAGCAGTTCAGGCTGCACCTGGGCGACCAGGTTCTCCAGGGTCGCGACAAATTGGACCTGCTTCTGGCCGTACTGCTTCAACCCCTCGGCCAGCCAGGCACCGGACACCCCTTCCAGGGGCACCTCGCCGGCCGCATAGATCTCGGTGACATAGAGCAGATCCGCATCGTGAAAGGCGGTGCAGAATTCCTTGAACAGGGCCTGGGTACGGCTATAACGATGCGGCTGGAAGAGCACCACCAGTCGCCGGCTGGGACAGGCCTCGCGCAGGGCGGCCAGGGTCGCCTTAACCTCGGTGGGGTGATGGCCGTAATCATCCACCACCAGGATACCGCGCGTCTCGCCCTTGATCTGCAGCCGACGCTGCACCCCCGAACAACTGCCCAGGGCCGCGGCAATCACCGCAAAGGGGATCTCCAGCTCCAGGCCCACGGCCACGGCGGCCAAGGCGTTCAAAGCCGTATGGCGACCCGGCACCGGCATGGTCACCGCGCCGAGCACCGCGCCGCCGGTCAGCACCTCAAAGCGGGTTTGGAAACCATCGATGCGGACGTCCCGGGCCTGCACGTCGGCCTGGGAGGACAGGCCATAGGTAATGACCCGCTTGCGGATGGCTGGCAGCAGGTCGGCGATGTGCGGGTCATCGAGACAGAGAATAACGGCGCCGAAAAAGGGGATCTTTTCCATGAAGGCCAGATAGGCCTCCTTGATGGCCTCGAGGTCGGCGTAGTAGTCCAGGTGCTCACGATCGATGTTGGTGACCACCTCCAGCGCCGGCGAAAGTTGCAAGAAGGAGCCATCGGATTCGTCGGCCTCGGCCACCAAAAAGTCCCCGGCCCCCAGCTTGGCGTTGCTGCCCAGACTGTTGACCTTGCCGCCGATCACCACGGTGGGATCGAGGCCCGCCTGGGCCAGGACCCAGCCCACCAGGGTGGTGGTCGAGGTCTTGCCATGGCTGCCGGCAATGGCGATGCCGAATTTCTTGAGCCGCATGAGCTCGGCGAGCATGGCCGCCCGGGGGATCACCGGGATATGGAGTTCATGGGCCGCCAGCACCTCGGGATTGTTACCCCGCACGGCGCTCGACACCACCACCACATCGGCCCCCTGCACCCAGGCGGGGGCATGGCCCAGGTGGATCTCACCGCCCAGGGCCGCGAGCCGCTGGGTGAGGTCGGTTTCGTTGAGGTCTGAACCGGACACCCGGTAGCCGAGGTTAATGAGCACCTCGGCAATGCCACTCATGCCGATGCCGCCGATCCCAACGAAATGTATCTTTTTACCCTTCTTATACATGCCTGCCAACACCCTGTTAAAATCTGCTCGCCTATAAAATTATTACCGCCTGGCCGCCCCGCGCCCTGCCTTGGGCACTTCCATGTACCGCGACGTCGCCCATTTCGCTAGTACCCTGCAACATTCAAGTCCAACCCCCCTCCATCCCCCCTTATCAGGGGGGAAGCCTTTAAACCTCCCCTGATAAGGGGAGGTTTGGAGGGGTTGGATGCGAAAAAATATGTGTTCCATGGTACTAGTAGAGCGTTTCATTGAAAGACTGTCATTTCGACCGCAGGGAGAAATCTTTTTAGCTCATTGACATGGCAAGATTTCTCGTTTCACTCGAAATGACATAAGTGTAAATGTTTTAATGAAACCATGTACTAGTACCCTGTAACATTTAAGTCCAACCCCCCTCCATCCCCCCTTATCAGGGGGGAAGCCTTTAAGTCTC
>MNYK01000047.1 GCA_001873115.1 Desulfobacterales bacterium CG2_30_60_27 | reverse complement strand
CGCAGCCAAAAGCATCAGCCTTTGAAAAGTATTTGAAGACAGGGTCAGGACGTGCTTTTGCGAAAAGCAATTATGGCCGTGATTGTATTCTGGGCGATGAGGCTCCTCGAAAAAACCGGCCACTCCCTTCTGGCGATACAGTTTAACGTACCGTTTAACGCTGATTGAACTCACGCCAAAGGCGCGACAAATCTCCGCCTGCTTGGCGCTGCCGTTGATCTAGAATTGACTGGTTATCATTCGAAATGATCGCAGGTCGTCAACGCCGTGGGTGAATACCGGCAAGTTACCGTAAAAACAGGTGAGGCTTTGCGCGTCACGCACGCATCCGAGATTGGCTTTGATCAGCGACATCCCTCCGGGAAACATCGGCAGTTGGAGTTGCGGCATGGATGTGAATCCTGAGAGTTTGGGTTGGATAGGAACAATATGTTCGGTTACATGGTACTAGTTACTAAATTTATTTGACACCTGGCCCGGTTTATGTTTTATGTCACGGTTTAGGGAAAATCCGCGGACAGGCCAACTTGGGGAGTACTATCGTCAAACCCCGGCGCCCATCTTTCGCGCCAAACCGTTTCCGGCCGCCCCGGCCCCGATGCCAAGGGAGAGATCATGAGCAAGAGAACATTTCAGCCGAGCAACATTAAGCGCCACCGGACCCACGGCTTCCGGGCCAGAATGCGCACCAAGAGCGGCCGCGCCGTAATCGCCCGGCGGCGGGCCAGGGGCCGGCAGCGGCTATCGGTCTGAGCCAGGGTGTTTGACCGGGTCGGCACGGGTGCATGAAACAATTTTCGTTGCCCAAGGCCCGGCTGCTGACCAAGACCTGGGAATACGACAGGGTATATCGACAAGGGAAACGGCTCCGCGGCCAGCATTTCAGCCTGATTATCGCGGCCAACGAGCTTGGCGGCAACCGGCTGGGCGTAAGCGTGCACGGCATGAAAAAGGCCGTGCAGCGTAACAGGATCAAAAGGATCGTCCGGGAATTCTACCGCCTGCACCGGGCACTGCTGCCAGAGGCGATGGATATCGTTTTCACGGTGCGGCCGGGTTTTAGGCCGGCCACGCCCACGGCGGTGGCAGAGGCCGTCCGGAAGCTCCTCGCCAAAGAGGGCCTTGTGCCTGCCTGCAACCGCCGGTCCGACCCGTTGCCGCTGTTTCCCCCAACCGGGGTTTGAAGATGAAAAAGGTCTGCGTCTGGATATTCCGGTCCTATCAGCTTTTCCTCTCGCCGCTGTTGCCGCCCGCCTGCCGTTTCACGCCCACCTGTTCCCAGTACGCCATCGAAGCGGTCACTGTCCATGGCGCGGCCCGCGGCCTCTATCTGGCGTTGCGCCGCTTCCTGCGCTGCCACCCCTTCCACCCGGGCGGCTTCGATCCGGTGCCGCGCTAGCGCTTGGCCAAACCCCAAACACCTCTGCAGAGCGGGAAACAACTTTCATGGATTCCAAACGCGCTTTTCTGGCCATTTTCATGTCATTGGTCGTCCTGCTGGGCTATCAGTATTTCCTGGCTTCGCCGCCCCAGCCGCCGGCGGAGCAACCGCCGGCCGTCACCACCGAGGCAACCGGCCCGACGCCGGTTGCGGCCATCGTCCCCGCAGGCCCGACCGCGCCCCAGGCCCTGCCGCCGCCGGAACCGGCGCGTCCGGCCCGGGAGATCACGGTGGACACCGGCCTCTATGCGGCCGTGTTCAGCGAGTCTGGCGGCGGCCTCGTCAGTTTCAAACTAAAAAAGTATCGGGAGTCGCTGGCCAATGATTCCGGCCCGGCAGAGCTGGTCACCATGAAGGCCAGCGCGGAACTGCCGCTGGCCTTTGCCTGGGGCGATGAAACGACCCCCGCCCCCTTCTTCGTGGCGGACCGGGAGAATCTGGCCGTTCCCGCCGGCCAGGGGGAAGAGGAAAAATTGACCATGCGCGCCACCCTGGCCTCGGGCCTGGAAGTGACCCGTACCATGGTGTTCCAGGGTGATGATTACCGGATGCGCCTCGAGGTGGAGGTTTACAACCCGACCGCCACCCCGCAGCCGGGCGCCCCGCATCTGCGCCTGGTGAGCCGGCCGCTTTCCCAGGCCACCAAAACCGGGGCCCAGTTCGCCGGCCCGGCCGCCTTTGCCGCTGGCGCCCTGCAAGAATTCAAGGTGGACAAGCTGCGTGAGGCCACCAAAACCCTGCGCGGCCAGATCGACTGGGTCGCCTACGAAGACACCTACTTCATGTGCGGCATCCTGCCCGCCCAGCCCGCCGCGGGGGTGGCCGCCAAACTGACCGCCACCTTCAGCGTGACCGATACCGACAAGACCACCATCGTCCTGGCTGGCGAGCCGGAGATCATTGCGCCCCAAGGCCGCGTCACCTACCAGTACACCGCCTATTTCGGCCCCAAGAAACTCGACATTTTAAACGCCATGGGCGCCAATCTGAACCGCGTCGTCGATTTCGGCTGGTTCGACATCCTCGCCCGGCCCACCCTGTTCCTGCTGAATTTTCTGCACGGCTATGTCAAAAACTACGGGGTGGCCATCATCCTGGTGACCGTGTTCATCAAGCTCCTGTTCTGGCCGATCGCCAGCAAGGGCATGAAGTCCATGAAAAACATGCAGAAGATCCAGCCCAAGCTCACCAAGATTCGCGAGAAATACAAGGACGACAAGGAACGACTCAACGTCGAGATGATGAACCTGTACAAGACTTACAAGATCAACCCCCTGGGCGGCTGTCTGCCCATGGTGCTGCAGATCCCGGTCTTCTTCGCCCTGTACAAGGTGCTCTTGCAGGCCATTGAGCTCCGGCACGCGCCCTTCATGTTCTGGATTACCGACCTCTCGGCCCCGGATCGGCTTTTCCTGGGCTTTAACCTGCCCTATCTCGGCGGCCTGCCGGTGCTGACCTTGCTCATGGGCGGCAGCATGTTCCTGCAGCAGAAGATGACCCCCACCTCGGCCGACCCGAGTCAGGCCAAGATCATGATGTTTCTGCCGGTTGTCTTCACCTTCATGTTCCTGAACTTCGCCTCGGGCCTGGTGCTTTACTGGTTTGTCAACAATCTTTTGGCCATGCTGCAGCAGTACATCATCAATAAGCAGGTGGAAGCCTAAGCGCGCTCGCGCAATCGGAGGAAAACGGATGGCAGATAACAGTGTTTTCGACGGCAGTGACGTCACCGATGCCATAGACAAGGCATGCGCCAAGCTGCGCGTTACCCAGGAGCAACTGGCTATCGAGGTGGTGCGGACCGGCACCAGCGGCATCTTCGGCCTCATGCGCCGCCGCGCCCGGATCAAAGTCAGCCTGAAAGAGGGCGCGCCGGACCTTGACGAGGCCCATGCCCCGGCCCCAGCCGTGCAGAAAAAGGCCGCGCCCCGGCCCAGGGAAGCGGCCCCGGCCCGCGCCAAGGAGAGGCCCGCGGCCAGACCTGCCGAGCCGATCGCACCGGCCGGGCCCATCGATCCCGAGGTCTTGCGCGCCGTGGAGACCGAACTGGGCCGCATCTTGGAGCTTATGGGCTTTCCCGCCACCATCACCGCCACCCAGGAGGATGGCAAGGTCCTGGCCCGCATCGCCGGCGATTACGTGGATGACATCGTTGGCCCCGAGGGGCAGACCTTGGACGCCCTGCAGTTTCTGGTGCGCAAAATTATCAGCCGTCGGTTTCCCGGCCGGGTGCTGGTCTCTCTCGATGCCGGCAGTTTCCGGGAGGTACGGCGTCAGGGGCTTACCGAGGAGGCCGTGCGACTGGCCGTTGAGGTCAAGGAAAGCGGCAAGACGAAGATGATGCCGCCCTTGAATCCGGCCGAGCGCCGCATCGTCCACATGGCCCTGCAACAGGACACCACCATCCGCAGCCGCAGTGTCGGCGACGGCATCTTCAAGAAGGTGCTCATTTACCTGCCCGGCCAGGGCGGCAAGAAGGGGGGGGGCCGGCGGCGGGGCCCGGCCCCGGTTGCCGAGGGATAGCCCCGGCTCCGTCTGCCGCCGTGTGCATGACTACGCCTGAACCCTTTGCGCCCACCATTGCCGCGATCGCCACCCCGCCCGGTCAGGGCGGCATCGCTATCGTGCGCCTCTCCGGCGCCGCCTCCCTTCCCATCCTCAAAAAGCTTTTTCGGCCACGCCAACCGGCCTGCCCCTTCGAGAGCCACCGCCTCTACTATGGCTGGGTCGTGCAGCCGGCCACCGGTACGGCCGTGGACGAAGTGCTGGCCGTGGTCATGCGCGCCCCCCGCACTTACACCCGCGAGGACGTGGTGGAGATCCACTGCCACGGCGGCCCGCTGGTGGTGCGGGAGATCCTGACCCTGGTCCTGGCGGCCGGCGCCGTGCCCGCCGCGGCCGGCGAGTTCACCAGACGCGCCTTCCTGGGAGGCCGCATCGACCTGACCCAGGCCGAGGCGGTGGTCGAGATGCTCACCGCCAGAACCAGCGCGGGGCTGCGGCTGGCGGCGGCGCAGCTCGGCGGTGGCCTCCAGGCCCGGCTGGCCGAGGTGCGCGAGGCGCTTCTGGACATCCGCGCCCTGCTGGAGGTGGCCATTGATTTCCCCGATGAGGAGGCCGATATCCTTGACGGCCCTGGCCTGCGCGCCCGCCTGACCCGCACCGCCATCGAACCCCTGCGCGAACTCATTGCCGCGGCCGACCATGGCCGCATCTTCCAGGAAGGCGTTTCCGTGGTCATTCTCGGCCGCCCGAACGTGGGCAAGTCGAGCCTGCTGAACGCCCTGCTCCGCGAGGAGCGGGCCATCGTCACCGCCACCCCTGGCACCACCCGGGACACCATCGAAGAGTATATCGCCATCCAGGGGGTGCCGGTACGCCTGGTGGACACGGCCGGCATCCGCGCCACCAGCGAGGCGGTGGAGGAGCTGGGGATCCAGCGGGCCCGCCGCAAGGCCGAGGAGGCCGACCTGGTGCTGCTGCTCTTCGACCTTAGCCAACCTCTGGCGGCCGAGGATCGTGAGCTGTATGCCGCGATCCTCGGCCGACCGGTCATCCTGGTGGCCAACAAACACGACCTCATACCCGACCCGGCCCGCCTGGGCGATCTGGCCCAAGCCTTTCCGGGCGAGGCGCTGGTGCCGCTGTCGGCCAAGACCCTGGCCGGGCTGGCCGACCTGGAGGAGGCCATCTACACCAAGGTGGCCGGCGCCCCCGCGGAGCCGCCCGGGCCGGTCCACTGGTGCGCGCCCAACGCCCGGCACCGGGCGGCCCTGGTCAAAACCCTGGCCTGCGTCGAACAGGCCGGCCAGGGCCTGTCTACGGCCCTGGCTCCGGATCTGCTGGCCGTGGATGTGCAGGAGGGGCTGGACTTGCTGGCCGAGATCGTCGGCCAGACCACCACCGAGGACGTCCTGGACCGCATCTTCAGCCGGTTCTGCATCGGCAAATGACACTCCAACGCGTTTTCCCCGGCCGGTTGATGGACAATGGGCGGTTTTTTGGGTAACGTGGGCGCAAGGGGATTTTTCCCGCACCCCGCAAAGGAGGTCCAGACATGACCGGCAAGGGCAGGGAGATCGACGCGGAGCAGCAGGTAAATTTCCTGCGAAAACTTGATTTCTTTCACGACTTCGACGATCACGAGTTGCGCCAATTGCTGGCGGTGACCACCTGGCTGAAGTTGCCCGGCAACACCCAGGTCATCCAGGAGGGGGCACTGGAGCGGGTTTTCTACATCCTGGTCAAGGGCACCGTGGCCGTGTTCAAGACCAACCCGGAGACCGGGGAGCGCCTTGCGCTCACCACCATCCCCACCGGTGACTGCTTCGGCGAGATGTCCCTGGTCGGCGAAATCCGGCGCACCGCCGGCGTGCTTACCACCTCGGAGTGTTTTCTCCTCAAGGTGGAGCCGGAGATCATCAAGACCTCCAATGTCTTTCTGCAGCTCAAATTTTTCCAGCGCTTCTGCGAAATCCTGGTCACCCGGCTTATCGAGGCGAACAAGCGGGCGATGGGGCACGAGCCCGGCCCGGCTCCTGCCGAAACTCCGCCGCGGCCCATACCCAGGCCACAGGCGCCTTCCCCCCCCACCAGCACGCCGGCCCCTGCCAAGCCCGGGCCGGCCAGAGGGGTCAAGGTCTCGGCCCTGCCACCCATGCCGGTGGCCACCGGCCGGCTGGTCGCCATCCGCATGCAGCGCCGCATCGAGGGGGTGCATGCGTTGGCCGTAAACCCGGAGGTGGCGGACCGCATTGCCCCTTTCCTTACCGGCAGCGACCAGAACACCAGGCAATTCGCCGAACTGATCAGCCTGGACCCGGTCTTGAGCTTCCGCATCCTGCAGACCGCCAACTCCCCATTTTTTAGACGGACGACCCCGGTGCTCACCGTGCCCCATGCCATGATCATCCTGGGCACGGATACGCTGCGTGAAGTCCTGCAAGGGGCCATGACCGCCAGCGAGACCATTGCCGCCTTTGGCGGCCTCCCGAAACGGCTGGGGCTGGCTTTCTGGAAATATAGCGTGGTGGTGGGCCGGATCGCCGATCTGCTCAAGGAGGTGCTGCGCATCAACCTGGCGCCGGATGTTTACCTGGCCGGCCTGCTGCACCGGATCGGCACCCTGGTGCTGGACCAGTTGCAACCCGCCTTCTACCCGCAACTCCTGCGGCCGGGCAATGACTTTGGCCGGCACCTGCCAGAAGCAGAGACCGAGTTCGTGGGCGCGGATCACAGCCAGGTCGGCTCCTGGTTTGGCCGGCAATGGGGCATCCCCTATCCCTACCAGGAGGTGATGAACTATTACCGGCTGCCCCAGAAGGCCAGTGAACATGTCCTGCTGGTAGCCCTGGTGCACCTGGCCGCCCAGTTCACGGCCAGCCGGGGGATACGCTTCGGCGACGTCGAGGAGACCGACCGGCCGGTGGCCGAGTCCTTCGCCTGGATGCTGGTGCAGGAGCAACACCACGCCTTTCAGGAGGCGAACATTCCCGACTTCGTGGCCGAGTTCGAGGGGGAGCTGAACAAGGGCTGGAACGATATTACCTGCGGCCTGGCGTAAACCCGGCCGGGTTCAGCTCACCGGCGAGAACTGGTCCTTGGTCGCGCCGCACACCGGACAGGTCCAGCCCGCGGGCAGGTCCTCAAAGGCGGTGCCGGCCGCAATGCCGTTTTCCGGGTCGCCCTCGGCCGGATCGTAGATGTAACCGCAGACACTGCATTCGTATTTTTGCATGGGCGCCTCCTTTGCCTTGGCTTTTGTTCAGGTTGATTTCCAGCATAAAGAATGGCGCGGCCAGGCGTCAAGATTTTTCACCGCCGGGCGTTGTTGTAATCGTGTAGAGCCCGCTTACAATGCACCCCAAGGGTACTTCCTTCGGGCGCGTTGACCGCCTCTAACTTGCGGAAATTTCTTGTGGCGATGGCGCGTCCTTTGGGTTTTTACAGGACCATTAGGCATTGAGAGTTTCGCCCCCCGCGGTATGATAGCGCCAAGGAGAAGCCCATGACTGACCAGGAAATCGTTTACTCCGCCGCCACGATCCAGGCCCGGGTCCGGGAGCTGGGCGCTCGTCTTACCATGGACTATCATGGTCGGCCGCTGGTGGTCATCGGCGTCCTGAACGGCGCCTTCATCTTTCTGGCCGACCTGGTCCGGGCCATGGATCTGGACCTGGAGGTGGACTTTGTGCGGGCCGCCAGTTACGGCGCGGCCACGGTCTCCTCGGGCCGGGTGGCCCTCACCAGGCAGGTGGAGCTCTGCCTGGCCGGCAAGGACGTGCTGTTGGTGGAAGACATCGTGGACACCGGTCGCACCCTGGCCGCGCTCATGGAGGTGATCAAGAGTGGGCAACCGAACTCGCTCAAGGTCTGCGCCCTGATCGACAAGACGGAACGCCGCGAGGTGGCGCTCACCGCGGACTACGCCTGTTTTACCGAGGCCCATGGCTTTCTGGTAGGCTACGGCCTCGACTGCGCCGAACAATACCGCAACCTGCCGGCCATCTGCCGCCTGCGGCAACCGAGCACGCCGCCATGTCCATGACCACCGACCTGCGGGACAAAGACCGGCGCTTTCTCTGGCACCCCTATACCCAGATGAAGGACTACGAGGACCGCGACCTGCTGCTGGTTGATCGGGCCGAGGGTCTCTTCCTCTATGACGCGGACGGCAACCGTTACTATGACACGGTTTCCTCCTGGTGGTGCATTGTCCACGGCCACAACCATCCGACCATCAAGGCTGCGGTGCGGGACCAGATGGAGCGCCTGGAGCAGGTGTTGCTGGCCGGGGTTAGCCACGCCCCCGCCATTCTCCTGGCGGAAAAACTGGTGCAGCTCACCCCGCCTGCGCTGACCCGGGTCTTTTATTCGGACAACGGCTCCACGGCCTGCGAGATCGCCGTCAAGATGTCGCTCCAGTACTGGCAACAGTCCGGCCAGCCGGCACGAAGGCAGTTCATCGGTCTGGAGCGTGGCTACCACGGCGATACCATCGGCACCATGAGCCTGGGCGGCACCCCGGGTTTTCACGGCCCCTTTGCCGAGCTGCTGTTTCACACCCACCGCCTGCCCTCGCCCTACTGCTACCGCTGCCCCATGGGCCAGGAAAAAAAGACCTGCGACCTCGAATGTCTGATACCGCTCAAAACCTTGCTGGACAAGGAAGGCGATCACATCGCCGCGCTCATCATCGAGCCGCTCATCCAGGCGGCTGGCGGCATGATCGTCTACCCGGCCCGCTACCTTACGCGGGCCGCCGCAATGCTCCACGCCGCCGGCGCCCATCTCATCCTGGACGAAGTGGCCACCGGCTTCGGCCGCACCGGCACCATGTTCGCCCTGGAGCAGGCCAAGGTGACCCCGGACTTCCTCTGCCTCTCCAAGGGCCTCACCGCCGGCTATCTGCCCATGGCCGCCACCCTGACCACCGAGGCGGTCTTTCAAGCCTTCTATGCCGATTACGCCGAGAACCGCACCTTCCAACACGGCCACACCTTCAGCGGTAATCCGCTGGCCGCCGCCGCTGGACTGGCCTCCCTGGAGGTCTTTGCCGAGGAGCAAACCCTGGCCAGGCTCACGGACACCGTGCCCTACCTGCATGCCCGCCTGACGCGGTTCCTGGATCTGCCCTGGGTCGGCGACCTCAGACGGCTCGGCATGATCTGCGCCCTGGAGCTGGTCAAGAACAAGGCGACCAGGGAGCCCTTCAGCGTGGCAGACCGGGTAGGCTGGCGGATATACCTGGCCGGCCTCGGGCAGGGCCTGATTCTCCGCCCCCTGGGCAACGTGGTCTACCTCTGGCTGCCCCTGTCCGCCACCCGGGCGGACATCGACGAGATCACCGATCGAGCCTGGACCGTACTCGCCGACCCCGCCCTTTTCCCCGGAATGCAAAGGAGTGACGTACATGACTGACGCCCTTGCCCTGCTTGCCCTGCTGGTTGGTCTGGAACTGGTGCTGGGGGTTGACAATATCCTGGTCATCGCCATCTTCGTGGGCAAGCTGCCCGAGGCCAGCCGCGGCCGGGCCCGCTTTTTCGGGCTGGCCCTGGCCCTGGTGGCCCGAGTGGTCCTGCTGCTCGCCGTGGTGGCCCTCACCAACCTTACCACACCGGTGCTGGCCAGCTTTTCCATCCGCGATCTCATCCTCATGGCTGGCGGGCTCTTCCTGCTCTGGAAGGCGGTGCATGAGATCCATCACACCATCGAACTGCGCGACGCAGAGTTCAAACCAGGCCAGCACAGTAAGTTTTATCAGGTCATCGCCCAGATCGCCCTCCTGGACATCGTCTTTTCCATAGATTCGGTGGTCACGGCGGTGGGGCTCACCAACGAGGTCTGGATCATCATCACCGCCGTTATCCTCTCCTTTGTGGCCATCCTCTTCTTCGCCGGCCCGGTAGGGAATTTCATCCTCGACCATCCGGCCCTGAAAATTCTGGCCCTGTCATTCCTGATCACCATCGGCATCACCATCTTCATGGAGGGCATCCACAAGCATGTGCCCAAGGCTTACATCTACCTGCCCATGGGCTTTGCCCTGCTAGTGGAGATGCTGCAGATGCGCTATGACCGCAACCGCCGGCTGAGCGCGTCTGGACCTTGAAAAAAAGTCGGGAAGAAGAGAATTGTGAAAGGTAACATGGAGCTGAGGGGCCAGATTTATTTCTCGCCATCCGCCACCCAAGGCACACAACAGAGTCGAGGTCGACAGCCAGGCGAATCTGCATCGCGCTGGAGCCACCGTTGCTGCCAGCAGCGGAGAAAAAATGGTGCAGAACAGTCCGGCGCTATTGGTGCATATGACCATGAACAGGACGAATTGGTAACCGGCCATGAACATTGCAGAAATACTCTCACAGCCGGAGAGCAAAACCCTTGAATTCAAACGTGATCTCTCCTCGCTGAAGCCCATCCTGAAAACGCTGGTGGCCTTTGCCAATACTGCCGGAGGGCTGCTTGTCATCGGCAAGGCCGGCAATGGGGAGGTTGTCGGTGTCGAGGATATTGAGCTTGCGGAAGAGCGCCTGGCCAATGCCGTTGCCGACAATATCCGGCCGGCCATGCAGCCTGAAATTGAAATCACCACTTGTAATGGCAAGACGTTACTGCTTGTCCGGGTTCCCTTCTGGCGCGGGCCCTTCTACCTGAAGGCAGAAGGCACGGAGCGCGGAGTATATGTGCGCCTTGGCTCCACCAGCCGATCCGCCGGGCCGGAACTGCTGGCGGAACTGCAGCGCAACCACTCCGGCCTTTCGTTTGATCTCACCCCATGCCCTGATCTGTCACCCGATGATCTGGAAATCGAAAAGGCCAAAAAGCTCTTTGCTTCAGGGAAAATGGTGCTTGACGATGCAAAACTGGCATCACTGGCCATCGTGGTGCCTTTTGCCGGGAGGATGGTGCCGTCACTGGGAGGAGTCATACTCTTTGGTTCCGATGCCGCGAGATTGACCGTTTGCCCGGATGCGCGGGTGAGCTGCGCCCGTTTTCGCGGCAACGATAAAACGGAATTCCTCGACTCGCTCGATATTGAAGGCACGGTACTGGACGCAATTGTTGAAGTGCCCCGCTTCATCCGGCGCAATACCCGCACAGCGGCGCGGATTGAGGGGATGTATCGCCGGGAAATCCCGGAGTATCCTGAAGTCGCGGTCCGTGAAGCATTGGTGAATGCCGTTGCCCACGCCGCTTATTTTCAATCCGGCATGCGCATCATGGTAGCGATCTACGATGACCGCCTTGAAATCCAGAACCCCGGGCCTTTCCCCTTCGGTTTGACCATTACAGAACTGAAAGCTGGCGTCAGCAAGATCCGCAACCGGATGATTGCCCGGATCATGCACCTGCTGCACATGATGGAAGAATGGGGCAGCGGTTATCAGCGCATAAAGGACGCCTGCTCTTCCGGTGGCTATCCGGAACCGGAATGGCAAGAGCTTGGCGCCGCAGTACGCGTAATTTTCCGGCCGCATCCGGATGTGGAACATGGCGAAACGGTGCATGATCCTGTAAATGATCTTGTAAATGATCCTGTAAATGAGCGTCAAAAGTGGTATGTGGAACAGCTTGCCGCTGGCGCAAAGATTAAGGCCACCGACTTGGCTCGGTACTGGAATGTTTCGCAGGTGACTGCCAAGCGCGATATTGCCGACCTGAAACATCGCGGGGTGATTGAATTTATCGGCTCACCAAAAACCGGCTTCTACCGGCGGAAATAAAGAACATGGCAAAGCAGAGCATTTCACCCCCTCGCATGAATTACCTTGCATGAACCAGGCGGGGCTGGTATTGTCAGCGGTCTTAATAATCCTTTATTTAAGGGTCACGCATACTCTTTCCACGCCAGGCTGCCCATCCGGGCGGCATCTTCCGCATGCTAAAATGCCGTGAAATTTCTGCTGATCGCTTAAAGGGAGTTCCATTATGAAACTGTATGTTGGCAACCTTTCCTACAGCACGACGGATGATGATCTTAATGCGATGTTCGCGCCCTTTGGCGACGTGACCAGCGCCAAGGTGATTTCCGACCGTTACACCGGCCAGTCCCGCGGCTTTGGCTTTGTGGAAATGGCGGATCGCGCCGCCGGCCAGAAGGCCATGGAGGAATTACACGGTAAAAAGATCGATAACCGCGACCTCGTGGTCAACGAGGCCAAACCCCAGGAAAAGAAGACCTCCAGCCGCTGGTAGTTTCTGAAACCAGGGACTGGCGTGGCACGATAGTGTACGCCGGGGCGAAAGGGTTGCCCCGGCGCGTAGTTCACCCACCATTGCTTGCCATCCCCCTTGCCGGCCCATAACAAGGCCGGCCCCCGCAGTTTTCCCGCCCCGGCATGGAGTGGCCAATAGGCCACGCGCCCTTTCCATTCCCCCATACATTTTGCAGGCGCCTTGAGGTTTTCAGGGCACCGGTTTACCTGCCCCTCGCCGCAACCCGCGCGTCGGGCCGGACCGAGGCAGTGTTGCCTTATAATCTTTTTTAGGAGTATCAATGAGCTTTACATCGTTTGCCTTTCATCCCCAGATTAACGCCAATATAACGGCCTGTGGCTTCACCGTTCCCACCCCCATCCAGCAACAGTCCATCCCACCGGTGCTGGCCGGCCGTGACATCATGGGCCTGGCCCAGACCGGCACCGGCAAGACGGCGGCCTTTGTGCTGCCCCTGTTGCAGCGCCTCATGAGCGGGCCACGCAAAACGGTGCGGGCCCTGATCGTCGCCCCCACCCGGGAGCTGGCCGAACAGATCCATGGTGATATCACCCGCCTGGCCGTCAAGACCGGGCTTAGGAGCGCCACCATCTACGGCGGGGTCGGCAAGCACCCGCAGGTGGTCAAGGTCCGGGCCGGCGTTGAGATCATCGTCGCCTGCCCCGGGCGTTTGCTGGACCACCTCCGCGATGGCAACATCAAGCTCAGCCAGGTGGAGACCCTGGTGCTTGACGAGGCCGACCATCTTTTTGACATGGGCTTTCTGCCGGATATCCGGCGGATCATGCAGCACCTGCCCGCGCAGCGTCAGACCCTGCTGTTTTCCGCCACCATGCCCGGCGAGGTAAGGCACCTGGCCGAGGATGTACTGAACGACCCGGCCCTGGTGCAGATCAACTTTGAACAGCCCACCGAATCGGTGAACCATATGCTGTTCCCGGTGGAGCAGTCCCGCAAGACGGCGCTTTTGAAAAACCTGCTGGCCCGGGAGGAATTCGCCACCGCCCTGGTCTTTACCCGCACCAAGCACAAGGCCAAGAATGTCGCCCGCCAACTGGAGGCCGCCGGCTTCCCAGCCACCTCCATCCAGGGCAACCTCTCCCAGGCCAAAAGGCAGCAGGCCATGGACGGCTTCAGGCAAGGCACCTTCACCATTCTGGTGGCCACCGACATCGCCGCCCGCGGCATTGATGTGAAGGGGATCTCCCACGTCATCAACTACGATGTGCCCGATACCGTGGCGGCCTACACCCATCGCATCGGCCGCACCGGCCGCGCCTCCCTGACCGGCGACGCGGTTACCTTCGCCAGCCGGGAGGATGGGGCCATGATCCGTGACATCGAGCGGACCCTGGGCAAGAGCATGGCGCGGCAAACCTTGCCGGAGCAACTGGCCACCGAGGCCCCGGATAACCGGCCTGATCGACCGCGCCGCTCGTTTACCCCGGGCAACAGGTCCAAAACCGCCCCGCGCCGGCCGGCGCGGGGCGCCGCGCCCCTAGGTTTTGGCCGGCGGCCGACGGGCGGCCGCGCTGAAAACACGGGCCGCCGCTCTTTTTCGTCGTAACGACTAGCCGGCGCCTTACCCTGCCCTGATTCCCGCCGGGTAAGGCGCCGCCCCCAACCATAGGTGCAGAAGGTAAAGGTTGTGCGCGCCATTCTTTTGTCGGCCTCGCTGCTGTGCTTAAGTAACGTCTTCATGACCTTTGCCTGGTATGGTCATCTGAAAAATCTTTCAAGCAAGCCGTGGATCGTGGCCGCGCTGCTTAGCTGGGGCATCGCCCTGTTTGAGTACATGTTGCAGGTGCCGGCCAACCGCATCGGCTTCCAGGTCATGAATCTCGGGCAACTGAAGATCATGCAGGAGGTCATCACCCTCGCCGTCTTTGTACCCTTTTCGGTGTTCTTCATGCAGGAGGAGCTGCGGCTGGACTATGTCTGGGCAGGTATGTGCATGTTGGGCGCGGTGTTTTTCATCTTCCGACAACAATTAGTCGGCAACTGACTTTGCCTTGAAAAAATTCAAGAAAATTTATATCGAGATCACCAACCGCTGCAACCTGTCTTGCCGTTTCTGCCCGCCGAGCCAGCGCGCCCCGGCCTTTATGAACGCGGCGACCTTTGCCGAGATTCTGCGACGGATCAGCGCTCATACCGATCACCTGGCCCTGCACGTCCTGGGCGAGCCCCTGCTGCACCCTGATCTGGAGCAATTGCTGGCTCACTGCCAGAGTCATGGCCTGCGGGTCAACCTGACCACCAACGGCAGGCTGCTGACTGCCCGCCAGACCACGCTACTCAACAGCCCTGCCCTGCGGCAGATCGACATCTCCCTGCACAGTTTTGAGTCTGAGAAGGCCGGCCCGGCCCTTACCACCTACCTGGCCGAGGTGCTGGCCTTTGTCCAACAGGCCAGGGTGGTCCAACCCGCGCTGTTCATCAACCTGCGGCTGTGGAATCGGCCCCTGCTCCTGGCGGACGCCCGACCCGACCCGCCCCAGGAAATCCTTCGACAGCTCGCCGCCTTTTTCGAGCTGCCGCCCCAAGTGGTTGACCGTCTCGCCCCGGCCGGTCGCCTGACCCTGGCACCCAAGGTGTTCGTGAGCCTGGCGCCGCCTTTCACCTGGCCGCATGCCCCGGGCCCGGATCTGGGCGGCCGGGGCTTCTGTCGCGGGCTGCGGGACCATGTGGCGATTCTGGTGGATGGCACCGTGGTGCCTTGCTGTCTGGATGCCGAGGCGGATATCGTCTTGGGCAACCTCCTGAATCAGCCTTTTCACGAAATCCTGGCCAGCCCGCGCGCCAGTCGCATGCGGCAAGGTTTTGCACGCTGGCAGGTGGTGGAGCCGCTGTGTCGGCGGTGCTCTTACCGGCAGCGCTTTCAGCCCGGCGTCGGCGCCTAATGCCCAAGTCCCAGGTGCACGAGGATCTCATAGGAAAACGCAGCCACCAGGCCGGCGGCGGGCAAGGTCAGAATCCACGCCACGACCATGCTCTGCGCCACCCCCCAGCGCACGGCGGACAGGCGCTTGCTTGAGCCGACGCCGAAGATGCTGCCGGAGATGACATGCGTGGTGCTGACCGGCATGCCGAAGTGGCTGGTCACGAACAGGACGATGGCCGACGAGATCTCGGCGGCAAAGCCGTGGACCGGCTCCAGCCGGATGATCTTGTGCCCCATGGTCTTGATGATGCGCCAGCCACCCACCGAGGTGCCAAGGGCCATGGCGGTGGCGCAGGACAGCACCACCCACAGCGGCACCACGGGCTCAACCAGAATCCGCGCGCTCACCAGGGCCATGGTGATGATGCCCATGCTCTTCTGGGCATCGTTCAGACCGTGGGTAAATGCCATGGCGGCGGCGGACAAAACTTGCAGATGGCGGAAGCCGGCGCTGACGCGTCCCGGATGCACATGGGCCAGGGTCTTAAAGATCGTGGTCATCAGTATAAACCCGATGATGAAACCCATGACCGGCGAACCCACCAGCGGAATAAGCACCTTCTGGACAATCCCGTCCCAAAGCACGAACCTTAGCCCGCCGTGACTGATGGCGGCGCCGCACAAGCCACCGATCAGGGCATGGGAAGAACTGCTGGGAATCCCGTATTTCCAGGTGATGAGATTCCAGACGATGGCGCCGAGGATGGCGGCCAGAATGACCACCTGGAAGACATGCTGGTTGGAGGCAAGCTCTCCGGGATAGGCCTTTTCGAGCAGGGCACGGTTGTTGTTGGCCAACTCCTCGGGCTTCAACCGCCGCGAATCCTTGGCCTTCTCCACCGCCTGCGCGGCCAGCGGGATCCCGGCGAAGCGCCTGGCCGCATAAAGGTCGGCGCGCTGGATAATGCGGTTCAGGTCAGCCACCATGCCGGCCTGCAACTCCTTGGCAGGCTCGCCCGTTGCCGGATATTGCCCGAGCAGATGAGCGGTTTCGGGCGACAGCCACTCCGCCAGATATTGGGAGACCGGGTCAACGGGATTTTTCAGCTTGGCGGCCAACACCGCTGGCTGGTACAGATCGGCAATCTGGAAGCGTGCCGTATCGACCAGCCCGCTGGCCACGGTTTTCGCCACCTGGGTGGAGACCAGGGCGCCGACAAAGTTCAGGCAGGCGGCCATGATGATGGCGGTGCGCGGCGTGAGCACGCGGGTTGAGACCACCGTGGCGATGGCGTTGGCCGTATCATGAAAGCCGTTGATATAGTCAAAGGCCAGCGCACAAAACACAATCAGCACGACCAGCACCGACACGCTAAGCATATTTCACGACCACGCTTTCAATAATATTGGCCACGTCCTCGCATTTGTCCACCGCCGTTTCTATCCGGTCATACACCTCCTTCCACTTGAGGACGTTGATCGGCTCCGCATCCGGGGCGTTGAGCAGGCCGGCCAGCGATTTACGGAAGGCGGTATCGTGCTCGTTCTCGATCTGGTGAATGCGAATGAAGAGGCTCTGCACCTTATCCCGGCTTGGCCTGGCGCGCAGCGACCGCACCGCCTCGAGCATTGCCTCGGTGATCTTCACCAGCATCAGCACCAGCGGCTCCAAATCCGAGCGGGTCTGGGTGAGCTGGTAGAGCGCCATGCGGCCGGTGCAGGCCTCGATGCGGTCGGTCACATCGTCCAGCTCGCCGGAAAGGGCGTGCAGGTCTTCCTTGTCAAGCGGCGTGACAAAGGTGGTGTCGATCTTGGTGGCCAGTTCATGGGTGACGTGATCCGCCTCGCTCTCGATCTCCTTGATCCGCACCGCGTAGCTGGCCAGATTGGCGAAGTCATTAACCAAGGCATGGAATTCCTTGGCCGCGCTCACGGCCATCTCTGCCTGTTTTTCAAGTAACTCGTAAAAAATATGTTTCTTACTCATTCCTGGTAAACGCACCATCCCACCTCCTGGCTTGTTCCATGGTAGAACATTTTCCGCAATTCGTTACAATCGCAGGGCTAACCCAGCCGAACGCGAGCGCGCAACCGACCGCTGATTCTAATAACCACTCGTTCTTAAAGCTTGGCGATACTTCTAATCCAACCTGGCAGCCCCGTCAAGCTGAAGGACAACCGCAGAAGGGCTGACGCCCGGCAGTTAACCCCTGCGGTCTTCCTGAGCTGCTTTCCCGAATGGGCACGCACCGTGCGCCCCAAATTGAGTTGAATGATGCGTTTTATGAAGCGGCCTAACCTAGTACCATGGAACACATATTCTTTCGCATCTAACCCCTTCATCCCTCCCCTTGTCAGGGGGAGGCTTCAAGACTTCTCCCCTGCCAAGGGGGAGGGATGGAGGGGGGTGGACTTAACTGTTACATGATGCTAGCCTAGTGTCCATCCGGAAACTCTATTTCCAGATGGACACTAGGCTATAATAAGGCGGCCCAAGAAGGCTTGCTTATGCCTTCACATAGACGCCGTGGGCCTTGTTTTTGATTTTTCCTTGCAGCTTAAGCCTTTGCACAAGCCCGTAAATTTTTATTTTGGCAAACCCTGTTTTTTCAGCCAAGGTATCAGCATCCACCCCGCCCTTATACTTGGCAACGAGAGCAGCAACCTGGTCGATGGGGGGCAAGGGTGTCCGGCTCCGGCTGATCGGGGTTTTCTTGCCAGGCTGGCGCAGGTTTTGCGCAACTGCCTTTTGGGCGGGGCTTTTCTTGCTTGTGGTCTTGCTGTTCTCGCGAGCAAAGGCAGGCGGGGTATCCAGGTCGATGCCGAACAGGGAAGAAAGGTCGGTCTCGTCAACCACCTTGGCACTTTTACGCGCGGCCTTCTTCAATAGCTCCGCCGTTTTGTCCTCTATGGCCTCGGCCACCAGATCATCAGTCCGCACGCCGCGCAGCGTGAAAAACAGGGACGGGTCTTCGTCGAGCCTGGCGCCTATGCCATAGAGGGTTGCCGCCACATGTTTGCACATCGAGGCCCAGTCCGGACAACTGCAGTAGAATGCAATCTCCTTTGGCGACGGGAACAACCCCTTGCCTTCGGAGAGGAAAATCTCACTCAACTCCCGGGGGAATTTTCCCGCCAGCAGATCCTGCAATGATTTCAACTGGCCGTCGCACTGCCGCTTGATCGCCGCCCATTGCGGCTTGCCGATGGCCTTGATGCTGATCTTTACCTCATAGGGCTTGGATGATGAGCCCTGGACCAGCGCCGTCACTTGGCCGGCCGCAATCCGCAGGTCCAGCACGGCGCCATGCCGCACATAGCTGCGGCCCCGGCCGATACGGTTGCTGTAATCCGCGTAGCGTTCCAGGTTCTGATTCCATGATTTACCCCACCAGGTTCTGGCCAGGGCGTTCCCCGCCAGGACCACCGGTTTGAGGCCCGGCATCTTCTTTTGCAATTGCTTCAGCATTTTCGCGGCCTTTGCCTTTTTTGCAGCCACGGACACATACTCGGGATAGCCGGAATATCTGTTCCAATAACTCATAAGTCCCTCACTCAGCCTGCAAGGTATTCAGGGTAAACAGGTCGAGCAATTCCTCATTGCTCATCTCGGTGATCCAGTTCTCGCCGGTCGGGGCGATGATATCGTTGGTCAGTTGTAATTTTCGTTCCAGCATGGCATCGATCTTTTCTTCGATAGTACCTTTGGTCAGGAACTTGTGCACCATCACATTTTTTTTCTGGCCGATGCGAAAGGCCCGGTCCGTGGCCTGATTCTCCACGGCCGGGTTCCACCAGCGGTCAAAATGAATGACATGATTGGCCGCCGTCAGGTTGAGGCCAACCCCGCCCGCCTTCAAGGACAGGACAAAAAACGGCACATAGTCGTGGCCTTGAAACCGGGCCACAAGGTCCTTGCGCTTGCCGACCGGCACGCCGCCATGCAGCACCAACCCCTCGCGCTGAAAGATCCTGGCCAGGAAGCGACTCAACGGACCGGTCATCTCCTTGAACTGCGTGAAGACCAGCACCTTCTCGCGTTTTTCATGGATGGTCTCGCAGATTTCCCGCAAGCGCTCGAATTTACCGCTCTCATGCTCATCGAAAACATCAAGCCCCAGGTATTGCGAGGGGTGATTGCAGAGCTGCTTGAATTTCATCAGGGCCGAGAGGATCAACCCCTTGCGCTGTATCCCTTCCGTCTCGGCAAGCGATGCCTTGATGGACTCG
This sequence comes from Desulfobacterales bacterium CG2_30_60_27, assembly GCA_001873115.1. GTDB lineage: Bacteria > Desulfobacterota > Desulfobulbia > Desulfobulbales > CG2-30-60-27 > CG2-30-60-27. Next base: position 8,954 of record MNYK01000047.1, on the reverse strand, counting down.
ATGATCTCTGCGTACAACAGGGCCTGTTTCTTGCCGAGAGACGCCCAGGTCTTGACCTCCACCTTGTCCGGCAGGTCGGAGATGATCGATTTGTCGGTCTTCATGCGTCTGAGGATGAACGGGCTGATTACCCGGCGCAGGCCGGCATAACCCGCCGGGGTTTCGGCGAGTCCCTTGCTGAAGGCGGTGAACTCCTTGGCGGTGCCCAGCAGGCCGGGATTGACAAAATCGAACAGGCTCCAGAGGTCGGACATTCGGTTCTCGATCGGGGTGCCGGTCATGACGATCCGGGTGGCCGCGGTCAATCCCTTGACCGCCTTGGTTTGCTTGGCGCCCGGATTCTTGATGGCCTGGGCCTCGTCAAGAATCACCGCGTGCCAGGGATAGTCGCCCAGCCAGGTGTACCGCTGGACCAAGGCATAGGTGGTGATCACCAGATCCATGGCATCGAGCTGCTCGCTCCGCAAGGTCGGAACCGGTTGGGGTTTATGAAAGTCGGGATGGGCGGCAAAGAAAACCAGATCAGGGGCAAAGGCGTTGATCTCGCTGATCCAGTTTGACAAGAGCGAGGCTGGCAGGACCAGAAGCGAGGCCCGACCGGGTTGCTTGGCCCGTTGGCCTTTCAAGACATGCAGAAAGGCCAGGATCTGGATGGTTTTACCCAGCCCCATGTCGTCGGCCAGACAGGCGCCAAGCCGCAGGGTATGCAGCAGGCAGAGCCATTGCAACCCCTGCTGCTGATAACCGCGCAGCTTGGCCTTGAAGCCCGGGCCGGCGGCCACCTTGGTAATTTCCTCGGGATGGTGCAGTTTTTCCATGACAACCCGCAGCCATTCGCCATGGGACACCCCGGCGATCGCGGTGGCCTCGGCCGCGCCCAGCACCTTCTCGGGGTTCATGGAGAAGCGCATGGCGTCCAGGAAGCTGAGTCCTTCTTCCTCGCCCAACTCCCGGGCTTTTTCATAGGCCGCGAGGGTCTGTCGCAGTTTGTCGGGATCAACGGCGACCCACTTGTTCTTGATGAAGGCCAGGCCTTCCGACTCCCGCAGCAGCCGGCGCGCCTCCTCCTCCGAGATCTCGGCATCGCCGATCATCAGCCGGGGCCTGAAATCGAGCAGCGCGGCCATGCCGACCATGGACGGGGCTTTCTCGCCGATGCTGATATTAACGCCGATGCGCGCGGTCTGTCCCTTCCACCAGTTCGGGATCCGGCAGAGAATGCCGCAATCCTCGTAGAGCTCTATCTCCTGCAAAAAGGTATAGGCCTCCTTGGTGGACCAGGAGAGCGGCGCAAACAATTCGCCGGATTCGAGCAAGTCATTGATCAGCTCACTCTGTCTGGCGGCCTCGGAGACATTGACCAGGAGTTGCAGCAGTTTTTCGGTATCGTTTCGGTATTCCTCAAGGGCGTATTTCAAGGGCAGATGTTTTGACTCGCCCTCGGCATTCAAGGCGGTGGAATAGGTGGCCAGAAAGGCGAACGGGTCGGCACCGTGCCGGTTCTCGACCAGATGAAAATAGATGCGGCCGACTACGTGGATCTCCGGGTTGCAGCCCTTGATGAACTCCTCGACCGTCCCGGTGAATGAGGTGATTTGCCGCGAAAAGATGTGATGCAGGAGTTGCCACAAGGAACGAAGCTGGTCTTCTCCCACATACTCACTGCCGGTCATGAGCGGCATGCGGCTGGAGATCTCTCGCAGTTCGTCGGCATCAAGAGGAATGGCCACCCGCCCGCGCTGCTGTTCGATTTCCGGGGTCAGTCGCAGTTTTTGCGTGAACAGGCCGGCGAAGGACCGCCAAAATTCCAGGGAAGGCGAAAGTTGGGGGTGCTTCCGACAGAACCCGAGATAGAGCAGCCAGTTGTCGGGGTCGGCTGAATACTGCGCAAATATCGCATTCCGCAAGACGTCCGTGGCGTTGCTCGCTTTGTCCGGCGACTCGCTCCATTCCAGTTGGATCGTGCCGTCGGGCATCACAACGGCCTCAAGTTCAGTGTGCGTCATGAATAGTCCTGTTCCGGGCTACCCCACCACTGGCAGCTCATGCCATGAGGTTGTGTAGGATGGCGACTTCATGGTCTGTTTGTTTTTCCAGGGCCGCAAAAAACCCTCCGCGCCACTGTGCAGGGTATCCCGGCCCCACCTGGTGTTGACTTTATCGAGCGCCGTCATCAGCGCCTCCCCCCCCTTGGGTGGGGGGCAAAAGAGATGGGGCTGCCCTCGGCTGGCCGCACCCAGATCCATGAGTGTCACCCCGACCTTCTGATAGGCGAAGCCGGACCGGTAGAGTTGCCCTAAGGCCGCGACGGCATGGCGGATCAACTCCAAGGTCGAGGCGGTGGGGAGCGCCAGGCTGACGGTCGTGCTGTTGGCGTACTGCGGCTCCCGCGCCCGGAAGCGGTTGGTGGTGAGATAGACCTGCACGCAGCCGGCCGTCAGCCGCTCGGCCCGCAACTTGGCCGCGGCAATGGCGACATAGGAGGCAAGCGCCTCATGGAGCCCGGCCAGGTCGGTAACCGGCTGGCCAAAGGAGCGGGAGCTGGTGATCGATTGCTTGGCCGGCGGGCTATCCGTAAGCGGCAGACAGGAGACGCCGCGCAGCTCCGTGGAGGTGCGCAGGCCGGTCACGGTAAGATGCTTGCGCAGCCAGGTGTCGTTGGCGTTCTTCAGGTCCAGGGCGGTGCGGATGCCGCCCAGACGCAGTTTCTGACTCTGCCGTCGACCAATGCCCCAGACATCCCCAACCTCAATCGCAGCCAACAGGGCATCATGGCCCTGCTCCGGCAGGACGAAGACCCCGCCATGTTCCGGCTGCTGCTTGGCAATGCGGTTGGCGATCTTGGCCAGGGTCTTGGTCGGGCCAAAGCCGACCGACACCGGGATGCCGACCTGTCTCTTGACCGTGGCCCGCAGGTGGCGGCCATTGGCGAGTAACGCTTCGGGCATGGCTGCCGGCAAGCGGATAAAGGCCTCGTCAATGGAGTAGACCTCCACCTCGGGTTCCAACTGACCGAGCACCTCCATGACCCGCTGGGAAAGGTCGCCGTACAGGGGATAGTTGGAGGAGAAGACCTGCACTTGATGAGCCGCGATCAAATCACGGCAGCGGAAGAAGGGCTCGCCCATCTTGATGCCCAGGGCCTTGGCCTCGTTGGAGCGGGCAATGATGCAGCCGTCGTTGTTGGAGAGCACCACCACCGGCAGGCCGGCCAACCCGGGGTTGAACAGCCGCTCGCAGGAGACGTAGAAGTTGTTGCAGTCGAGCAGGGCAAAAAGCGGGGCCATGGTGCTCCCTACAGGGAATGGACAACAAAGGTGACCACGCCCCAGATCTCGCAGGCGGTCTCCTCGGTAAGTTCCAGGGGGGGATAGTCGGGGTTCTCGGCCAGCAGCCGCACCACGCCGTTCTGCTGAAACAGCCGCTTCACCGTCATCTCGCCGTTAACCACCGCGATCACCACCTTGTTGTGCCCCGGTTCCAGGGAGCGGTCCACCACCAGGATATCGTCATGATGGATGCCGGCGCCGAGCATGGAATCCCCGGCCACCCGCACAAAAAAGGTGGCGGCCGGATGCTGGACCATGAGCTCGTTCAGGTCGAGCCTCCCCTTGATATAGTCCTCGGCCGGCGAAGGAAAACCGGCCGACACCCCGCAGGCAAAGAGCGGGCGCTTCAGCTCGGTCCTGCGGTCAAAGCCGTAGACGGCGGCGATGGTGGGGGATAATTTCATGACAACAGTTGTATACAAAATTCAATAACAGTTGTCATCATTGCTTGCCCGGGGTGAGATCAAACACGGTGATTTCCGGCGGCGAACCGAGGCGCATGGGCGGGCCCCAGGTGCCGGTGCCGCGGCTGGCGTAGAGGTAGCCGGAGCCCGGCAGGAGGTATAGGCCGTCCTGCATGGGAAAGCGTCGGCCGGTGAGCAGGTTGAAGGGGAAGAGCTGGCCGCGATGGGCGTGGCCGGAGAGCTGCAGATCGAAGTGCCCCTGAGGGGACGGGTCGAACTCGGGGCGGTGCTTGAGGAGGATGGTGTAAAGCCCGGGACGGGCCGCGGCGAGCAAGGCGCCCTCGGCAACGGGGGAGCCAACGGTCGGATCATCGACACCCACCAGGTTAAGTGTGTCGCCGGCCTTCAGGAAGGTATTGCGCAGCACGGTGAAGCCACTGGCCCGCAGGAAGTCCAGGGACTGACCAAGGCCGGCGTAGACCTCGTGGTTGCCGAGCACCGCATATTTGCCCAGGGGCGGGTTGAGTTGCTGCCACAGCTCGCTCAGGCCGGCGAGATGATTGATCTGGGCGTCCACCATGTCGCCGGTGACCACCAGCAGGTCGGGCTGCAGTTCCCGCAACCGGGCAATGACCGGCCTCAGGGCCGGTTCGCGGAGCAGCAGGCCGAGGTGGAGGTCCGAGACCTGGACGATACGCAGCCGCTGGCAACCGGCCGGCAGCTTGTCCGTGGTCAGAGGCACGGTTTCCACGCGCAACGACCTGGCCTCGAAAAGGCCGTAAACACTGGCGACCATGGCCACCACCAGCACCAGCCCGGCGCTGGTGCGGCCATACACCGACAGCGCGGGCAGGACCGGCAGCAGGCGGGCCAGGCCCCAGGCGGTTAACTCCCAGACCGCCAGGACCACGGTCAGACTGAAGGCGAAAAACAGTAAACCCATCCAGCAATAAGCTACCCAGGCCAGGAGGCGGGCCGTGGTCTCATGGCCACCCTGCTCCAGCAGCCGCAGCAGGATCGGCGCCACGACCATGATCAGCATCCAGGCCCAGCTCAGCCTGGTCAGCCAGGGGTGGCCGGCCAGCAGGGGATGAACGACCCAGTAAACCAGGAGGTGGGCAACCAGGTAGACGGTGAGGAAGGTGAAGGCAAAGACCAGCATATTTTTCCCGAGATGAATGCCTGGACGATGTGGCAACCGGCCATCACCCCACGGTGATGGTGCCGGCGGGGCCGGAGGACTGGGGATCGTAGAGGATCATCTCCAGGGGGTCCAGTTCAACAAGGCTGCTGCTCACCTATTTACAAATCCACCTCTTCCTTCTGACTCCGGGTGAGCAGGTCCTGCACCGCCTGGCGCACCGGTTTGTCCTCGTAGAGCACCCCGTAAACCTGCTCCAGGATGGGCATGTCCACCGCCATCTTGCGGGCCAGGTTCCAGGCGCTCTGGGTGGTCTTGACGCCCTCGGCCACCATGTGCATCTCGTGCAGGATCTGGGTGATGCTCTTGCCCTGGCCGAGCTGCAATCCCACCTGACGGTTGCGGGACAGATCGCCGGTGCAGGTGAGGACGAGGTCGCCTAAGCCCCCCAGGCCGGAAAAGGTGAGCGGCTTGGCGCCCAGGCGCACGCCCAGCCGGGTGATCTCGGCCAGCCCCCGGGTGATGAGGGCGGCCCGGGTGTTGGTGCCGTAGCCCAGGCCGTCGCAGATGCCGGCGGCAATGGCCACGATGTTCTTCAAAGCGCCGCCCAGCTCCAGGCCGATGACATCGGCCGAGGCATAGACCCGGAAACGCTCGGTGAAAAAAAGTTCCTGGAAACGGCGGGCCGCCTCTCGGTCGCTGGCAGCCACGGTGACCGCGGTCGGGAGGCCCTGAGCCACCTCGCGGGCAAAACTGGGCCCGGCCAGCACGCCCAGGCGGATGGCCTGGCTCCAGGCCGGCTCGCCGGCCGCGGCCAACTCCTCGGCCATGACCTGGGACATGGTAAGCAGGGTGAAGGTCTCGATGCCCTTGGCCGCGGAGATTACATGGGCGCCGTTCATCAGCAGCGGCAGCGCCTGTTCAAAGACGGCGCGGAAACCGTGCGAGGGTATGGCCATGACCACGTAGGTCCGGCCGGCCACGGCCGCGGCCAGATCAGCGGTGACGACGATGCCACGGCCAAGGGGGAAACCGGGCAGATAGGCACGGTTCTCGCCCTCCTCTACCATGGCCTGGGCCTGGCCGGCCCGGTGGGCCCAGAGGGCCACCCGGTGGCCCTTGCCGGCCAGCAGCAAGGCCAGGGCCGTGCCCCAACTGCCCGCGCCGATGACCGCCACCTGTCCAGGGGCCATGGCTTGCCTCCTAATCTTCGTCCGCTTGGTCGGACGGATCGGGCGGATCCGACAGATCGGACTGGTCGGACACGTCTGACGCGTCGGACAGGTCCGACAGGTCTGACTCGTCCGACAGCTCTCCATCCCCTTCAGGCTCGGCCACCCGGTCGACGCCCACCACCTTTTCGCCATCCCCCAGGTCGAACAATTTCACACCCTGGGTGTTGCGGCCGATTACCCGCACGTCGACCATGCGGGTGCGGATGATCTTGCCGCCGTCGGTGATCATCATGATCTCGTCCTCGTCGACCACCTGCAGCACCGCCACTACCCGACCGTTGCGCTCGCTGGCCTTGATGGCGATGACCCCCTTGCCGCCGCGCCGGATGAGCCGGTATTCCTCCACCGGGGTACGCTTGCCAAAGCCGTTTTCCGTGACCATCAGGATGGAGGCGGTGTCATAGAGCACCACCACGCCCACAATCACGTCGCCTTCGGCCAGGTTCATGCCGCGCACGCCGGTGGCGGTGCGGCCCATGGCCCGGACATCCTGCTCGTTGAAGCGGATCGACATGCCGTCGCGGGTGACCAGCAGCACCTCGTTGTCGCCGGTGGTAAGGGCCGCGCCCAAGATCTCGTCGTCCTCGCGGATGTTCAAGGCAATTTTGCCCTTGCGCATCGGCCGCCGGAACTCCTGGAGATCGGTCTTCTTCACCACGCCCCGCTTGGTGACCATGAGGATGTTGGCCTGCTGGCCGGCCGGCACGTCGAAGCTGCGCACCGCCAGGATGGCGGCCACCTTCTCGCCCTCGGCCAGCTCCAGGAGGTTGACCAGGGCCTTGCCGCGGGCGGTACGGCTCGCCTGCGGAATCTCATAGCACTTGCGCCAGAACACCTTGCCGAAGTTGGTGAAAAACAGGAAGGTATCGTGAGTGCTGGCCAGATAGAGGCTGGTGACGATATCCGCCTCGGTGGTAGTGGCGCCGCGGATGCCCTTGCCGCCGCGGTGCTGGGCGCGATAGAGGCCCACCGGGTTGCGCTTGATGTAGCCGTCGCGGGTGACGGTTACCGCCATCTCCTCCTGGGTGATCATGTCCTCGGGCAGGATCTCGTCGGGCGCCTCCATGATCTCGGTGCGGCGCTCGTCGCCATACTGCTCCTTGATCTCCATGAACTCGTCGCGGATTATCTTCATGACCATGCTCTCGTCACCCAGCACTTGCTGATACCAGGCGATCTTCTCCATGATCTCGGTATACTCCTGGATGATCTTGTCGCGCTCCAGGCCGGTCAAGCGCTGCAAGCGCATGTCGAGAATGGCCTGGGCCTGGATCTCGGAGAGACTGAAGCGAACCATGAGGCCGTCCTTGGCCTCCTGGCCGGTCTTGGCCGCCCGGATGAGGGCCACCACCTCGTCGAGGTTGGTGATGGCAATCTTCAACCCCTCCAGAAGGTGGGCCTTTTCCAGGGCCTTCTTAAGCTCAAAGGCAGTGCGGCGGTAAACGATGGTCCGGCGGTGGGCCACGAAGTGTTCGAGGATCTGCTTGAGGTTTAGAACCTCGGGCCGGTTGTTGACAATGGAGAGCATGATGATGCCGAAGCTGCGTTGCAGCGGCGTCAGCTTGTAGAGCTGGTTCAGCACCGCCTCGGCCATGGCCTCCTTCTTGAGCTCCATGACGATGCGCATGCCGTGGCGGTCCGACTCGTCGCGAATCTCGGCAATCGTCTCCACCCTTTTTTCCTTCATGAGCAGGGCAATCTTCTCAATAAGCATCGCCTTGTTCTGCTGGTAGGGAATCTCGGTGACGATGATCGCCTCGCGGCCGGTCTTGCTGGTCTCCACGTGGGTCGTGGAACGGATGAGCACCGAACCCCGGCCGGTTTCGTAGGCCTCGCGGATGCCGGCCCGGCCCATGATGGCGGCGCCGGTGGGGAAGTCCGGCCCGGTGATGTGACCCATGAGCTGGTTCACTGTGATGTTAGGGTCGTCCACCATGGCGATGAGGCCGTCCATGACCTCGGTAAGGTTCTGGGGCGGGATGTTGGTGGCCATGCCAACGGCGATGCCGGCCGAGCCGTTGATTAAGAGATTGGGGATGCGGGCCGGGAAGACCACCGGCTCCAATATCGAGTTGTCGTAGGTCGGGATGAAGTCTACGGTTTCCTTGTCCAGGTCGGTGATCAGTTCCTGATCGAGCTTGGTCATGCGCGCCTCGGTGTAGCGCATGGCCGCCGGCGAGTCGCCGTCCACCGAGCCGAAGTTGCCCTGGCCGTTCACCAGGGGGTAGCGCAGGGAAAAGTCCTGGGCCATGCGCACCAAAGTGTCATAGGCCGCCGTGTCGCCGTGCGGGTGGTACTTACCGATCACGTCGCCGACGATGCGGGCGCACTTCAGATAGGGCCGGTTATAGTAGTTGTTTAGCTCCCGCATGGCGAAAAGCACCCGGCGATGCACCGGTTTCAGGCCGTCGCGCACGTCGGGCAGGGCCCGGCCGATGATGACGCTCATGGCGTAGTCGAGGTAGGACTTCCTTAGTTCCCGCTCAAGAAAAACGGTTTGGATCCTGGGGGTTGCCGCGGTGGGGGTATTTTCCTGTTCCATTGTCTTCCTGTGTCGCGCTTGTAGGGCCGGGGAATGGCTGATGCATCGGGTTCACACCCTTTGCCTCTCTGTCGCTTTGCCCCTTCTTGTAGCTAAGCCGCTGTAAAAAAATAACATGGCCAACGAGTTGACTGGAGCGGCATAAGGAGCCGTAACGAAATCAATATAAATGGCCAAGTTATTTCGTAACGGCTCCTAAATGTCGAGTTCCGAAACTTCCAGGGCATGATTCTGGATGAAGTCCCGGCGGGGCTCCACCTTGTCGCCCATGAGGGTGGTGAAGATATCGTCGGCCTGTTCGAC
>MNYK01000051.1 GCA_001873115.1 Desulfobacterales bacterium CG2_30_60_27 | reverse complement strand
AAGATTTTTTCTGTCATCTTGCTCCTGGAAACGCTTGCCAGCCATGTTCGAAAATACCTGCGGTCTGATTTGCCGGCCGGTCTTTCCAACAGCGTAACTGTCCAGCAGCACCACATCTGCGTCGTCATCGGCCTGCTCATGTGCAATAGCACACTTCGCAGACCTCTTCCTGGCATCCGCGGCACTGCTGAACAGTTACATACTGTGATTTTCGTTCCATTCCGTCATCAAGCTGGATAGTTACCCAACAGCCACTGTAACGCATTTTGCCAGGGGACAAAAGGACCTTGGCCGAACGCGCACTTTAGCCCATCATTTTTGATTTTTGATTGAGAACACACGGATGACCGAGAAGAATTGGCAAGAACGGACAAAGCCGTTTGGGGTATCACGGGGATATGGTAGTATCTGTGCACCGTGATCAGCCAGTTTTTTTCCGGCAACCTGGCCGTTAACCCTGCGCGACTCTAGTGCCATGACCAATATCATTGATTTCCACGTCCATGCCTTCCCCGACAAGGTCGCCCGCAACGCCATCCCCTTGCTGGAGGAGGAAGGCAATATCAAGGCCAACCTCGATGGCACGGTGCGGTCGCTGCTAGGCTCCATGGACCGCGGCGGCATTCAAACCAGCGTCATCTGCTCCATCGCCACCAAGCCCGACCAGTTTGACGCCATCCTCACTTGGTCCAAGGTCATCCGTTCCCAACACATCCTGCCTTTCCCGTCGGTGCATCCGGCCGACCCAGATTTCCGGGACCACCTGCACCGCATCAAGGCCGAGGGCTTCTCCGGTATCAAGATGCATCCCTATTACCAGCGCTTTTTCATGGATGAGGAGCGGTTGCTGCCCTTCTACCAGGCCGTGACCTCGGAAAAACTCATCCTGGTGATGCACACCGGTTTCGACCTTGCCTTCCCCCGTGACCGCCGGGCCACCCCCTTGGAGATTCTGTACGTGCGGCAACGTTTCCCAGACCTTCTTCTGGTGACGACCCACATGGGGGCCTGGCAGGAATGGGAGGAGGTGGAGCAACACCTCATCGGCCAGCCGATTTACATGGATATCGCTTTTTCCTTGGAGTACCTCGATGCTGACCGGGCCCGGCGGATGATCGAGGCCCACCCGCCGGGGTATGTCCTCTTTGGCAGTGACTCCCCATGGGCGGACCAGAAAAAATGCCTGGCGCAACTGCGCGGCTTAGGATTAGCGCCGGATGTGCTGGCCGGCGTTCTGGGCGGCAACGCCAACCGCCTTCTGCAAAAGACCTTAACCTGACACCCTACCCCTGCGACATCTTGGCCTTGGCCATGGCCCGACCAAATCCCGCCGCCGCCTTCTCGATGACCTTGTCATCCACGCAATAGGCCAGTCGGAAATACCCCGGTGCGCCGAAACCCCGGCCTGGTACGGCCAGGATTTTCTCCTCCAGCAGTAACGCCACGAAATCAACATCGCTTTCCAGGGGGGATTTCGGGAAAAGATAAAAGGCGCCTTTTGGTTTCACGTACTCGTACCCGTAACGATCCAGGATGTCCATGAACACCTGGCGGCGCCGCGCATAAATGCCGCGATCCACCGTGGCGCCCTGCAGTTCGGCAACCACGCGCTGCATGAGGGCCGGGGCGTTGACAAAGCCCAGGATACGGTTGGCCAGGGTCATGGCGTCGAGCAGGGCGGCTTTCTCCGCCGCGTCCGGATGCACGGCGATGAAACCGATGCGCTCCCCGGGCAGGGATAGGTCCTTGGAATAGGATGAAAGCACCAGGCTGTTGGCGCAGGCCTGGAAAATACTCGGGACCACCTCGTTATCGTAGACGATTTTCCGATACGGCTCATCGGACAACAGGTAGATGGCCTGGCCGTTCTCGCGACCGTGGTCCGCAAGCAGCTTGCCAAGGGCCAGCAAGGTTGCCGCCGGGTAGATCTGACCGGTGGGGTTGTTGGGGCTGTTTATGATAACGGCCTTGGTGCGGGGAGAAATGGCCTGTTCGATGGCCGTAAGGTCCAGGTTGAATTGGGCATCGGTGTTGACCACCTTGGCGACACCACCATGGTTGTCCACGTAAAAATTATATTCCACGAAATAGGGGGCCAGCAGGATGACCTCGTCGCCCGGATCGAGCAGCGCCTTCAAGGTCACGTTAATTGCCCCGGCCGCCCCGCAGGTCATGATCAGCTCATTGGCGGCCAGTGGCACGCCCTGCTCATGGCCGATTCCGGCGGCAACCTTTTCCCGCACAAAAAGATAGCCGCCGTTTGGCATGTAGGCATGCCGGCCGGGCCCCTCCTCATCCACCATGCGCTGCAGCACTTCCTTGAACCGTGGCGGCGGCGGCAGATCGGGATTGCCCAGGCTGAAATCGAAGACGTTGTCAGCGCCGTACCGCGCCTTGAGGCGGCCGCCTTCCTCGAACATCCTGCGAATCCAGGATGAGCGTTCGGCAAACGCCACCATTTTTTTGGAAATAGCCATCGGGGTTCCTCCTTGAAGGGCTGGGGCTGGTATCCCCGGCCTTATTATAATGTTCTTTTGTCGATCACTCGTGTCGCCTTGCCTTCAAAACGCTCCAGGGTTTTCTCCTCGACGAGCTTGACCTCTACCGTGATGCCCAACTCCGTGGCCAGTCGGCTCTTGATGTGCTCGACCAGTTCCCGCTGCTTTTTCATCTGATCAAAGAAGATGGCTTCCATCACCTCCACCATGACCGTCACCTTGTCCAGCCTTCCCTCTCTCTCCACCACGATCTGGTAGTGAGGCTGCGTGCCTTCGGCATCCAGGAGAACCTCTTCGATCTGGCTGGGATAGACATTGACCCCCTTGATGATCAGCATGTCGTCGGTGCGTCCTAAGACGCGGCTCATGCGGCGCATGGTCCGACCACAGGGGCAGGATTCCGGCGGAAAACGGGTCAGGTCGCGGGTCCGGTAGCGAATGAGCGGAAAGGCTTCCTTGGTGAGGGTGGTGATCACCAGTTCCCCCACCTCGCCGGGGCCAACCGGCTCCAAGGTCTTCGGATCGATCAGCTCGAAAAGGAAATGATCTTCCGCCATGTGCAGCCCGTTGCGTTCCCGGCATTCGCCGGCCACGCCTGGTCCCATTACCTCACTCAGACCGTAGTTGTCGGTGGCCAGCACATGGAGTTTGCTCTGAATCTCGGACCGCATGGCCTCGGACCAGGGCTCGCCGCCGAACAGCCCGAATTTCAGAGAAAGGGCGTTGATCTCAATATTGTTTTCGTACATATAGTCGGCCAGCAGCAGGGCGTAGCTCGGGGTGCAGACCAGGGCCGTGGTCTTGAAATCCTGCATGATCTGGACTTGGCGCTTGGTGTTGCCGGAGGAAATGGGAATCACCGAGGCCCCCAAGCGCTCGGCCCCGTAGTGCAGGCCGAAGCCGCCGGTGAACATGCCGTAGCCGAAGGCGATTTGAATGACATCGTCCTTGGTAAGCCCGGCCGCCACCAGGATGCGCGCCACCAGATGCGACCAGGTGTTGATGTCGTTCCTGGTATACCCCACCACCGTCGCCTTCCCCGTGGTGCCCGAGGAGGCATGGATGCGCACCACTTCCCGGAGCGGCACGGCGAAGAGACCATAAGGGTAGTTGCCGCGCAGGTCGTCCTTGGTGGTAAAGGGCAGACGCCTGAGGTCATCAAGGGAGCCGAACTCCTCGAAATCAATCTTCTGATCCAGAAATTTTTTCCGGTAAAAGGGCACATTGGTGCCCGCCCGGAACAGGGTGGATTGCAGCCTTTCCAACTGCAACTGCTCGAGGTCATCCCTGCTCATGCACTCTTTTTCTTCTTCCCAATACATATTTTCCCTCCCCTTGCAGTCCGAAGCACCTGTCATGTTTGGGCGTCCACATCCCGCCCCAGGTAGGCCCTCTGCACGTCCTGATTGGCAAGCAGATCGGCGGCCGCCCCCTGCGCCAGAATATGCCCGGTTTCCATGACATACCCCCGGTCGGCGATATGCAGGGCAGCCTTGGCGTTCTGTTCCACCAGCAGCACGGTATTGCCGGCTTCGCGCATTTTGACGATGACCTTGAAAATATTTTTGACGATGAGCGGGGCCAGGCCAGTGGATGGTTCATCCATCATGATCAGGGCCGGTTGCGCCATCAGCGCCCGTCCCATGGCGAGCATCTGCTGCTCCCCGCCCGACAGCGTACCGGCCAATTGCCCGGCCCGCTCATGCAGGACCGGAAACAGTTCGATAATCCAAGCGAGCTGTTCCCTTACCCGATTTTTATCCCGGCGCATCGGCAGGTAAGCGCCCATTTGCAAGTTCTCCATCACCGTCATGGTAGCGAAAACCTGGCGACCTTCGGGGACAAGGGAGACCCCCAGGCCAACGATCTTCCGAGCCGGATATTCCCGCAGGTTCTGGTCACGCAATACCACCTCACCGCCGCTGGCCCTTAGCAAGCCGGCTATGGTGTGCAGCAGGGTAGTCTTGCCAGCGCCGTTGGCGCCGATGATAGTGATGATCTCCCCGGGCGCCACATGCAGGGATATGCGTTTCAGCACCTTGAGCTTGCCGTAGCCAACCTCCAGGTTGCGTATCCTAAGCATCGTCCTCACCCAGGTATATCTGGATCACCTCGGGGTTGTTCTGGATTTCCAGAGGGTTCCCCTCGGCAATCCGCCGGCCGAAACTCAAGACCACGATGGAGTCGGAGATATCCATCACCAGGGACATGTCGTGCTCGACCAGCAGAATGGTGATCCCCCGGTCCCTGACCTTGCGGATCAACTTGGCAAGTTCGGCGGTTTCATAGATATTGAGCCCGGCAGCCGGCTCATCGAGGAGGAGAAGGTCGGGCTCCAGCGCCAGGGCGCGGGCGAACTCGACTGCCCGCTGTTGGCCGAAGGCCAGACTGGCGGCCTCGGTGCCGGCATGTTCGGCAATGCCCATGAATTCCATGAGTTCCAAGGATTTCCGCCGGATCCCCGCCTCCTCCTTCCAGGTCCAGGGCAAGTTACCAGCGCCAGACCAGACCCCTGACCGGCTGCGCATGTGGCGGCCGACCATGACGTTTTCCAAGGCGGTCATCTCGGGAAATAACTTGATGTTTTGAAAGGTACGCGCCATGCCCCGACGGGCGATCTGGAAAGGTTTGAGGCCCTGAATGGGCTTGCCCAGAAAGATCACCTCGCCGGCATCCGGCAAGATATTGCCGGACAGCAGATTAAGTAAAGTGGTCTTGCCGGCGCCGTTGGGGCCGATAAGCGCCTTGATCTCACCGGCGGCGAGGGCAAACGAAACGTCGTTGACCGCATGCAGGCCGCCGAAGGATTTGTGCAAGTGCTGAATGGCCAAAAATGACAAAACAACCTTCCTTTCCAGATAACTATCACAAGAAAAATTATTCAGTCCGCGACTTCGGTTTATCGACGCCGCGCCACCGGCGCATCCTCTGCCAGAGGTGCAGGCGCAAGAGACCGTTGGGGGCAAACAGCATGATCAGGATCAGAATCACCCCAAAAACCGCATCGTCATAGGTTCCGAACATACCCCGCAAACTCATGAAATTGAGCAGGATACCCATGAAAAAAACGCCCCAAAGGCTGGCCATGCCCCCCACCGCCACGATGGCCACGTACCGTATCGATTTCATTACACTGGCCTCCGAAGGGCCGATGCCGCCGTTGTAATGGGTGAGAAAAACGCCGGCCAGGGCGGCGAACACCGCGCTGATCACAAAGGCCTGCAGTTTCAGGCGCGGGGTGTTGATCCCCATGGCGTTGGCGGCCTCCTCCGAGCCATGGATGGCCCGGAAGGCCCGCCCGATTCTGGAGTGGACCAGGTTGATCAAAAACAGCAGGCCAACAATTAACAGACCGAAGGCGATATAGTAGTTCTCAGTACGCGCCGCGAAATCGCCGCTCACCGTCACGCCGGGCAAAAGGGGGAACGGGGGGACCGCGGATATACCATCGGCTTCACCGAACAGGGGCATGGCAAGAAAAACCCGGTAGACGATGGTACCGAACCCGAGGGTGGCCATGGCCAGGTAATGCCCCTTGAGTTTCAATACGGGCATGCCGATGACAAACGCCAGCCCCGCGGTGAGCAAAAGCGCCAGGATACACGACGGCCAGGGATGCACGTGCAGAACCTGCTGCCCGTAAAGATCCTGCCCAGCGGTCAACAGCCCGGCGGCATCGAGGGTCTGCACCAGCCACTTCTCCCGCAAGGGTTCCAGATTATAGGTGGTCAACGCCGCGGGAATATAGCCACCTATGGCAAAAAAACCGGCATGTCCCAGGGAGATCTGGCCGGCATACCCCATCAACAGACAGAGACCGGTGATCACCAGGGCATAATAGGCCGCCATGGTGAGCTGGGTCAGGTAAAAGGTGGTTCCGGTATGTTGAGTGACCTGCTGCACCAGAACAAGACCCGCCACCAGAAAGGCTATGGGGATATAACGTGCGAATCCCATCAGAATTCCTTGAGCATGGCGGCGCTCCGGTTCCCGAAGAGTCCGTGGGGCCGGATAAAAAGGATAATCAGCAGGATGCCAATGGCGATGGCGTCCTGAAAGGCCAGCGGCACCACCGAGATGCTGAAGGCCTCAATAATGCCCAGAAGCAGGCCGGCGGCCACGGCGGCCATGCTGTTGCCCAGACCGCCCAGAATGGCCACGGTGAACCCCTTGATGGCCAGGTTGGTGCCGCCATCATACTGGCTGTAAGTGATGGGGGAAACCACGCAGCCGGCCATGGCGCCAATACCGGCGGAAAGCACGAAGGAAAAGGTCACCATATTCTTGGTGCTGACGCCGCAAAGAGTGGCGGCCACCCGGTTGGCGGCGCAGGCTCGCATCACCAGACCCAAAGGCACGAACTTGAAGAACAGATAAAGCGCCGCCACCATGAGACCGCAAACCCCCAGCACCCAGAAAACCTGGGGCGAAACCCCTACCCCAAGCACGACGATGGAAGTGATTTCGTTGCCGTTGAAATAAGGCAGGGCCCGCACCCCCTCCCCCCAGATATGCAACGCCCCTTCCCTGATCAAGATGGAAAGGCCAATGGTGATGATGATCATCCGTAAAATCGAAGGGTTATGAAGCCAGCGGATGAATACCATCTCGATAAGGGCGCCGATCACCATGGTAATGGCAACCGCCGCGGCAATGGCCAGGGGCAGCGGTAAATAATGGTGCAGGGAGATGGCGGTCATCCCGCCCAACATGACGAATTCGCCCTGGGCAAAGTTGATGATGCCGGTGGTGTTGTAAATGATATTGAACCCGATGGCGACGATCGCGTAGATCAGGCCATAGGTCACCCCGGCAAAGAGGTATTGCAGAAAAAGTTCAGGGGTCATAAAAAACACAAGACCCCCGTGACAGAGGCAGAATTGCAACCTGCCGCCACGGGGGTCGTCGAAAAATTGTTAATGGTTGTAAAGTACGAACTTGCCGTCCTTTACCGTCAGCATGGCAAAGGCGTCGATATCCAGGCCGTTATGATCGGCGGGGGTGAAATTGAAAACCCCGCCGGTGCCCACAAAGCCTTTCATGTTCTCGATGGCATCCCGCACCTTTTCCCGGTCTGGTCCGACCTGGCCGATGGCGCGGCACAGGATCTTGAACGCATCGTAGCCGTGGCCGCCAAAGGTGGAGGCGGGTTCCTTGAATTTGGCCTCGTAATCATTCTTGTACTTCAATAATACGGTTTTCTGGGGATGATCGTTGGGCAGGACATCCGCCACCAGCAGACGGCCGGCGGGAAAAATGATGCCCTCGGCCGCGGCGCCGCCGACTTCAACGTATTTGATATTGCCAAAGCCATGGCTCTGGAAAAGCGGCACTTTCCAGCCGGCCTGCCGCATGTTCTTGGCGAGAATGCCTTGGGCCGGCACGATGGACCAGTTGACCACGGCCTGGATATCCTTGTTGGACATCATTTTTGCCACCACGGCGGAAAGGTCGGTGGCGGTCTTGTCATAGACCTCCTCCATGACGATCGTAATGCCGAATTCAGGGGCCATCTTGGTCAGTTGCCCCTTGCCGGCCTGGCCAAAGCCGGTGTTCCCGGACATGACCGCGATTTTGGAGATACCCTGTCTCTTCATTTCGCCGTAGATTTTCTTGACCGCATCGGAGTCCTTCTGGGGCGTCTTGAAGACATATTTGGCCACGGGGTCAACAATGACCTCAGCGGCGGCGCAGGACAGGAGAATGGTCTTCGCCTGTTCACAGATAGTCTTGATCTTCATGGTCTCGCCGGAGGTGGAAGGTCCAAGGATGGCGAACACCTTCTCTTCCTCGATGAGCTGCTTGGCAAACGAGATGGCTTTTTCCGGGTCACCGGCGGAATCCTTGATGATCAACTCAATCTTGTTGCCGTTGATGCCGCCGGTGGCGTTCAATTCGTCGGCCAGCATCTGGATGGTTCTGGCCTCTGGGCCGCCAAGGAAGGAAGCACCGCCGGTAACCGCGAGAATTGCCCCAACCTTGACAGTTTCCGCCTTGGGGGTTGCCGCCTTGACGCCGACCGGCGCGACAAAGGCCGCCACGCAGAAAACCAGCATGGCTGTCAGTAAGGATGTCATGGTTCTTCGCATCTTTTTCTCCTTTCAGGTTAGATTTGCACAAAAAGGACGTCCGTCTCAAATCGCATACACTTCCGCGCCACTCAGCACGCGCATACCGGCCTTCATGAGGGCGGTGATCGCGATGTCAAGATCGTCGAAGCGGAAGATGATGATCCCTGTTGCCCCGCTGCGCTGGGCAAAGGCGTACATGTACTCAACGTTCAGCTCCGCCTCCTTGATGACTTGCAGCACCTTGGCCAGGCCGCCGGGTTTGTCCGGCGTCTCGACGACGCAGACTTGGGTGCGGCCCACGGTGAAATTGTGAGCCTTCAGCACGGCCTCCGCTTTCTGGATGTCGTTGACCAGGAGGCGAAGAATGCCGAAATCGGCGGTATCGGCGAGGGACAAGGCCCGAATGTTGATCCCGTTCTCAGCGAGAATCTGGGTGATCTCGGCCAGGCGGCCGGACTTGTTTTCAAGGAATATGGCAATCTGTTCAACCTTCATTCCTGCCTCCTGTTTAAATTTTCCTTTTGTCGATGACCCGTTGCGCCTTGCCTTCGCTGCGCTTGATGGTTTTCGGTTCCACCAGCTTCACGGTGCAGGACACGCCGAGCAGGTCCTTGATATCGGCACGGATTTTTTTGCCAAGGGTTTCAAGCTGTTTCACTTCGTCGGAGAAGATATGCTCGCTGACCTCCACTTGGATTTCCAAGGTATCCAAGGTTCCTTCCCGATCAACGACGATCATGTAGTGGGGCTCAACCCCTTCGATACTGACCAGCACATGCTCGACCTGGGATGGGAAGACGTTCACCCCGCGGATGATGAGCATGTCGTCGGAACGGCCGGTGACTTTTTCCATACGCACGCAAGTGCGACCGCAGACGCATGGTTCGTAGCGCAGCCGCGAGAAGTCCTTGGTCCGGTAGCGGATGACCGGGAAGGCCTCCTTGGTAAGGGTGGTGAAGACAAGCTCGCCCTTCTCCCCCGGCGCCAAGGGCTCGAAGGTCTCGGGATGGACAATTTCTGGCAGGAAATGGTCCTCGAAAATATGCAGGCCACTCTGGGCGGCGGCGCATTCCGAGGCAACGCCGGGGCCGATGATTTCGCTAAGGCCGTAAATGTCGATGGCCTTGATGTTTAGTTTCTTCTGGATCTCAAGCCGCATATTCTCACTCCACGGCTCGGCGCCGAAAACGCCAGTGTGCAAGGCCAGGCTTTTGGGGTCAACCCCCATTTCCACCATGGTATCGGCCAGGTTGAGAGCATAGGACGGGGTGGACAAGAGCACCGTGGACCCGAAATCCCGCATGATGGTGATCTGCCGTTTGCTGTTGCCGCCGGAGATCGGCACCACGGTGGCGCCAAGGTTTTCGGCACCGTAGTGGGCGCCAAGCCCACCGGTAAAAAGGCCATATCCGTAAGCGTTGTGGATGATGTCGCCCTTGCGCGCCCCCGCGGCGGTCAGGGTGCGGGCCATCAGTTCCGCCCAGGTACGGATATCCCGTTTTGTATACCCGACCACGGTGGGCTGCCCGGTGGTGCCGGACGAGGCATGCACCCGCACGACCTGGTCCATTGGCACCGTGAACAGGCCGAAGGGATAATTCTTGCGCAGGTCCTCCTTGGTAGTGAACGGCAACAGACGGATATTCTGAAGGGCCTTGATATGAGAAGGCTTGACCCCGACTTCATCCATTTTGGCCCGGTAATAGGGGACCAGGGTATACACTCTTTCGATAATCGCCTGCAACCGACTGAGCTGCAGCACCCGGATTTCCTCCCTGGGCAAGGTTTCATATTCTTCGTTCCAGATCATGATGCAGTCCTCGGGTGTCCTCATTGCTCATAATGGGCCAATACTTTTCCTGCCGGCCGCGAAGGCGGCCAAATTGACTTCGACAAATCGAGCCGGCACCTGTTTACGAATCACCTCGACAAACACCTCAACGTCAATTGGCAGCAAGGTGGACAGGGCGCCCACCAGAACGGTGTTTGTCGCCTTGATCTCGCCGACCTCCCTGGCGATCCCGAAGCCGTCCACCGGATAGACCTTGATGCCCTGTTCGGTGAGGGAATCCAGCGGGGCGGCCGGGTAGAGCATTTTGCCGGTGGCCACGGCCGGTGGCGCGATTTTCTGTATGTTAACGATAGAGCGGCTGCCTGGGTGCAAAAATGGCAGGTAACGGGCGGCCTCGACCATTTCAAAGGCCAGTTGAATGTCGGCGGCGCCCGGATCAATCAGGGGGGAATAAACCTTGTCCCCGTAACGCAGATGGGCTACCACCGACCCGCCGCGCTGGGCCATGCCATGCACTTCGCTTTTCTTAACATCGAAACCGGCGATAAGCAAGGCGTAGGCCGTCAACTCGCTGGCCAGGAGGATGCCCTGCCCTCCTACTCCGCAGAACAGGATATTGCCTTTCTCAATCATTTCCCCTCCTCCACGACGGCAATCGCCTGGAACTTACAAAGGCTGGGGCACTGGCCGCAACCGACGCAGAGCACCTCGCTGATCCGGGCATAGCCATTCTGCTTTTCCTTGCAGCCCAGTTGTTTCCCCTCGGCCGGCGTCACCGGCACCCACGAGATGGCCGGGCAGCCGAGGGTGAGGCAGGCCCCGCAACCGGTGCAGGAGGCCGGGGCGATGCCATAGAGGGGCTTGGGCCGCCGCCGTTCCTCGGGCAGCAGGGCGCAGGGCCAGCGGGTAATGACCACGGATGGTTCGGGCCTGGCAATTTCTTCTTTCAGAACCTCAAAGGTTGCCTGGATGGCGTTGGGGTTAACGATACGCACGTGCCTGACCCCAACGGCGCGGCAGAGGGCTTCAAGATCCAGGGCATTGGCCGGCTCGCCCTTCAGGGTTCGCCCGGAGGCCGGATTCTGCTGGTGACCGGTCATGGCGGTAATGCGGTTATCAAGGATGATGAGCGTGGAGGCCCCCTTGTTGTACACCGTGTTCACCAGGCCGGTGATTCCCGAATGGATGAAGGTGGAATCACCAATAACGGCAACAATCTTGCCCTGCGCCTCTTCCTGGCCAATAGCCTTTTCCATGCCGTGGGCGATGCCGACGCTCGCCCCCATGCAGACGCAGGAATCCATGGCCGACAGAGGCGGCAGAAATCCGAGGGTATAGCAACCGATATCCCCGGAAACAAATACTTTCAAGCGTTTGAGATTGTAAAACAGGCCGCGGTGCGGACAGCCGGGGCACATGTTGGGCGGGCGCGGCGGCAAATCGACCGGCGCCAAGAGCACCGGGCCGGGGTCTCCCGTGATCCCCTTCCTGACCATGGCCGCGTTCAATTCGCCAATGGCGGGGATCACCTCTTTCCCCTTGCAGGGGATACCCATGGCCTTGACCCGCAGTTCGATGAAGGGGTCAAGCTCTTCAACGATATAGAGATTTTCGACCTTGGCGGCAAAATCGGCGATTAGCTTCTCCGGCAAGGGGTGCACCATGCCGAGCTTCAGAACCGAGGCTTGCGGGAAGGCTTCCTTGACATACTGATAACAAACGCCGCTGGTGATTATCCCAACGGCGGTGTCTCCCAGCTCAACGATGTTGCGGGCAAAGGTCTCGGCAAAGGCGATCAGTTTTTCGGTACGCGCCTCGATCGCCAGCCGCCTTTTCCTGGCGTTGGCCGGCAGCATGACGAGCTTGGCGGGATTCTTGTCTATCCCGACCTTGGTGGTGGCCGGCAGTATTTCGCCTTTTTCGACAACCCCCTTGACGTGGGAGACCCTGGTGGTGGTACGCACCAACACCGGCGTGTCGAATGCCTCGCTGATCCAAAAGGCCAGTTTGACAAACTCCTTGGCCTCGGCTGGGTCGGCCGGCTCGAGCATCGGCAGTTTGGCGGCGAAGGCGTAATTGCGGTTGTCCTGCTCGTTCTGGGACGAATGCATCTCCGGGTCGTCGGCGCTGATGATGACCAGACCACCGCGCACTCCAGTATAGGAGGCGGTGAACAGCGGGTCGGCGGCGACGTTGAGGCCGACGTGCTTCATGGTAGCGAAGGCCCGCGCCCCGGCGAAACAGGCGCCGAGGGCGACTTCCAGGGCCACCTTCTCATTCGGGGCCCATTCGGTGTAGACGCCCTGATATTTGACCAGGTTTACAAGGATTTCCGTGGAAGGGGTGCCGGGATATCCGGAGGCAACGGTGACCCCGGCCTCGTATGCCCCCAAGGCAAAGGCCTCGTTACCGGAAAGCCATTGCTGTTGCTTGTTTTTTGTCATAATAAAAATCGCGAACTATCCAGGTGGTTAGTCTTAAAGTGTGCAGGCGAAGAAGACGTGGCCAAGGCACAACGCGAGCCGAGGGTGCGCAACAAAAAAATGTTGCGCACCCTACCGAACTTCAGCCAGGCCACCTGCACAAGGGACGATTAGAACTTGTACTCGGTTTCCCAATAGGCCTCGGTGGCGTCATCCATGGGTGCATCAGCGCTGAATTTGAAGGCATCCCCAGGCGATAACA
This sequence comes from Desulfobacterales bacterium CG2_30_60_27, assembly GCA_001873115.1. GTDB lineage: Bacteria > Desulfobacterota > Desulfobulbia > Desulfobulbales > CG2-30-60-27 > CG2-30-60-27. Next base: position 1,843 of record MNYK01000051.1, on the reverse strand, counting down.
AGGCGGCGTACAATGAGAAGCTGAGTTGCTTATTGTATTGATACTTCAAGGTTGTCTGATAGTAATCACCGAAATCATCATCCATGCCGGCCGCGACCTCATCAAAGGTCAGCAGCGAATAGGAGAGGTTGACGGAGAAATTCTTCAGCAAATTGGCGCTGGCGCCTAGGGTGGCGATGCTGAAATTGGAGTAGATTGCCTCACCGATGACGTTGCTGTAAGCATTATAGCCGCTGTAAACTCCTTTGAGGCTATTGGCGGTGCTGGGGAGATTGAGGTATTTCCAGGCCATCAGGTCGCCAAATTGCGGCCAGCCGCCATAGAAAACATCCCACTGATTGCTTTCCTGGTCGCTGGCATTTTCGTCGCCACTCATGAAGGCATAGCCAAGATAAAACCGGGGAGTCATGGAGACGGCCTTAACGGTATAGCCGCCATCCAGTTTGTAGCCGAAGGCGTCTTGGTCTAAAGTCCGATTCGCATCACCCCTCTGGATGGCGCCCTCCAAGGAGTAATCAAAACCGTTTTCCAACTTGTTGGAGACTCTGGCCCCATACATCCAGATATCCTTACCGAAATATTCATCGTTACGGTTTAAGATATACAGTTCCGATTTGCCAACCATGGGACACTTGTTGCTGGTGAAGTAGGCCCCGGAGAGGGTGATATCGTCACCTCGATTGTCAGGAGTAGTATTGCCATCGGCATCATTAGCCCTTTGGTTTTCCTGATCCTTCATGTACAAACCATCCAGGGTCATGGTGTCGGTGAGATGCCAGCGCAGCTTGATCCCGTCGAAGTAGATAGAGGTCGAGGCAAACTGGGATTGGCCGTCAAGCACGACAAAACCACTGCCGTAGATCAGGTTCTGGCGACCAAAAGTGCCGTCCACCGGTACTCCAAAAAGATTACGGGCCTCGATATAGGCGTTATCGAGAAAGATCTTGTTGTCAACATTGTCTCCCACGCCGGTATTTTCACCATAGGTCTGATCAGTAAGCTGAACCACAGCGGTGACATCGTCCGTGGCCTTGACCGTGGCCTTGAGGCTGCCCTTCAAACGAAAGGTATCCCAGTTGTCGCTGTCGACCTCATCATTAAAATCCCAGACATTCTGCAAGTTATAGCCACGGAAGGTGACTTGCCCGCCGAGGCTGACCCGCTTGGCCCACTCATCGGCAGGGGCTGCGCCGGGGGTTGCCGCGGCTCCGGAAGTCGTCTCAGTCGCAGGGGCGGCGGCATTCTTGGCCTTCAAGGTGGCAATTTCATCCTGCATGGCCTGCATCTTGGCGTTAAACATCTTGTTCATCTCGGCCATCTGCTTTTCCAGATCAGCCACATGATCGCTATCCGCCGCCATCGCCAATCCTGGCAGGCTTAGCAAGCCCGCCAGAGCCACTACCGAAATTCTTTTAAGCATTGTCATCCTCCTCCTTTCGCTAGTTGGAATTAAATGAGGAATAAAGAAGTGCGCAAAGGTGAAGGTCAGCCTTTGCATTGTTCTTTTTCCAGAAAGCCTGGATAAACGGCACGAGCCTCCGCGCTTAAGCAATTCCTTCCTTGTTCATGTGACCGTCAGGTTGGTTGCGAATTGCCAAGAGCAACGTTGTCATTAATTGAAGTGTTAAGGCTAGTGTCGTGTCAACGACACTATGTCATTTCGAGTGAAACGAGAAATCTTTCCTTGTCAATGAGCTAGAAAGATTTCTCCCTGCGGTCGAAATGACATTTCAAGATTGACATGACACTAGTATTAGCTACCAGATATCGAAACTATGTTCCACAAAAAAACGTACTATATCTGAGCGTTGGCTTTTCTTCTTATGGTGCGCTCGGCCAGGGC
>MNYK01000009.1:691-15512 GCA_001873115.1 Desulfobacterales bacterium CG2_30_60_27 | reverse complement strand
AGACGATTACCAGAGAAGACATCCTGCGCAAATACGGCGCGCTCCGGGAGTAGATACTTCGGTTGTCCACTCCTTGCATTTCCTCTGCCCCGCTCTCGCAGCGAGATGTTCCGTCCGCTGTTGGGGGAACTTTTTCCACCCCGCATATAAAGCTTCCCTTCTCAACGTCCTCGCTGCTGCCGGATAGCCACCCTTGCCAATGCATCGACCGCATAATCAGAGGGCGCCGACCGCGTTCCATGGGGATGATTGGCAGAGATACCTGTCTCGTCCTGCTGTTATGTCGAATATCCAGATCCCCATTGTTCCCTTGCTGGACGAAATGTTCTATGCTAGCATAACTGACTTTGAGCAGGTTCCATGCTGCCCGATGATTGCTGCGCAAGCTAAGAGGTGCCGTCTTGAAGAAGAAGATAATGGTGGCCAATCGGGGTGAGATCGCCCTGCGGATTATTCGTGCCATTCAGGAATTGGGTCACACGGCCGTGGTCGTCTATGAAACCCCGGACAACAACGCCCTGCATATCCGGGTGGCCGACGAGGCCATCTGGCTGGGTGATGGGCCCCGGTGCGATTATCTTAATATCGACAAGGTGATCGCCGCGGCCCGGAAGGCCAATGTCCACGCCATTCATCCCGGCTATGGCTTTCTGGCCGAGAACCCGCATTTCGCCAAGGCGTGCGAGGACTCGGGCATCATCTTCATCGGCCCCACCTCCGAGGTGATCAGCAACCTGGGCAACAAGGTGATTGCCCGCCAGATTATGAAGGAGGCCGGCATCCCAATGGTGCCGGGCACCGGCAATCTCACGGTCGGCGCGGCCGGCATGGAGGAGGCCCGGGCCTTTGCCGCCCGGTACGGCTACCCGGTGATGCTCAAGGCCACCGCCGGCGGCGGTGGGCGCGGCATCCGGCGGATCGACAGTGACCAGCAGTTGCGGGAAGAATATGCCATGGCCCGCTCCGAGGCCAAGGCCGCCTTCAATGATGACTCCGTCTACCTTGAAAAGGTGGTGCTCACCCCCAAACACGTGGAGGTGCAGGTCATCTGCGATGGCATTGGCAAGTACCTGCATCTGGGCACGCGCGACTGCTCCATCCAGCGCCGCAACCAGAAACTGGTGGAGATCGCCCCCTCGCTCATCAAGGATCATGCGTTACTGGATGCCATCTGCGCTACCGCGGTGCAGGCGGCCAGGGCGGCCGGCTACCGCAGCGCCGGCACCGTCGAGTTTCTGGTGGACAAGGACTGCAACTTCTACTTCATGGAGATCAACACCCGCATTCAGGTGGAGCACACGGTCACCGAGATGGTTACCGGCATCGACATCGTCCGCACCATGATCAAGCTGGCCTTGGGCACGCCCCTCGCCTTCTCCCAGCAGGACATCAACATCCGCGGCTTTGCCATCGAGCTCAGGATTAACGCCGAGGATCCACGCAACAACTTCATGCCCGAGGGCGGCAAGACCGTTCACGTCTACCGGTCGCCCGGTGGTTATGGCGTGCGCCTGGACGGCTTTGCTTACCAGGGCTATACGATCCCCGAGGTCTATGATTCCTTGCTCGTCAAGCTCACTGTGCACGGCTTTTCCTGGAACGAGGCCGTGGACCGGCTGCGCCGCTGCCTGCGCAACTTTACGATCGCCGGCCCCAAGACCACCATCCCCTTCTATCTGAAGCTCATCGACGAACCCAACTTCCAGTCGGGCGATTTCGATACCTCCTTTCTGGAAACGCATCCGCATCTGCTGGAATACGAGGAGTCCAGTACCGAAGGGGAAAAACTGGCCAATCTCATTGCCGAGATTCATTTTCGCAAAGAGAATCCATACGCCATCTAGGCAAGGATGGCCGGGTCCGCACGCGTCATGCGCCGCGGCTGGAGCCGGCCGGCAACCAAGGTAAACGAGAGAAACGACATGGAACGTATTGTACCTGGCATGCGGATCAGCGAGGTGCTAGCCATTATGCGCGGCACCAAGGGTTATTTCCTCACCAACACCGCCCGTGACCTGTCCCAGTCCGACTTCAAGAACCGTATCTTGCCGCACACCGACCTGCTGGCTGCCGGGGCCCGGGAGAAGGCGGGTTATTTTTCCCTGGAGATCACCGGCGGCGCCTCGGTGCATGTGGACATCCTGCGCAAACAGGTGGACCCGTTTTTGAAGCTGGAGCTGCTGCGGGCGAAGATGCCCAATACCATGTTTCAGACCCTCTGTCGCGGGGTGAACCTGTTTGGCTACCGCCCTTATCCGCAGAACGTCATCCGTATGACCGTGCGCGAGTTCGCCAGGTATGTGGACGTCTGGCGGGTCTTCGACTTTATGAATCATATCCCTAACATGCTCGCCGTGTTCGAGGAGGTGCAGGTCGCCGGCAAGATTCTGGAGCCCTCCATCTGCTTCTCTACCGGGCCGGAACATACCGACGAGTTCTATGTGCGGAAGGTGGGCGAAATCCTGGACGTAACCGGCCCCGACATTCTCCTCTGCATCAAGAACCACGGTGGCCTGGGTACCCCGAAGCGCCTCGGTGATCTGGTGAACGCCGTCCTGCAGAAGTATCCGGACATGATCATCCACTATCACGGCCACAATAGCGATGGCAACGATCTCGGCCGGATCACGGCCGCGGTGCGGGCTGGCGCCAAAATCGTCGATGCCTCGGACCACGCCTTCACCGGCTACTATGGGCCGCCGCCGCTGCTTTCGGTGGTGCAGGCCCTGAAGGATTACGGTCATGAGGCGCCGGGCGTGGATGAGGCGGCCATCATCGAAACCTCCGAGGTGCTGCGCCAGGAGCGGCCGTATTATGAATATTTCGAGTCCCAGTTCAAGGGTTTCTCTCCCACCGTGCAGATCCATAAGCTGCCGGGCGGCGCCATGGGCAGCTCCTTCGAGCAGGCGGTGAAGGGTAAGTTTCTCGATAAAATGCCCACCATTCTCCACGATGAACTGCCCAAGGTGCAGAAGGAACTGGGCAACTATTGGAGCGTCACCCCTGGTTCGCAGATTCTCTGGACCACGGCGGTGAACAACGTCCTGGATGGTGACCGCTACGGCAATGCCACCGGCGACCTCAAGAACCTGCTGCTCGGCAAGTACGGCCCCTTCCCCTTTTATCAGCCGCCTGACTGGATCTATGAAAAGGTCTTTGGCGCGGACTGGCAAAAGCTCCTCGCCGAGGAGGGCGGCATGGACAGCATCGAGGACATGGACCTGGAGCACGAACGCGCAACCCTGGCCAAGCGGCTGGGTTTCGCCCCCACCGGGCAGCAGTTGGTCATCTATCTGCAGCACCCCAACGATGCGGTGGAATTCTTCAAGTTCGAGGAGAAGTTCGGCAAGGTCTATGTGCTGCCGCCGGCTATTTTTTTCCGCCAGGGTGGGTTCCAACTGGGTGAGAGCCTTACCTTCCGCGATCACGAGGGCAAGGAGCACGTTATCGAGATCGGCCCCAAGGAGCGCGATCTCAAGGGGGAGTGGACCGTCTACCTGAATGTGGACCACCATGAACGGGTCTATCATTTTCAGGAAAAGGCGGCCGAGGGCGCGGCGGCCAAGGCGCCGCTGATCAGCAGGGAGGAGGTGGCCGATCTGGCGCTGGCCGGGGACATGCGGGCGCCCTTCGGGGCCAACGTCTGCGAGGTGAGTGTTGAGGTGGGTGCCGAGGTGGCGGCTGGTGAGCGGCTGGTGATCCTCGAGGCCATGAAGATGCAAACCCCGGTGAACGCCGCCATTGCCGGCAAGGTGGCTTCGGTGCATGCCGAGGTGGGCGATGCCGTGAAGCTGGGCGACAAACTGGTGAAAATTATCCAGACGGAGGCGTAGCGGCGGTTGCGCGGCGCCTCTTTGTAAAAGCAAAAAACCGGGATTCGGCTATGCCGACTCCCGGTTTTTTGCTTGTCCAGCGGCCAGACTTGCTGGCTGGGCCGCCGGGTGTGATCTGTTTCAGCCGGCCACGGTGACTACGGAGTTTTTAGTGCCGTAGGGGTTGCAGCGCTGCTCAGAGCATTCAGGGTCGGACTGCCAGTCGTTGTCCACCCTGAAACGATACTCGTAGCGGCCGGGCGGCAGATTGATCTTTTTCTTCCATATGCCGTTCTTGAAGCGCCGCATCCGGTTTTTGTGAGGATCCCAGCCATCGAATTCGCCGACCACGAAGACCTCCTGGGCATTGGGCGCGGACAGGACGAATTCCGTGGCCCCGTTACTCGTTGTGGCAGGACTGGCCGTCTTCTTGGTGGTTGGCGCGCTGGTCTTCGACTGTGTTTTGTTTTTGCCGGCCATTGGTGTATCTCCTTCTCCGCGTTATCAATGAGAATGGCACTTCCCCCTGACTTTAAAAAGAACCTTGTTAAGGATTATGGTGCAAAGGGTCTTGGTCTGTCAATAGAAATTTCGTAACCGTTCACCAGGAACGGAAAAACGTGGCTAAACCTAAGAACTGTAACCGTTTAGCAGTGCCGCAGATGCGCGAAAGAGGTCTGCGAAGTGTGCTAATTGCACATGAGCAGGCCGATGACAAAGTAGATGTGGTGCTGCTGAACGGTTACGAAATTTCATCCGGTTCGGTCAGCCGGACCGGCGGGCGGGGCCCCGAAGGTCAGGCGGTTGAAGCCGCCGGCCGCAAACCAGGGGCGGTGCGCCGCCAGGCCGGCGATTTCAACGATTACAGCCTCCAGAATGAGGTATGTGGTGGCGTCCTTGCGCACGCAACCGGTCACCGTGGCGCCGTGGTGCCCCAAGGCGGCGTGCAGGTGGATCATGGGTTCTTCCTGGTCCCAGAAGATGGTGCCGAAGCCCAGCACCTCGTTTGCTCCCTGCATCTCGCGCCAGACCGGCTCGGGCGGCATCACCGGTTCCCTGGGGCCGGTCACTATCGCCGCCTGTTGCAGCCCGCCCAAGACGTGGAACCAGGCGTTGCGGATGTTTTCCTTTTTAATGAGGCCGCGCAGTTCGGTCAGGAAGTCGTCCTGGTGATCGAAGCGCACTGCAAAGACGCGGCCCATGGTGCCCTGTGCGTAGTCCATGTCATGCCTCCCGAATGGCGTTCTGGTATGCTGCTCGTTCCTGGGCTGATTGCAGGGCTCGGAAAATTTCTCGTTTATAAGTCGGCTTGCGGGTGCGGGCAAAGCGCAGGGCCGACTGCTGGATGGCCCGAAGGTCCGGGTGGCTGCCGATAAAACGCTCCCCGGCCTGGCGCACGGTTGGCGACAGCCAGTCGGCGGCTGGCCAGAAATCCGGATCATTGGCATGGTGGAAGAAGTCCATGGCCTCCTGGATCATGGCGTCGCGCAGGCGTTCCAACTCGTGGAAGGCCATATTCTTCTTCAGACTGGAGCCCTGCCTTTTTTCCAGAAAGGCGAGCAGGGCAGCCAGCGGGATTTTCCGCAACTCCTTGCCGATGAACTTGACCTGCCGTTTTCTGGCCCCGCTCTTGAGGCTGCCGGCCTGAAGGATCTCCTGCCGCAGCTCCTCGTCACAGGGCAGTCTGCGGATCTCGGCCGCTGACAGGTTCGCGAGTTCCCCGGCCAGCTCTTCCACCTGTTTGGCCTGGCGTTTCAGTTCGGTGCGGGACACATGTTCTTCCTGCATGGCGGGTGATTTTTCTCCCTGCATTGGTTTGGGTTGCGCTTCCGAGCTGGTCTGCGTATTATCCATAAGTGTTGAAGGTAGCATGGGTCCCCTGGTTTTCAAGCAAAAAAAGGACGTGTATCATGAGCATTCCATTTTTTTCCATCAATCAGCCGACCGCCATCCGGTTCGGCGTGGGCGCGGTGCAGGGGCTGCCGGACCTGGTTCGAGAACTCGGCGGCAGCAAGATCTTCGTGGTGGTGGACCCGACCCTGGTCAAGGCCGGCCTGGCCGAGCGGGTTACCGCGCCCCTCAAGGCGGCGGGACTGCCTTTTGTGCTTTACGACCAGTTGGCCCCGGAGCCGGGACTTACCCTGGCCGACAAGGGCGCCAAACTGGCCAAAAAGGCCGGGGCCGACTGCGTGGTCGGCATGGGCGGCGGCTCGGCCATGGATGTGGCCAAGGCGATCAGTATCCTGCTCACCAACGGCGGCAAGGCCGAGGACTACCTTGGTCTCGGCAAGATCAAGAAGCCCGGCCTGCCTAAGATCATGATCCCGACCACGGCCGGCACCGGCGCCGAGGTGACCTTTACCGCCGTGTTCATTAACGAGAAGACCGGCTCCAAGGGCGGCATGAATGGCGATCCCCTCTATCCCGACGTCGCCATCCTCGACCCGGCCCTGACCGTCAGCATGCCACCCCAGGTCACCGCCACCACCGGCATCGACGCCCTGACCCACGCGATCGAGGCCTTTGTCTCCACCCAGGCCCACCCCATGTCCGACATGTATGCCCTGCAAGCCATTGAGCTGATCAGCGAAAACCTGCCCCTGGCCTATGCCAACGGGAATAACCTTGAGGCCCGGGCCAACATGCTCATGGGCAGCCTGTTGGGCGGCAAGGCGCTGGCCACGGCCGGGGTCGGGCTGGTGCACGCCATGGCCTATCCGCTGGGCGGCATGTTCGGCATCCCGCACGGTCTGGCCAACGCCGTGCTGCTCCCCTATGTGGTGGAGTACAACCTGATCGGCAACCCGGCGAAGTATGCGGTGGTGGCCGAGATCATGGGCCAGGCCGAGGCCGGGATGTCGACGCGGGATGCGGCAGCCAGCCTGGTGGATGCCCTGTTCTCCCTGAACAGCGATGTGGGCATTCCCTTCAGCCTGGACGAGCTGGACATCCCGGCGGCCAAGATCCCCGAGATGGCCAGAATTGCCCTCACCGTTACCCGGCCGGTGGAGAACAACCCGCGCAAGCCCACCCTGGCGGAGGTCATCGAGGTGTACGAGAGCGCCTTCCAGAGCCTGAGCGGACAAACGGTTTAAGCGGTTCAAACGGCTTAAACCGTTTAAGCTGTCCCCTTCACCTAGGCAGCAGGGCCAGCATCTCCCGCACTGCCTGGTCCAGTCCCACCAGAATGGCGCGGGCCATGATGGCGTGGCCGATGGACAGTTCCTCAATGGCGCCCAGGGCGGCCACCGGGGCGGTGTTCAGATAGTCGAGACCGTGGCCGGCGTTTACCCGCAGCCCGGCCTCAAAGGCCGTGGTGGCGGCCTGGGCGACCAGGTCGAATTCGCGTTCCCGCTCCGCCGTGGTTTTGGCGTCGCAGTAACGGCCGGTGTGGATCTCCACAAAGGTGGCGCCGATCTCGCCTGCCGCCCGGATCTGCCTGGGATCCGGGTCCACGAACATGCTTACCGGGATACCCGCCTTGGTCATCCGCGCCACCACACTGGCCAGTTTTTTCTTCTGACCGGCCACATTCAGCCCGCCCTCGGTGGTGAGTTCCTGGCGCTTTTCCGGCACCATGGTCACCATGTCCGGCTTAAGTTTCAAGGCGATGGCGATGATCTCGGCGCTGGCGGCCATCTCCAGGTTGAGCTTGGTCTTGACGGTCTGCCGCAGCAGGATGACGTCGCGGTCCTGCATATGGCGGCGGTCTTCCCGCAGATGGACAACAATGCCGACCGCGCCGGCCAGTTCGCAGATGCCGGCTGCCTGCACCGGATCAGGCTCCGCGCCGCCGCGTGCCTGCCTCAGTGTTGCCACATGGTCCACGTTCACCGCCAACCGCACCATTTTTCCTCTCCTTTTTTCCCGATGTAATGCGCTCAGGAGCCGCTGCTCCTCGTCTTCCATAAGTACCTGCTCCGGCTCGGAGCGCTCGTGGTCGTAACCCAAAAGATGCACCAGGCCGTGGATCAGCAGCACGGTCACGCGCTGGTGCAGGGTGATGTGTTCGGCCGCCGCCTCCCGGGCCGCGGTATCGAGCGAGATGATGACATCACCCAGCATGGCGGGGCCGCCCTGGCCCGCCTCGTCCGCCATGGGAAAGGCCAGGACATTGGTGGGCCCTGGCTTGTTGCGCCAGGTGCGGTTCAACTCGGCGATCCGGTCGTCCGAAGTGAGCAGCAGGCTAAGCTCCCGGTCCACCACCCCGCGGAGGCGCAGGAGAATCTCCGCCTCGCGCCGAACCGCGGCCACGGCCAGGGTCGGGCTGCGCGGCGCCAGATCCTGGGCGATCAGCACGGCCATCAGCTCGCTTCCTTTGTCTTTGGGCGGTCGTAAGCCCGGATGATCTGCTGCACCAAGGGATGGCGCACCACGTCGACGTCGGTGAAATAGTTGAAGGACAGCCCCTTGACCTTCCTGAGAATCTTGATGGCCCCGACCAGGCCGGAGTGCCGGTTGTCGGGCAGGTCGATCTGGGTGATGTCGCCGGTGACCACCGCCTTGGAGCCGAAACCAAGGCGGGTAAGGAACATCTTCATCTGCTCCCTGGTGGTGTTCTGGGCCTCGTCGAGGATGATAAAGGCGTCATTCAGGGTCCGACCCCGCATGAAGGCCAGCGGCGCGACCTCGATGGTCCCTTGTTCGATGAGCTGGAGGGTCTTTTCCCGGCCCAGCATGTCGTGCAGGGCATCGTACAAAGGCCGCAAATAGGGATTGATCTTCTGGGCCAGGTCGCCTGGCAGGAAGCCCAGCCGTTCCCCGGCCTCCACCGCCGGCCGGGCCAGGATGATGGACTTCACCTGTCGGCTGGCATAGGCGGACACGGCCATGGCCACGGCCAGGTAAGTCTTGCCGGTGCCGGCCGGGCCGATGCCGAAGACCAGGTCGTGGCCGCGGATGGCCTCGATGTATTCCTTCTGGTTGACGCTCTTGGGTGAGATGACCCCGTGGTTGGCCGAGATGTAGATCTTGTCCAGGAATATGTCCTTGAGGCTGGCCTTGGGTGAACGTTCCAGGATGCGCAAGCCGTAAGCGACGTCCTGGGCGTAGACCGGATAGCCTGTCTGAATCAGCCCGTAGAGTTGGCGCAGCAGTGAGCTGCCCAGTTGCACCTCGTGGGGCTGGCCCTTGATGACCAGGGTGGCGCCGCGGGTTTTGATCGTGACGTCCAGCGCCTTTTCGAGGGCGATGAGATTCTTGTTCAGATCGCCATACAACTCGTTGGCGCTCCGGTTGTCGGTAAAGGTAAGTTCCGCCGAGGTCAAGGTGTCCTGGTCGCTGCCGCCGGTCGGTCGGGATCTATTTCTTTTTGGTGGCGGCAAGTTTGGTAACTTCCTGGTCAACGACCTGTTGCATCGCCTCGGGCGTACGCTGCCCCCGGTAAAGCCAGCCGTTGACAAATATGGACGGCGTGCCGTTCACCTCGGCCGCGCTGGCATTGCGCATGTCTGCCATGATCTTGTTCTGGGTGGCCGGCGCCTTCATGTCGGCCTCGAAGCGGGCCATGTCGAGCCCCAGGCCTGTGGCGATTTTGGTGAAGGAGTCGGGGGCCAGGTTCGGGGTGGCGAAGATCTGGTTGTGGAACTCCCAGAACTTGCCCTGGTTGTGGGCGGCCATGGCCGCCTGGGCGGCCGGCATGGCCAGTTTGTGCATGTTCAAGGGAAAGTTCTTGAAGACGATCTTGACGGTTTCAGGATTGTGCTCGAGCACCTGCTCGAGGACAGGCGCAATGCGCCCGCAGTGGGGGCACTGGAAATCGCTGAAAACGGCGAGGACGATTGGCGCGTCCTTCTTGCCCTTGAAGGGGGAGTCGGCAATATCGATCATCGCCTGGAAGGCGACGGCCACCTGGCGCACCTGTTTGGTCTTGCTGTTGGTCAGCACCAGGGTATGCCCCTCGTCGGCCACCGCGATCCGGTCGATGCCCGGCCCTACGGTGATGGTGTCCTTAAGGCCGCTGTCCACGGCATAGACCAGAATGGTGCCGTTGTCGGCCAGGACAAAGGTGAGCCGGCCGTCGGGCGACAGGGCCACATCCAAGGGCTTTACCGGCAGCGTGAATTCCCGGATGGTCTGCAGGCCCACCGCGGCATGGGCCGCCGTGGCCAGGGTCACGGTCATGAGGCCAACTCCGATGATGCGCGTCCAATACTTCATGTTATTTCTCCTTGTAGAAAATGCGCTGGTAAAAGAAGGCGTTATTATACTGTTCCCCGGGATTTCCGCAACAGCAACGATTGGGCACAAATTGCCCCGTGCCCCGGCCAAAAGCAGTTAATCATCCTTCATGTTATTTCTCCGACCAGGTAGAGCAGGCGGCCCGTTGGCCGTACCAGGGCGGCGGGGTATTGGCGGGCGGCGGCCGCATGATCAGCGATGATTGCTTGCACCAGCCGGGCCTTGGCCTGGCCGGCTACGAGAAAAACCACGTTGTCGGCCTGGTTCAGCACCGGCAGGGTCAGGGTGAGGCGAGCAAGTGGCGGCGTGGCCCCGGCGCCGTCCACGGCCACCACCCAGTGCTCTTTCTCCGCCAGGGCCAGGGAGCCGGGGAGCAGGGAGGCGGTATGGCCGTCAACGCCCAGACCGAGCAGGATCAGATCGAATCGCGGAAAACGGGCCGGCCGGGCGTGGGCCTTAAAGAATTGCCGCAGATGTTGTTCATAGCGATGGGCCGCCTCGGCTGGCGGCCTGGTCTCGCCTGGCATCCGGTGGATCTGGGCGGCGGGCAGCCCGAGCGGGTCGAGCAGCAGGGCCTGGCTCATGCCGAAATTGCTGGCCGGGTGTTGGGGCGGGACGCAGCGTTCATCGCCCCAGAAGAGGTGGGTGTTGGCCTTGGGCAGTTGCTCGGCAAAGGACGGCGCAGCCAGCAAGCGGTACAGGGTTTGCGGCGTGGCGCCGCCAGCCAGGGCCAGGGTGAAGGGGCGGCCGGCCGCGGCGCAGGCCTGCGCGGTCGCCACGATGTATCGGGCCGCCTGGTGGCTGGCCTGCGCCAGGTCGGCGAAGCGGCGCACCTCGGGGGGCGGTGTTTGGCTTTTCAATTGTTCAGGATTAGACGCATCCACTCCTGGGCGGCCTCCGGGCCCCAACTGCCGGCCGGGTAAGGATGGAGTTGCTGAGCCCGGTCGCCGCAGGCCTCGCATTCTTCCAGAATCGGGGTCAAAAACGACCAGGCCAGTTCGACGCCGTCCTGACGCCAGAAAAGCATGTGGTCCCCCTGGATGACGTCGAGCAGCACCTTGGCGTAGGCATCCAGGGCCGGCGCCTTGTCGTTCTGGTTGTATTTGAAGTCCATGCGCACCGGCCGCAAGCAGACGCGGGGCCCAGGGGTCTTGGTCTGGAAGGTGATGTCGATTTCCTCATCCGGATAGATCCCGAGGGTCAGGCGATTGGCGGGGATGCGCTCGGCCAGCATGTCCCGAAACATGGAGTGGGGCACCCGTTTGAACTGGACAACGATCTTGGTCTCCTTGCGGGCCAGGCGTTTGCCCGAAATCAGGTAAAAGGGCACGTCCCGCCACCGCCAGTTGTCAACAAAGAGCCGCAGCATGGCAAAGGTTGGGGTGCGGGAGGCCAGGGCCACGCCGGGTTCGTCCCGGTAGCCCGCCACCCGCCGGCCATCGATGGCGCCCGAGCCGTACTGGCCGATCACCAGGTGCTCGGCCAGGGTTGCCCGGTCCAAGGGCTTCAGGGACCGGGAGCATTTGGCCTTTTCATCCCGCACGCGTTCGGCCTCGAAGAGGGAGGGGGGCTCCATGGCGGTGAGGGCCAGGAGTTGCTGCATGTGGTTCTGGAACATGTCGCGCAGGATGCCGGTTTGCTCGTAGTAACCGGCGCGATGTTCCACGCCTAGTTGCTCAGCGGCCATTATGCCTATGTAATCGATGTAGCCGCGGTTCCAGAGTGGTTCGAAGATGGTATTGGCAAAGCGCAGCATGAGGATGTTCTGGACCGTTTCCTTGGCCAGATAGTGGTCGATGCGGAAGATCTGGTGCTCATGGAAACTCTGGTGCAGGACCTGGTCAAGTTCCAGGGCGCTGGCCAGGTCGCGGCCAAAGGGTTTTTCAACCACGATGCGAACCCAGCCGTTGCCCCCGGTCTTCTCCGCGGCCAGTCCGGCCCGGCCGAGCTGGGCGGCGATCACCGGGTAAAGGCTGGGCGGGGTGGCCAGATAGAAGATGCGGTTGCCCTGGGTTTGGTGGTCGCGGTCCATCTGCCGAAGGCTTGCGGCCAGCTCGGTAAAGGCTTGGGCATCATCATACTGGACCGGGATGTAGGCGAGGTGCTGGGCGAATTTTTGCCAGCCTGCGGGGGGCTCCGGGCCGCGATTGGTGAGGGCCTCAAGCAGCAAGTCGCGGAAGGCCTCGGTATTAAGCGGGGTGCGGGCGCAGCCCACGATCTGGAAGGGACGTGGCTGGCTGTCGGTACAAAACAGGCCATGCAGCGCCGGGATCAGCTTGCGGGCCGTGAGGTCGCCGGAGGCCCCGAAAATGACCAGCGTGCAGGGAGAAAGTGCTTCCCGGGTGTTTGCTGTACAGGATTGCATCACTTACTGACTATCCCAAGGCGGTGGTGGAGATCGGCGGTCATGGTATTCCCCTGTGGTAACTATCCAGCCTGTGTCGGCAGTCAAGCGTTGCCGGGCTGGCCATGCCTTGCGCTCATGCTCGGCGGGCATCCTGCCCGCCTCCGAGGCGTCCGCGACCTCCCGCGCATCCCGCGCCCGGTCGCGGACGAAGCCGCGAAAAGCATGGCCAGTCCGGGAACTCACCTGGGTTGCGGTTCCGCTGGATAGTTACCAACAATCATAGCAGAAATGCCCCCGGGTCTGCCAGTGGAATCAACCTGGCAAGGGCGGCACACCAGGGCAGCCGGCCGCGGGATTGGCGAGGAGAGGCGGGAGGCAAAAAAAAGACCGGCCCTTGGGGAGACAAGGACCGGCCAACAGAAAAGAGGAGAAAGGAGATAAGAATTGCTTCTTATGCCTTTTGTTAATGCAAGGGGTGTGCCAATCTTGGGGGGATGCTGAATATAGTCATATTTAGTTGAAATAAAAGGTTATTTTTGTGTGAGATGATTTGCCCATGGGGGGCTGGACAATCCAATTATTTTTACTAAACCACAGGGTTTTGGGTGGCTATTAAAATTTATCATTTAATTTCAATAAGTTGTATGCGGTATAATTTTTTTAACTTGTCCTGTTTGCCCTGGCCACGCTGGATTGGACTCGCCGGCGGCGATGACACCAGTCAAGGCCAGTTCAGGCAACCGGTTCAATTTTTTGAACGAACGGCGGCCGCGTTGGCGGTAATGGCAAGGCGGCAATCGACTGCTGCGTCACCAGGCAAAGGATTGCCTTCCGGTACGACGGCCGGAGACTGATGTTTGCGGCTGTGCTTGCATGCGTACATGCGGGCGTCGGCCCTGTTGAGCAGATCTTCAAGGCTGCAAGGGGTCGTCGGGTTGTATTGGGAGATGCCAACGCTGATTTGCAGGGTGAATTCCTTATTTTTAGGGGCCGCGTTTCTTTGCCGGATGGCCTCTTCAAACCGGTTGATAATGGCCTGACAGCGGTCCTGAATGGAGGTTTCACTCAAGAGTACGACAAATTCATCGCCACCCAGGCGGCCGACCACGTCGGCGTTTCGGAAGGTGTTTTTCAGAATGGCCGTGGTTTCAATGAGGGCCTGATCGCCCATCTTGTGGCCGAAGGTATCATTGATCCATTTCATGTTGTCCAGGTCGGCGTAGAGCAGGTAAATCTGCTTCGGGCCGCCATGGGCCGCGAGCAACTGTTTTTCGGCCATGGTCAAGAAACCCCGGCGGTTCAATAGTCCGGTCAGTTCGTCGGTGATGGAGATCTCGTGCAGCCTGGACTCCAACTGTTTGCGGTCGGTGATGTCTTTGTAGTCCTCGATGATGCCAATCAGGCTGCCATCCTTGCCCAGAAACGGGGTGGCCGTGATGATGATGGGGATAGGGGTGCCGTTGGCATGCTCCTTGACGCACTCGATCTCCACCCGGTTTTCGCCGGCCTTGATCCGGGACAGGGGGCAATCGTCGCTGTGGCAGGCGGGTCCTGGAAAAACCTCGTGGCATAGCTGGCCGGAGAGGATGCGATTGCGCAGGCCGAAGAGCTTTTCATAGGTTTCATTGACCCGCATGATCTTAAATTCCGTGCTGATCAAGCACATGCCGTCGGCCGCGGAATTGAAGATCTGGTTGAGTTCAGTGAGGGCGCTTTTCCGGTTCTCCTCGGCCTGTTTGCGCTCTGAGATATCCGAGACCACGGCGGTGTGAATCTGGGCGCCCTCGAGGATGGTGGTGCCCACCGTGATGGAGATGGGAAAGGCGGCGCCGTTCTTGTGGATGCCGATGATGTCGGCGCCTTGTTCCTTGAGAACCTCGATATAGGTGTTGGTTGCTTCTTCCGCCGTCCTTCGTGGCTGTTGCTGGCCCGGGCCCGGCGGCAGGGGAATGAGGGCCTGGATGGATTTGGCCGTGGCCTCCTGCGTGGTGTAGCCGAAGAGCCGTTCCGCCGCGTGGTTGAGGCTTTCCACCATACCCTTGTGGTCGAAGGTGATGATGCCCTCGGCCGCCGTATTCAAGATGGTCTCGATGCGGCGCTGCATCCCCTTGATCTGGATGTTTTCCCGTTCCAGGGGCGCCAGTTGCCGGACCTGTTCGATGGTGCGGAAACTGAGGTTGGTGACCACCAGGACAAAGAAACCGCCGCCGAAAAAGACCATGGAAACCAGCATGGTGATGGGGGTGGCCGGCAGGCCGTAATGTTCGAAGGTGAAAAGGAGATAGCCGGACAGGAAAAAAAGGATGAGGCAAAACATGAAATTCCAACTGAGGCTGGAACCCGGCAGCGCGCTAACGATTCTTCTGGTGTAGATGAGGCCGGCGGTCAAGAGACAGGCGCCCATCAGCACCAGGACCATGGAAATCTGCCCAAAAAGCATTTTCGTACCATCCAGGAAGGGGGAGACTAAGCCGCTGTAAAA
>MNYK01000009.1:0-684 GCA_001873115.1 Desulfobacterales bacterium CG2_30_60_27 | reverse complement strand
AAAATAACATGGCCAACGAGTTGACTGGAGCGGCATAAGGAGCCGTAACGAAATCAATATAAATGGCCAAGTTATTTCGTAACGGCTCCTAATTATATGCACATATTACCTAGCGAACGGGAACAAAGGAAGGGAAAACCCCGGCATATCCAGTCTTGCTTTGCTTGGCATGGTTGAGAAGATAATCAAAACGAGTAACTATCCAGCTTGTGTCGGCATTGAAGCGTTGCCGGGCTGGCCGCGACCTCCCGCGCATCCTGCGCCCGGTCGCGGACGAAGCCGCGAAAAGCATGGCCAGACCGGGAACTCACCCGGGTTGCGGTTCCGCTGGATAGTTACCTGGTATCCATCCGGAAACCATGTTTCCTGCTGGATGCTGTCAGCGATCAGCTCGCAGCGTTCAGCTAAAAAACTTAATTAAGTAGTTTCCATCCGGAAACTGCAAAATGTTGATATTTATGTAAAACCCCGCATATTTAGCTACGGTTTTGCGGCGCGCCATGGTAGAATACAAGCCCAACAGGTTGGTATGATTAAGCAATTTTCCTTGGGGGCTCCCATCATGCGCCAAAAATTCAACCCGCAACTGAACCTCTTCACCAACATGGCCCGGAACCAGATCGCCAAAGAGCTGCAACAGATGTCCCAAGTGCTTGATGCCACCCCCAAGGTATTGGATCTGGC
>MNYK01000103.1 GCA_001873115.1 Desulfobacterales bacterium CG2_30_60_27 | reverse complement strand
GGCGCCTTACGACTGGATTCCCGGACCAGCCGCCTGTCAAGCAAGCCCTCCAGTCCGTCCTCCTCGTAGCGCGTCACATAACGACGAAACGTCCGATCACACATGCCAAGCAGTCTCGCCGCCTCCGCCTGCGTCAATTTTTTCTCCTGACATCCTTCGTATGCTTCCATGAATCGCATTATCCGGGTCTCCTGTAGCCATTCCGTCCGTCTCATTCCGCACCTCCTTGGTACGGAATAATACCGGACAGATCATGTGCTACAAACCCGGACAGTTTACTTGCTCCCGACACTTTACCCTTGACATGCACGGGGAATCCGTTAATACTGAACCGAAATTCTTGAATATTCACTGAGGGCGCATGGGCAAACCGGACGACATATCCTCCACGGAAAAGCTTCTGGAAATGATCCGGCTGAACCAGGGCGCCCAAGCCATGGAATCCGGGGCTCCGGAGCCCGGCCAGCCAATCGCGGCCGTCGTCGTCAATGCCCCCCCGGACTTGGCAAAAAAAGCAAGACCGGCAGCGCCAAAGGCCATCCTGCCATGCTGGCCGACCGGCAAAGCCGTGGTCGTGGGCATCGACCTCCAGGCCGCCGGCATCGGACTTGTGCTGGCGGCCCCCGTCGGCAAGCGTCCCGCCCCGCTTAAGGCCCGCTTCATTCCCTTTGATTTGCCGACGCCGCTACCCGAGGCTGGCCTGCTCCCGGCCCTGCTGACCGCGGACTGGTTCCCGGCCCTCCTTCAGAAGGCGCTGGCCGATTTTTGTGGTTCGAACCGCAAGATCGCATACTGGTGCGCCCTGCCACGGGAGGCTGTCGAAACCCACAACATCACCATTCCCAAGGTGCCGGACCAGGAGGTTGGCAACACCGTATTCTGGACCACGGTTAAGGAGATCGCCTTTGACCAGGAGGCCATGCTTCTGGATTTCCAGATGGTCAAGGAGGTCCAAGCCGACAGCGGGGCCAGAATGCTTGCCATCGTCTATCTCGCCGCCCGCCGCGAGATCGAAGGCCTCGAGGAGATTTTCACCCGCATCGGCCATCCCCTTACGGGCATGGCCTCCTCGTCCGCCGCCTTCCACAACGAGCTGCGTCAGGCAGGTCTAGTGGCCAAAGGCGAGAATTTTGTGCATCTTTTCCTTGGCGAGGAAAAATCCTACATCGCCCTCTTTTCCGAGGGCCGTCTGATCTTCCGGCGCGACATCAACACCGGAATCAGCAGCCTGATTGAGTCGCTCATGGAAAAGGCCGCCGACCAGGGCGTCATTCTCGACGAGGCCGGTTGCCGGAGTTTGCTCTTCAGCGACCAGGCCGCCAGCAACACGCCTGATGCCTTGCAAGGCCTGATAACTGAAGACCAGAGCCTGTTTGACCTGGAACTGCCGGCCGCCGTTCGCCTGATCCGCCAGATGGAACGGACCCTTGACTACTGCAAAAACCACTACGCCGTGCCTCGGGCCAGCCGGATCCTGCTCGACGGCGTGTCGTTTGCCAGCTCTGGGCTGGCCGCCTACTTCAGCCACGAAATCGGCATCGAATGCCTGGTGCACAAGCCCTTGGCCGTGGCCGGGTCTCTCAAAGATCACCGCCTGCTAACGGCCTTCGGCATTGCCCTGTCCGACCGGGCCGCCACCCAGAACTTCCTCCAGACCCATGAACAGAAGGTCCAAGGGCGACGGATCGGCCGGATCAACAACGCCATGATGGCCGGGACCCTGGTCATCCTGCTGGCCTGCTTCGGCCTCTTTCTCTGGCAAAGGGTCCAGATCCACGCCAAGGAGACCAGGTTGGCGGCGCTCGTTACCAAGATCGGGCCGCTCCCCCCCGGCGAGGTGCAGGAGACCACCGACCGGCTCATGGCCAGCCTGCGGCGCATCAAACAGGGGCAGGAAGAGAGAACGACCCAGGCCAGACGCTTTTTCCCCGTGGCCGTGGCAGGGGAAATCATCAGCAACCTGCCCAAGCAGATCAGGCTTACCAGTCTCGACTTGGAGCCAGGGCCGGCGCGGCATGAAAAGGCCGCCGCCTCCGAACAGGCACGGCAGGAAAAACCAGCCGAAGCAGGGCATGACTATGCCCTGCATGTGGCCATGCAGGGCATAGTCATGGGGCAGCGGCAAAACCTGGAATTCGAACTCGCCCGCTACCTGCGTACCATCACGGCCAGTAGCGTAATCCAGTCGGCCAGGATGGCGGAAAAAGAAAATGGTGAATATCTGCGGGAAGAGGTGCTGCGCTTCAAGGTGGATGTCAACGCAGCCCCCCCGGCTGCGGAAACCCAGAAGATAGCGGACTGAATCATGAACAGCAACTTCTTATTGCCGCTGGCCCGTCAGAACCTTATCGTTCTGGCCCTGTGCATCTTGGTGGTGCTCGGAGCGGCGCTGGCCCTGCTCGGCCCGGTGGTTGGCTGCAACCACGCCCTGGACCAGAAGATTCTTGCCGAGCAGGACCGCCTGCACAGCCTTGAGGAAATGGCCCAGCTCCAGCAACAACTGGACCAGCAACTGGCTACCCTGGCCGCCCAATCCGTGCCGGCTGCGGGCAAACCCGAGGCCCTGGCGCCCGAGCAATCAGACCGCATCCTGGGCGCGCTCCAGGACCTGGCCCGCCATACCGCGGTTGAGGCGGTGGCGATAACCCCCCAGCTTGAGGGTCTTGGCGAAGCGGGCAAAGCCATGCGCATCGAGGCCTCCTTCCGGGGGCCATTGCCCAGCCTCCATGCCCTGGTAACGGAGATTCTGCTGCTGCCCTATGTGGAGAATCTGCAGTCCCTTAATTTTGCCGCTGAGCAGGACAAGCCCAGCCTGAATGTCATTTTTTCGGTCCGCACCGAACTGCCCGAAAACCGCCCCGCTCCGCCGACGCAAGGTGAACCAGCCATATGAGTGACGTCAGCATCAAAAAACGTGAAAAAATCATGATGAGCCTGGCCGGCCTGGCCATGGTCTACATGCTCATCACCTTCCTGATGCCCTCCGACAAAAAGGAGGTTATGCCTACGGCCGGCCCGGCCGACGGTGACCTGCTGGCCACGATTTCCCAAGGTCTGGGCGATCTTACGGACAAAGATGCGGCCTGGGCCGTCGAGGTGCTGGCCCTGGCCGCCAAGCCCTGGCAAAACGCGGTCTTCTCACCGGCGGAGGAAGTTGCCGCGGCCACGGACACCGACGGCACCGAAGCCCCGGCCGCCCTGGCCTATACCGGGTACATGGGCATGGGCAAGGGGCAACTGGCCATCATCAACGGCAAGGATTACCAGTCGGGTGACAGGGTGGAGGGCTATGTGCTTAAGGAGATAACCCCAGGGGCTGTCCTGCTGGAAAAAAATGGCGCCGCAGTGCGGGTGAACATTCAGGCGCCGACGGAATGAGTTGGCTGCGAGGGTATTTTGATGGGAGTTATGGGATGTATGGGAGGTATAGGACATATTGTTCAATCTGCCTCTTTGCCTTTCACCTTTCACCTTGCACCTTTCAGCTTTGAGCTTTCAGCTTTCACCTAACGGAGATCCGGTCCATGCGTATCCCATTCAGGCAATCTCTTCTCATCCTGGCCTGCGGCGCGCTGCTGGCTGGCTGTGCCGCCAGCGACATCGCGCGACCGGACCCATTCTTCGATGCGTGGCGCGCCAAGGCCGCAACCTCGCTGCCCATTGGTCCGGACTCCCGCCAACCAACGGCCACGGAACCAGTGGATAGCCAGGCCGCGCCATCGGCCGCCCCCCCCTACGAGGATACCGATGGCAAGATGCCACTGGGGGTTGACAAGGCTGAACTGCCCAGCCAGAAGATCTCCATCACCTTTGTGGACACCCCGCTGGGTACGGTGCTCCGCTCCCTGGGCCGCATGGCCGGCCAGAACATCCTTATCAACCCTTCCGTCACCGGCACGGTGAACACCCACATTATTGACACGCCGTGGAACGATGTCTTTCTCGGCCTCATAAGCAGTTACGGCCTTATTCTCACCCGGGAAGACAACCTGTTGCGGGTCATGTCGGTTGATGACCTCAAGGTCCAGGTGGAACGGGAGGCCCTGCTGCTGGAACAGGGCCAGGTTTCCCCCCTGGTCACTGAAATCGTAGCCATCGAGTTTTCCAACCCCGCGGAGATCGTGGAATCGGTCAAACTCCTGCTGGCCAAGAACAAGGAAGGCAATCCCCGGGGCTCGGTGTCGGTGGACGTCCATTCCCGCTCCCTGATCATTCGCGACGCCCAAGACAACATCGCCGCCCTGATTGACCAGGTCCGGCAGCTTGACCAGCCGACCCCGCAGATCCTCATCGAGGCCCACATTGTTGAGACCACCAAGGACACGGCCAGGGAACTGGGCGCCCAATGGGGCTGGTTGATGGTGGACCAATCTTCCGCCAACCGCTTTACCGGCACCCACTCCGGCAACATCGCCGGCGCGGTGAATGCCGACACCGGCCAGATCGAGTATGCCTACCAGCCGGGTTTTGGCATCGACCTGCCGGCCGGCGCCATCGGCTCGGTCAACCCGGCCTCCCTCGGTTTCATGCACTTCACCGCTAATGGCAACATCCTGGATGTGCAACTCTCGGCCCTGCAGAAGGCGGGCAAGGTCAACATCCTGTCACGGCCATCCATCGCCACCCTGGACAACATCGAGGCCAACATCGAATCCGGCGCCGAGGTACCCTTCCAGACCGTGGACCAGAATAACCAGATCAGCGTGCAGTACAAGGAGGCGGTGCTGCGGCTCAAGGTAACGCCGCACGTTATTTCCGATCACCTGATCAAGCTCGACATCGAGGCCAAAAAGGACGAGGTGGATACCACCCGCACCGTGCTTGGCAACCCCTTTATCATCAAAAAACTGGCCCAGACCAAACTCATCGTGGAAAACGGCTCCACCGTTGTCATCGCCGGGCTGTCCAAGGAAAGCAACAGCCAGGGCACGGTTGGCGTGCCCTGGCTCAAGGATATACCCATCTTGGGCCACCTTTTCCGCACCGATTCCAAGGCCAACGACTTTGAGGAACTGTTGATCTTCATCACCCCGAAGATCCTTACCAACGGCGCGCCTGGCGAACCCCAAGCCGCCTCGACCCCGGTCGAGAAGCCGTGATCCGCTACAGGACAGCATTGTGAAAAAGGTCAGAAAAAGACTGGGCGAAATGCTGGTTGAGACCGGCGTGCTCACCGAAGAGCAGCTTACCGTCAGCCTGGCGGAACAGAAGAAATCCGGCCTTTATCTGGGCGATTTCCTCATCTCCACGGGTGTCGTCTCCGAAGAACAGATCATCGACATGCTGAGCCAGCAGCTTTCCATCGAGAAATACGATTCGGAAAAGTATCCCATCGGCCTCGAACTGGCCGGTATCCTGCCCCACGCTCTGGCCATCAAAAACCAGGTCGTGCCTCTGCGCCAGGAGGCCTTCGTGCTCAAGGTGGCCATGGTCGACCCCATGAACATCAACGCCCTGGACCTGGTCGAGAGCCACACCAACATGGAGGTGGAACCGCTCATCTGCTCCAAGAGCGAGTTCAACCTCCTGCTGAACGGCATCTACGGCATCCGCTCGGAGTTGAGCGAGATGGCGGGCCGCGCGAACGAGACCGAGATCACCATGGAGGAGAAGGAGTCGGAAACCATCGGCCTCATTACCGATGCCGCCGACGCCGCCCCGGTCATCCGCATGACCAACTCCATTCTCCGGCAGGCGGTCCAGGAGCGGGCCAGCGACATCCACATCAGCCCTGACCAGAAAAAGGCTCAGGTACGACTGCGCATCGACGGCCGGCTGCACGAAATCCCGCCGCCACCGCGGGCCATGCTCGCCGGCATCATAAGCCGCATCAAGATCTTGGGCAACATGGATATCGCCAACACCCGCATCCCCCAGGACGGCAGGTTCAACATCCGGGTGGATGACCAGGAGATCAACATCCGCGCCTCCACCCTGCCCACCATCTACGGCGAAAATTTGGTACTCCGCCTGCTTTATGTGTCGGCCGGCGCCCTGCCGCTCGAGAAACTCGGCGTCGAGGAGGCCGACCTAAAAAAAGTCAGACACCTGGTAGGCCAACCCTATGGCATGTTTCTCTCCGTCGGCCCCACCGGCAGCGGCAAGTCGAGCAGCCTTTACGCCATCCTGAACGAGATCAGCACGCCGGCCATCAACGTCATCACCCTGGAGGACCCGGTGGAATTCCGCATGGAAAACATCCGCCAGGTGCAACTGAACCGCAAGGCGGGCATGACCTTTTCCTCCGGCCTGCGCTCCATCCTCCGGCAAGACCCGAATATTATCATGGTGGGCGAGATCCGCGACTCAGAAACCGCCGAGATCGCCATCCAGAGTGCTCTCACCGGCCATCTGGTGCTTTCCACCCTGCACACCAACGACTCCACCAGCACCATCAGCCGGCTGCAGAACATGGGCATCGAACCGTTCCTCATCTCCGCTTCCCTCCTGGGTGTGGGCGCTCAACGGCTCATGCGCCGCATCTGCACCAACTGCAAGGAAACAGTGGAGCCTGCCAAAGGGCTGGTGGAATTCTGGGGTATGACGGATTATCCCGATTCCCAGTTCAGCCAGGGCAAAGGCTGCCCTCAGTGCATGAATTCCGGGTACAAGGGCCGGGTCGGCATCTATGAGATCCTGGTGGTGGACGATGAGGTGCGGGAAATGATCATCCAGCGCGCCTCGTCCTCGGAGATCGCCAACCGCC
The DNA here is from genome assembly GCA_001873115.1 of Desulfobacterales bacterium CG2_30_60_27. GTDB lineage: Bacteria > Desulfobacterota > Desulfobulbia > Desulfobulbales > CG2-30-60-27 > CG2-30-60-27. The sequence goes on along the minus strand of MNYK01000103.1, from coordinate 8,573 downwards.
TGAGCGCGGCGGGTAAGCTGACCCTGTTGAAAGAGTCCGCCGCCCGCAAGATCGCCGCCGGGCTCACCACCTTCCAGGAAGCCACCGACACCGTGCTGCTCAACCAGTAACCTGACTGACGCCCCGCGGAAAAATCATGCCAACTTTTTCTTACACCGGCCGGGATGCAAACGGGGTCATCGTCACGGGCGGCATCGAGAGCGTCTCCCGGGAGGCGGCCCAGAACCTGCTGCTCAGCCAGGGCATTATCCCCAAGGTGGTGAAAGAGGCGGCGGCCGTTGGCCAGAGCCGCTCCATTTTTACCCTGGGCGCCAAGGTGACTATTCCGGAACTGCTGCTGTTCACCAAACAGTTGCGGACCATGATCAACGCCGGCATCTCCATCACCCAGGTGCTCGACATCCTCCAGCAGCAGACCACCAATCCGGCCCTGGTCACAACCTTGCAGACCATGAGCCGCGACATCCGTGAGGGCAGCACTTTAAGCGACGCCTTTCAGAAGCACCCCCGGGTCTTTCCCGATCTCTATTGCAGCCTGATCAAGGCCGGCGAACTAAGCGGCACCCTGCCCGACATCCTGGAGCGCATCATTTACATCACCGAGCACGAGTACCGGCTGCGCGAGGAGATCAAGGCGGCCCTGCGCTACCCGAAGATGGTGGTCTTCGCCCTGGGCATCGCCTTTTTCGTCCTGCTCACCTTTGTCATCCCCAAGTTCGTGGGCGTGTTCCAGAGCGCCGGGCTTACCCTGCCCATGCCCACCCGCATCTGCCTGTGGATGTACACCATGCTCAAGCAGTACTGGTATCTGATGCTGGCCGGCGCGGCCGCCATTTTTTTCGGGCTGAAGTTCTACTTCCGCACCGTGCGCGGCAGCTATCTCCGCGACCTTACCCTGCTGCGCCTGCCCATCGTCGGCCCCCTGTTCACCAAGTCGGTCATGGCCCGCTTCGCCAGCATCCTCTCCATCCTTACGGCCAGCGGCGTAACCATCCTGAGTTCCCTGAAAATCATCTCAGAGGCCATCGGCAACAAGGCCATTGCCGGTGAATTCGACCGACTTTCAACCCAGATGGAGGAGGGCCACGGCATCGCCGCCCCCCTGCGCGAGGCCCGCTTTTTTCCGCCCATGGTGGTCAACATGGTGGCCGTGGGCGAGGAGTCCGGTTCCCTGGAGGAGATGCTGCACCAGATCGCCCTGCACTACGACGAGGAGGTGGAATACGCCACCAAGGGGCTGTCCGAGGCCATCGGCCCCATCCTGATCGTCTCGCTCACCGTGGTGGTGGTTTTTTTCGCCCTGGCCATCTTCCTGCCCATGTGGGACTTGACCAAGATTGTGAAATAGTGGCTGTCAGCCTGGCTGTCAGGGGGGGCAATGGTGATGGGGATAAGGGCGTTAACATCGGACGGATCGGTCAGGTCTGACTGACCCTTTCTGCCACCCACTGGTTGAACTTGTTGTATTTACTATGGCGAAACGCGCTGGTTCAAGGTAAGATTCATAACATTAGGATGTGGGGAGGGGGTCAATCGTCATACAAAACGAAACCCTCGATGAAGACGCCGGGTTTCAACAAGGGGAGGTTAACCGTGGAGAGAAGACATTTGTTGCGCTCGCAAGATGGTTTCACACTCATCGAAATTATTTCGGTTCTCGTGCTGCTCGGCATCCTCGCGGCAGTGGCGGTGCCCAAATTCTTCAACCTGCAAACTCAGGCCCGTATCCAGGCAGTGAATGCCGCACTGGCCGAAGGTGTCTCCCAGGTGAATCAGGCATCCGCCAAATTTCTCTTGATCAATGGCACTCCTCCTGTCAATCTGACGAGCCTTACCGGCCTGCCAACTCCGAACAACCTGGTTACTCCTTACAATCCGTCAGGGTCCGATTTTACCCTCACCTTTGCCAACGCCACTGGCCATTCAATTCGGATCACCGCCACGGGAAATCCCGGCACAACGGTGGCCTCTGCCAAAGGCAACAAGACCATCCCTCTGCCTCGATAAAACTTGATGACAGGTCAAGACCTCTCAAAGCCCCTCGCTGACCAGCGAGGGGCTTTTTGCTTTTGTTGGCAAGAGAGAGCCGACCAACATATGACAAATTTCATGCCACTTCCGCCTTGGCATGGTAGATATAAAATCGTACTTTTAGTAGGGTGCGCCGTGCGCCCCCTACTTCAGCTTCCTTTATGCAGTTTTTTTACTGACCGCTGATAACTGACAACGTCCCGCGAGAACGCGTATGCTTTGGCCCCTGTCCAATCGCATCTTCCGCTCTTCACCCGCCTACCGGCCATATGGCAACCGCCGGGGTTTTACTCTCATCGAAATCGTCTCCGTCTTGGTTCTCTTAGGCATCCTGGCCGCCGTGGTGGTGAGCCGGAATGTCGACACTGGCGCCGACGACATAGGTGAAACCGAAGTGGTCAAAGGCTTTCTGCGCTTTGCCCAGATGAAGGCCATGAACAACTCCACCACCTGGGGCATTTCCTTTGCCGGCAACGTCCTAACCTTGCAACAAAACGGTGCTACCGGCACGGTGCAGTTGCCCGGCCAGGCCGACGCCACCTACACCATGGCCAAAGGCTCGACTGGTGCCACCGTCAACCCCATCACCTTCGACGAGTGGGGCAGCCCCGGCGCCGTGCCTATCACCGTGACCGTCACCGTGGGCACGGTCTCCAAGGCCTTCACCGTTACCCAAGGCACGGGGTTCATTCCATGAAACGCGCCGTGACCAAACAGGGCTTTACTCTGCTCGAGGTGGTGATCAGCCTGGTGGTGGCGGCTATCCTCATGGCCCTGATCGTTCCCTACCTCGGCACAGTGCTCACCTCAAGCGGCAAGCCGCTTATCCAACTGCGCAGCACCCTCGAAATTTTCCAGGCCATGGAAAACATGAACGCCGACTACAGAGCCCGGCAGGCCGCCGGCACCCTGAATCTACCCACACTGCGAACCGGAATTGGTACCCAGGGCGCCAACCAAACCAACGATTATGGTACCTACAAGGTGGTTATCAACCGCTTTATTAAATTTAACGGGGCTGGCCAGGAAATTCCGGCCGGTGCCACCCAGGACATCCTGAAGGTAACCATTCAGGGTGTGAATGCCGGCCCCCTCTTCACCACCCTCTTCACCCGGGACCTGCCATGAGCCGCGGAACAGCGAATACGGCCGGCTTTTCCCTGCTGGAAGTGATCATGGTGATGGTGCTGATGGGCATCATCGGCACGATGGGTGCCATGGGCTTTATATCCTTTTCCCAGAGTTTTATTGTCGCCAAGGAGAGCCAGGCCACCGCGGCCAAGGGGCAGTTAGCCATGATGCGCATGGTCAAGGAGTTTCAGACCATCACCACTGCCAGCACGGCCACCGCCTCGGACTTGGCCTACACGGCCCAGCGGGCCGGAGGAACGGAAAATCACCGGGTGCGCCTGGTCAACAGCGAGGTCCAGCTCGATGGCCAGGTGCTGGTAGACCGGGTCAGCGGCTTTACCCTGGCCTATTACGACACCTATAACGGCGCGGCCACTGCCTGGTCAACGGCCACCCGACTGATCGATATCACCCTGACCCTGAACACCAGCGCCGGCCCCACCCAATCCCTGCGGACCAGGGTGGCGCTCAGGGACAATTAACCAGGATATTGGCATGGGCATCAAAATCACACATAAAGGGTGTCCTTCTTGCCGGCTGCCTTTACCCGTGATTGGCGAGCAGCGCGGCTCGGTGCTGATCGCGCTGATCATCACCATGGTCATCATCGCCGGCCTGGGCGCGGCCCTGGTCACCATGTCCACCACCTCATCCCTGAGTCAGTTCGGGGCCATGGACTCCTTCCGGGCCTATTACCTGGCCGAGGCTGGCGGCCGCTATGCCATACCCATTATCAAGAAAAACATCAACGATCCCGCCACCCTCATAGCCCAACTGAACGGTAAGACCTTTACCCTGGCCAACCACGACTCCTTCCAGCTCACCCTGAGTTACGCGGCGGCCACCTATACCTACACCCTGGTTGCCAAGGGCATCCTCGCCCAAGGCGCCCAGGCCTTGAACGCCACCCGCGCCGTGACTTACAGTATCACCGGCCCCGGCCCGGGCAGCACCGACATCCCCTTCAATACCAAAACAGACCTATCCAACAACTGGACAGGGTACAACCCCGCGAAGGTTAAGGTGGTGAAAAACAAGCAAGCCGACAAAGCCCCCGCCCTGAAGTTGGTTGGCGCACAGACGGCACTGCAACTCGACTGGAACAACAATCCCGGCCTGCCGAACCTGGTCGACACATGGGAGGCCGACGACCAACTCCTGAGTTACGCACTCCAGGTCAAAACCAAAATCTACAATCCCACTGCCCAAGAGTATATGATCGGACTCTCCTTCCGCAACCGGAGCGATTCCCGCTATGGCCTGAGCTTTCTCAAAAGAAATAAATGCAAATTCCTGCCCAGCAAGGCCTTCTGCACCCAGATTCCTGGCAATGATACCAACCCCTACATTGTGCTGTGGAAGAATATCGCCGGCATCTACACGGTGCTTGGCTACCATAAGGCGCTGGCCGCCGACAACATCGTGACCAGCGGCAACCTGAATGCCTGGTCCACCCTGGTGGTCAAGCTGGAAGAGCAATACGTGCTGGACGCCTTCGGCCAGAAAGTGGATGTCAATGGCGATGGGTCCTATGACCGGAAGAACCTCATCACCGCCTATGTCCAAGGTACCTCGCTCTACCCGCGCGACACCATTGCTTGGGACTATACCAAGTTCCAAACGTTCACCTGGGATGCCGGGCCCTCCAGCCCGGTGGAGGACACCTCCCTGACCTCGGAGAATTTCGACACCCTGCGGCCCACGGAGATCGGACTCCATGCCTTTTATCCATACGCCAAACAAGATAACAAACAATTCATCGACGATTTTTCCCTTAAGCTCGGCAGCGGAGGGAGCGGATCGACCACGGTGATCCAGTACTAAAGGCCGCTGACAGCCGGTCGCGCCCCAAACCCTTGGCACATCCATGGAATACTTCTCCCTGCTGCACCTGAACCGTGAACCATTTTCCAACTCTCCGGATCCGGAGTTCTTTTTCGATTCCCGGCAGCACACCGCCTGTCTGCAGAACCTGGAGCTGGCCATCCGCCTGCGCCAGGGACTCAATGTCGTGCTGGGCGAGGTTGGCACCGGCAAGACCACCCTCTGCCGGCAGCTGATCCGCCGCCTGGATGACGGGGGAGAAAAGATCGCCCTCTTCCTCATCCTGGACCCGGAGTTCAACACACCCCGCGAATTCCTCGCCCATCTCACCGCCCTCTTTGCCATCCCCGCCATGGCGGACGACGCCACGGAACGTGAAATCAAGGAGGCGCTCAAGGATTATCTGTTTGCCCAGGGCGTGTCGGAGGAGAGGATCATTGTCCTGATCATCGACGAAGGCCAGAAGCTGCCGGGCTTCTGCCTGGAAACCCTGCGGGAGTTGCTCAACTTTGAAACCAACACCCACAAACTCCTGCAGACGGTGATCTTTGCCCAGCCGGAACTTAGGGACGAGCTGCGGAACCGGCCGAACTTCACCGACCGGATCAGCAACCTCCTTACCCTGACACCCTTTGGATTCGCCGACACCCGGCGCATGATCCAGCACCGGTTGCGGCACGCCGGCGCAACAGAAGGCCAGGACAGCGGGCTGTTCAGCCTGCCGGCCCTGTGGATCATCCACCGCCTGTCCGGCGGCTATCCCCGCAAGATCGTGCAGCTCTGCTCAAAGACCGTGCTCAGCCTGATCATCCAGAACAAAACCCGGGTGAGCGTCGCCCTGGTCCGGGCCTGCGCCAGCCGGCTGCCCTTGCGAAGAAGACCGAGATTCTCGACCCTGAGCAAACTTGGTCTGCCCATACTGGCCGGGCTGGCGTGGTTGCTGCTTGCCAACCCTTGGGGCACGTCACCTGTCCAACCAGATTTACCGAAGCGCCCGACGCCAGCAGCGCCGTCAACGACTACCGCGGCACCGCAACCAGACGCACTACTCGGCGCCCTGCCCCTGGAGGCGGGCGACACTTTGCAGAAGGTAATCACCCGAATTTACGGCCGCTATAACCCTGGGCTGCTTGCCATGGTGCTGGGAGTCAACCCGGCTATTGTCAACCCGAAGACAATCCGGGCCGGCTCCCCTATCCTGCTTCCCACGGCGCCGAATTTATTGATCGACCAGGCGGAGGCGTATCTGGTGCAGGTGGCCCGTTGCGATTCCCTGGCCGCGGCCAATCATCTGCTGTCCACCTGGCCGGCCGACGCCCCACCGCTGCAGGTCATCCCAAACTATCCGCTCCCTGAACATGAACGGCTATTTCTCCTCTGCAGCCGTCAGAGCTTTGCCGAAGAGGGTGCGGCTCGAGAGTTCATCGAACATTTGCCACCCGTCCAGCGCGACACGGCTACGGTAGTCCACAAAACGACCATTAGCCAGCAACAGGGCGGACAGGCGAGTGACAAGGCAGCAGCGCCTGCACCAATCAACCAAAAGGAAAATGGCTCCCAGGCAACGCCGTAAAACCCTTGATTTACTTGGTGTCCTGGACGAGAATCGAACTCGTACAACACTGAAATTAGGGACACTCCCCATATTTTGTTGCCCTGCCCATAGCGCTGCGATAACCTCCCTCCATGCCTAGAATCGCCTGCTTCATCGCCCCCGGCTATCCACAACCACTCGCACCGCTTCGTCCGGAATGGCCGTTGAAGGCTCTTGCAAACGGCCTGACGGATGTCCCGTGACTTCTGCTTGCCGCCCTACCCTTCTTCCTTAATGCAGGAAAACATCCCACCAGCAGGCTTTTCATGGTGTGGGGCTGTAACGGGCAAATGCTATGAACGAATGAAGGCCAGCAATGGCGCGTAATCATGGCGGTCCGCCGCCTTGAGCGCCGCAATATAGCGTTGCCGGCACTCTCCAGCCTGCGTCAGACTCTCACGACCCCAGGTAAAGCGAAGCCGGTCGAGCAGATGGACCAGGAGCAGATCCGCCATCAGCCGGGCGTGGCGGCCATTCCCGTTGGCAAAAAGATGGATTGCAACCAGGCGGTGATGAAAGCGCGCCGCGATCTCATCGGGTGGATAGCCTTTGCTCTCGATCCAGATCTTCACGTCATCCAGCAGATTTTGCAAGGCTTGGCCGATTGACCAGTACTCAACTCCGAGATTTTTGCCGGTGCGACGGAATTTGCCAGCCCATTTCCAGACAGTGCCGAACATCCGCTTATGGAGGCGACCAACAAAGTCCACACTGAGCAAATCCTTGGGCTTGCGCCGGAAAGCCCATGTTTCGGCCTCGCTGATGTTGTCCTGCTCCCAGCGGTCGAGTTCCACTCTGTTGGTGATGTGCGGCAACAGGAGACCTTCGACCTCATCGGGGTCAAGCGGTGTCGCCCCGGCAGGGTAATCAAGTTCCATCGTGATTGTCCCAAAGTTCTTTGGGCATATCTCTGAGCAGCGCCTCGACTTCAGACGCAAGCGCCTTGGTCTGTTCCAGTTCGGAAAGTTGCTGGCCTTCGAGGAGCATGGTGTGGGAGACGTTGACCATACGCTTCCTGGCCAGCATCTCCGCCCGTTTACGCAGTGTCGCCAACAGAGTCGTGCGAGGCAGCAGTGCGTAAACAAAGACGCAATCCATGGCCTCGGCTGCCTGGCGCATGGTTTTGATGGTCACCCCACCGGTGAGTTCTTTTCTCTCCAGGGTTGATACCCACGGGGGCGAGACTCCAAGGCGTTGCGCAAACTGTCTGCCTGACATCCCCAGGGCCTCTCTGACAGCCCGCAGCCAGCCCTTGGCCGGGCGTTGCATACCACGCAGGCAAGAGAGACGGCCCAGCGTAGTCTCAAGCTGGCTCATGATCAGATGTTTGTGAGTCGGTTTCATAGTCATTAACCTTTTGATTAATTTTACATGACATATAATTAAGCATTTTGATAATTTTATCAAGACAAAAATTAACTTAAAGATTAACGACTTTTCGTCAACTCACTTACATCATTGATGATTAAAACATCATGACCATCAAAAAAATTCCCTAAAAGGGTCACACCCCCGGAAAAGAGTAAGCAGAGGATCAGTTGCACCCCGTGCAACCGTACTGCCAATTTTTCTCCGATGGAAATACCATGGTGATTGCGAAAGTCCATGAATCAACCTGCCAGACCGTATCATCAGGCGCTCTGGCGTGGCCTACACCGCTTTTCCCTCGCCCTACATTTCTGCCGATCCTCCGAGCTGCAAAAAAACACAAATTTTTTTTGGTGATATGGTTTGATCAGGAAACGAGAGGAGCAGCTAAAACCTTGGTTGCTGACTTGGCAGGCGAAGCGGCTATATTGCAGGAGGTCGATATGGGAAAAGATGTCGAAAAATTGGTCTGGAGTTGCTTGCCCAAGGAAGCTTACACGATTGTGATCGAGGGCGAACGCGTAGGCGTGGGGGCGCATCCGGCTCTGGCTCTGCCCGGCGCCTGGAATATCATGTGGCTGTCCTGCAACTTGGACCACCTGCTTAATTGGAGCGCTGACCCGCG
>MNYK01000061.1 GCA_001873115.1 Desulfobacterales bacterium CG2_30_60_27 | reverse complement strand
ACATCCTGCGCAAATACGGCGCGCTCCGGGAGTAGATACTTCGGTTGTCCACTCCTTGCATTTCCTCTGCCCCGCTCTCGCAGCGAGATGTTCCGTCCGCTGTTGGGGGAACTTTTTCCACCCCGCATATAAAGCTTCCCTTCTCAACGTCCTCGCTGCTGCCGGATAGCCACCCTTGCCAATGCATCGACCGCATAATCAGAGGGCGCCGACCGCGTTCCATGGGGATGATTGGCAGAGATACCTGTCTCGTCCTGCTGTTATGTCGAATATCCAGGGGTCGCGTATTGGAACTTGACATATGGCGGGCCTGCAAGTATTTTGGGGGATTCGTAAAATCCGTGCTTGTCTGGTTGGACTGGCACGTGATTTTTTCTGCCGGGGAATCGGGTAGTTGGCGATTCCTGCCTTGTTTGATAGCATACGGCGCCGCGAGCTGGCGCCTTTTTTGATGAGAGAACATGTTTGCAACCCTGTCTGAAAAACTCGAAGGGGTCTTCAAGACCCTGCGTGGCCATGGCAAGCTGACCGAGGCCAACATCCAGGAGGCCATGCGCGAGGTGCGCATGGCCCTGCTGGAGGCCGATGTCAACTTCAAGGTGGTCAAGGACTTCATCGCCGCGGTAAGCGACAAGGCGGTGGGTCTGGAGGTGCTGAGCAGCCTGGCGCCGGGTCAGCAGGTCATCAAGGTTGTGCACGATGAGCTGGTCAACCTGCTGGGTGGCCGGGCCGAACCCCTGAACCTCACCGGCCGCCAGCCGGCGGCCATCATGATGGTTGGTCTGCAGGGTTCGGGCAAGACCACCACTTCGGGCAAGTTGGCCAGCCTGCTGAAGGGCCAGGGTCGCAAACCCTACCTGGTGCCGGCCGACGTTTACCGGCCGGCCGCCATTGAGCAGCTCAGGGTGCTGGGCGAGACCATCGGCGTGCCGGTGCATCCCTCCCTGGCCGCGCAGAGCCCGGTGGCCATCTGCCAGGATGCCTTGCTGGTGGCCAAGGCCAAGGGCTATGATACCCTGATTCTCGACACCGCCGGCCGTCTGCACATCGACGGGCCGCTTATGGAGGAGCTTAGCCAGATCAAGGCGGCGGTGACGCCGGCCGAGATCCTGTTCGTGGCCGACGCCATGACCGGGCAGGACGCGGTCACCGTGGCCGACAAGTTCAACCAGGACCTGGCTATTTCCGGTGTGGTGCTCACCAAGATGGAGGGTGATGCCCGGGGCGGCGCGGCCCTGTCCATCAAGGCGGTCACGCGGCGGCCCATCAAGTTCGTGGGCGTGGGCGAGGGCCTGGACGCCCTGGAGGTTTTTCACCCCGACCGGGTGGCCTCCCGCATCCTCGGCATGGGCGACGTCCTGACCCTTATCGAGAAGGCCGAGGCGGTTGTTGACCGGGATCAGGCCGAGCAGCTCGCCAAGAAGCTCAGGAAAAACACCTTCACCCTGGCGGATTTCCGCGACCAGATCCAGCAGGTCCGCAAGATGGGCAACCTGGAGCAGATCATGGGCATGATCCCGGGCATGAACAAGTTCAAGCAGCTCAAGGGCATGCCGTTGCCCGACGAGCGGCAGTTCGGCCGGGTGGAGGCGATCATCAACTCCATGACCGCCACCGAGCGGCATAAGTATCAGATGATCGACGCCAGCCGCCGGGTGCGCATCGCCAAGGGCAGTGGCACCGCAGTGCAGGACGTCAATAAGGTGATCAAGAGTTACACCGACATGCTGAAGATGATGAAGAAGTTCCAGGGGAACATGGGCGGAGTTTCCGCCAAGGGCGCCAAGCGCAAGCGGCCCAAGGGGCTTTTTCGCTAGCGGCTGGCGGCTGGCGGCTGGCAGTTGGCCACTGGCGAACAATTTTGGGATGAGAATCATCTAACATTGCGAAGATCGGCGCACCGGTGGGACCGGGGCCGGAATAACCCAGGAGGAAACGAAGACATGGCGGTACATATTCGGTTAAGCAGGTTCGGCAGGAAGAAGAAGCCCTTCTACCGCATCGTGGTGGCGGATTCCGAGGCCAAGCGAGACGGCAAGTTCCTGGAGATAGTCGGCACCTATGATCCGCTGCAAAATCCGGCCGTGGTCAGGATTCAGCAGGATAAATTGCAGGCCTGGATCGCCAAGGGCGCCCTGCCCTCCGAGACGGTGAAATCTTTGATCAAAAAACAGGCCACCCCGGTGGCGGCATAGCTTCCATGAAGGAACTGGTTGCCTATATTGCCGGCGCGCTGGTGGATCAGCCCGAGGCCGTGCAGATTGCCGAAACCGCGGAGGACGACATGGTCGTCCTCGAGTTGCGGGTTGCCAAGGAAGACTTGGGCAAGGTCATCGGCAAGCAGGGCCGCACGGCCAGGGCCATCCGGGCCTTGCTGTCGGCCACGGCCGGCAAGGAGAACAAGCGGGCTCGGCTTGAGATTGTGGAGTAGCCGATGGCCGGCCGGAACAAGGTGGCGATCGGCCCGGGGCCGGATCCGGAGATATTTCTGGCGGTCGGCACCATCACCAAACCCCATGGCATCAAGGGTGAGGTCAAGATCGTACCCTATGCCGGCGTGCCTGAGGATTTCAAGCACTTTCGGACGCTGGTGCTGACCCGGCCGGCCCGGCCGCAGGCCCTGGCTTTGACAAATTCGGCCTTGGCGTTCATTGGCCGGGAAATTGCGGTGGTTGCCGCCCGCGCCCAGGCCAGTAACGCCTTGGTGCTTCTTTCCGGGATCATCGACCGGAGCGGGGCTGTGCTTTTGGCCGGCCTGGAGGCCTGGACCAGGCGGGAGTTTCTGCCCGTTGCCGTGGCCGACGCGTTCTACTGGCATGACACGGTGGGGCGGGCGGTGCATACCGAGGACGGCCGCGAGATCGGCACGGTGCAGGGCCTCATGGCTACCGGCGCCCATGGCATTCTGGTGGTCAGCGGCCCACGTGGCAAGGAGTATCTGATTCCGGCCTTGCCGGCATTCTGGAAGCGGGTGGACGGCGAGGACGGGGCGTTGATCGTGGTGCCTGTACCCGGGCTTCTGGAGATGAACGACTGAGCCGGGAAGGGCCATGCGGTTCGATATCCTTACCATTTTTCCCGACCTGCTGGACTCACCCTTGCAGGAGGGCATTATCCGGCGGGCCATTGACGACGGCAAGGTGGAGATCGCGACCCATAACATCCGGGATTTTGCCAAGGGCCGGCATGCGGTGACCGACGACCGGCCCTTTGGGGGCGGCGAGGGCATGGTGATGAAACCGGAGCCCATTGCCGCGGCCCTGGCCCATGTGGAGCATGAGGTCCCCGGCGCCTTGGTGGTGCTGCTAACCCCCCAGGGCCGGGCCTTTGATCAGGCCATGGCCGAGCGTTTCGCTGGGCTTCCGCATCTGGTCCTGGTCTGTGGCCGTTATGAAGGGGTGGATGAGCGGGTCCGCGCCCACCTGGTCCACGAGGAGGTCTCCATCGGCGACTACATCCTCACCGGCGGGGAACTGGCGGCCCTGGTGGTGGTAGACGCCGTTACCCGGCTGTTGCCCGGGGTGCTGGGCCATCCGGATTCCGCGGCCCGGGATACCTTCAGCCGGGGCGGCTTGAAGTACCCGCAGTACACACGGCCGCGGGTGTTCAACAACGAGGCGGTGCCGGAGGTGCTGCTGACCGGCGACCATGCCGCCATTGCTGAATGGCGGCTGGTGGCGGCAGTGCGGCAGACCATGGCGCGGCGGCCCGAACTGCTGGGGCGGCTCCGTTTTCTGCCGGCCGAGGAGCGGATCTTGCGGAAACACGGCCTGGGCGCGGCCATTGGCAGGGCGGCTGCGCCGACCGGCGATTGACAGGGACGGGCCGTTATGCAAAGCGATGCGGTCCCCTTGGCGCTCGACGTGGCCCTGGTACACTACCCGGTGGTCAATAAGACCGGCGAGACCATCGGCGCGGCGCTCACCAACCTGGACCTGCATGATATTGCCAGGGCCTGCCGGACCTTCGGGGTGGGCCGTTTTTACGTGGTGACTCCTCACCACGACCAGCAGGGGATGATCCGCGAGATTCTGGCGCACTGGCGGACGGGGCACGGGGCCCGGGCCAACCCGGACCGTAGCGCGGCCCTTGCCTTGGTGCGAATCTGCCCGGATCTGGACAGCCTCTATGCGGCGGTCACGGCAGAAAGGGGCCAACGGCCCACGATCCTGGCCACCAGTGCCAGGGCAGGGGGCAAGAGTTGGACGTTCGACCGGAGCAAGTCTGCCATCGCGGCCGGCGGGCCAATGTTGCTGCTGTTCGGCACTGCCTGGGGCCTGGCGCCCGAAGTGCTGGCCGGGGTGGACGGGGTGCTGCCGCCCATCGTCGGTCCGGATATAAGTTATAACCACATCTCTGTCAGGTCAGCCGTGGCCATTGTGCTGGATCGGCTGTTGGGAATAAGAAGCTGAAAGCTAAAAAGAACCGTGCCAGTGGGTGCATGGGTTGTTGAGAAAGGAGAGAGACAATGAATGCGTTAGATCGTCTTGAGCAGATGCACATGCGGCATGATGCGCCCGCCTTCCGCACCGGCGACACCGTCAAGGTCCATATCCGGATCGTCGAGGGTGAAAAGGAAAGGATCCAGATTTTCCAGGGCGTGGTGGTCCGCCGTCGGCGCGGCACCATGGGCGCCAGCTTTACGGTGCGGAAGATCTCCCACGGCGTAGGGGTGGAGAAGACCTTTGTCCTTCATTCGCCCCGTTACGACAAGGTGGAGCTGGTGACCGAGGGCCGGGTGCGGCGCTCCCGCCTGTTCTATCTCCGCAAGTTGCGCGGCAAGTCGGCCCGGATCAAGGAAAAGGGATTCAACTAGGCCAACGGCAACGGTCCCGTTTGGGACCGGAGATGGTTCGTGCATCAGGCCCTTGACACCTTTCTCTACGAACGCCAGCTCACCAGCCAGGGGTACCGGTGGGTGGCTGGCGTTGACGAGGCCGGCCGTGGTCCCCTGGCCGGCCCGGTGGTGGCGGCCTGCGTGGTTTTACCCGTTGCTTGCGGCCACCAGCGTTTCAAGGATTCCAAGACGCTTACCGCCCGGGCGCGGCTCCGACTGTGCCGCGAACTGCTGGCCATGGGGGCGGCCATCGGCATTGGTTCGGTTTCCGAGCGGGGTATTGATCGCCACAATATCCTGCGGGCCTCGCTGCTCGCCATGCGTCAGGCGGTTGGTATGTTGCCCAGGCCGCCTCACTATCTTCTGGTGGATGGCAAGTTTGAGATCCCATCCCCCATTCCCCAGCGCGCCCTGGTCAGGGGTGAGTCAAAAAGCGCCTCCATCGCCGCCGCCTCCATTGTCGCCAAGGTTGTCCGGGACAGCATGATGGAGTATGACGACGCCTGTTTTCCTCAGTATGAGTTTGCCAGGCACAAGGGCTATCCTACCGCCCGGCACCGCAAGCTGATTTCGGTGTATGGACCCTGTGCGCTGCACCGGCGCAGTTTCAAAGGGGTGCGCGAGTATCTCGACTCCGTGGACCCGGCAGCGCGATGACCCAGGAACGCCTGAGCCTGGGCCGGCTGGGCGAGAGACTGGCCCGGGAATATCTGCAAGAACGCGGCTATCGGGTGGTGGCGGAGAATTTTCGGACCAGGTTGGGCGAGATCGATCTCATCGCCCGGCACGGCAAGACCCTGGTGTTTGTCGAGGTCAAGACCCGTCGTTCCCACACCCACGGCCATCCCTTTGAGGCGGTGACGCCCCGGAAGCAGGCGCAGCTTTCCCGGGTGGCGCTGGAATATATGAGTCGCGAGGGCGGGGTCGACCAGTTGGCCCGTTTCGACGTGGTCGGGATCACCGTCAGACCAGCCGAAACACGCATCGAGCTGGTCACCAATGCCTTTGCATTGGCTACAGGTAGATAGGCTGAAGGGGATTGGACTGCAGGTGTTCAGGCGGTTAGGTGAAAATGCGCCGCTAGAACACTGATGTTGCTGACTAACTTGCTACCGCCTTATATGCTACAGACTTGGAACTAGCATGGCAGAGATGACGGCACGTTTACCCCTGGCGATTTCCATGGGTTGCCCGGTGGGGATTGGTCCTGAGATTGCGGTCCGCTTCCTGGCGACCGAGGCGGCGCCGCCGGCGGTGATCATCGGTGACCCGTTGGTGTTGGAGCAGTGTGCCCGGCAATGGGCGCCCGGGGTGCGGATCCAGGACTGGCAACCGGGGCGAGCGGTGCTTGCCGGGGCCATCAATGTCCTGCCCGTCTCGCGGTTGGCCGATCTCGCTTGGGGTAAACCCGACGTCAGGACCGGTCAGGCCATGGCCAGTTACATTGCAGAGGCGGTAGCACTGGTGCGGGCTGGGGAACTGGCGGCCCTGGTCACCTGCCCGATCACCAAGACCGGGCTGAGACTGGCCGGCTACGCCTATCCTGGCCATACCGAGATGCTGGCCGACCTCTGCCAGACGGAGAATTTCGGCATGATGCTGGCCGGCGACCAGCTTATTGTCAGCCTGGTCACCATCCATACCGGCCTGGCCGGAGTGGCCGCGCTGGTGCGGCAGGACGAGGTGGAACGCCTCATCCGCCTTACCGGTTTTACCCTGAGCAGGGATTTTGGCCTGGCCGCGCCCCGCCTGGCCGTGGCCGGCCTCAATCCCCACGCCGGCGAGGGCGGCATGTTCGGCCGCGAGGAGGAAGAGATCATCCGCCCGGCGGTGGAGGCCTGCCGGACCGAGGGCTGGCGGATTACCGGCCCCCTGCCGCCGGACACGGTTTTCTTCCGGGCCGCCCGGGGTGAGTTTGATGCGGTGGTCTGCATGTACCATGATCAGGGCTTGATCCCCTTCAAGCTTCTGCATTTTGCCGACGGGGTCAACGTCACCATGGGGCTGCCCATGATCCGGACCTCGGTCGATCACGGCACGGCTTACGACATCGCCGGTACTGGCCAGGCCTCCTTCAGCAGTCTGGCCGCCGCCTGCGGCCTGGCGTCCCGCATGGTTCGGCATCGGGCGCGGTGGCGGCAGAGCCGCGCCCAATGAGGCCGCCCTATCTTTCATGAAACCATCAACTCCTCCCCCCAGCAACGCCCCGGGCCTGCTCATCGCCTTTGAGGGCATCGACGGCACCGGCAAGTCCTCGCAGATCCGGCTGCTGGCCGCGACCCTGCGGGGGCAGGGCGTTGCGGTGGTGGCCACTCGGGAGCCCACGGACGGTGAATACGGCCGGCGGATCCGGGCGCTCTATGTACAGCGGGACACGGTGAGCCGGGAAGAGGAGCTGGCCCTCTTTGTGGCCGACCGGCGCCAGCACGTGGCGCAGGTCATCATGCCGGCCCTGGCCGCCGCTCGGGTGGTGCTGACCGACCGCTATTATTATTCCACCGCCGCCTATCAGGGCGCCAACGGCCTGGATTTTGAAGACATTCTGCGGCAAAATGAGGCCTTCGCGCCTCGGCCCGATCTGGTCCTGCTCCTGCGGATTCCGGTGGCCGAGGGCTTAAGGCGCATCCGGATGAACCGTGGGGAAAGTCCCGACACCTTCGAGGGCGAGGACTATCTGGCGCGGGTGGTGGCGGTCTATGACCGGCTGGCCGGCGCCAACATCGTGCGCATCGACGGCCTGGGCAGCGTGGACGAGGTTCAGGCCCGGGTTCTTGCCGCGGTCCGGCCGCTCCTGGCCGGCCGGGGGCCAGGCGTCTGAAAAAAAACAAAAGGGTGAGGGCTGCCGGGAAAGGACTTGCCGGGCTGGCCGGGCAGGACTACAATTTGACCTTTATTCCGGGGAAGCGGCTTCCGCGGTTTTCTCCAAGATCATCATCCGTGAGCACAAAAGGCATGAAACGATATTTCTGGCTCGCTATCCTGGTTTTACTTGCCACCTCCTGCGCCGGCGCCATCGCCCCGCCGGAGGTCAAGGTTAAGCAAGAGCGGGCGCCCGAGGCGGTCCCCGAGGAGGAGAGCGCGGACACCGAGTGTTCCTATTTCTATTTTCTCTGGGGCAACACCGCCGCGGCCAATGGCACTCTGGACGAGGCCCAGGAGTCGTATGAGAAGGCCCTGGTCTGTGACCCGGCGGCCGATGGCGTCATGCGCCGCCTGGCCTCGCTGCTGGTCAGAATGGGCAAGCAGCATGAGGCCATCACGTGGATGGAGAAGGTCATCGCCCTGCATCCCGCTGATAACGAGTCCCGTTTCTGGCTGGCCCAGATCTATGCGATGATGAACAGATACGAGGAGGCGGTCGTCACCTATCAGGCCATCCTGACCGATGACCCGGCGAACCTTGACGCCATGTTGTATCTGGGGGCGCTGCACGCCAGCAAACGGGAATATGAAAAGGCCCGGGAGATGCTGGAACAACTGGTGCGCCTTGATGACCAGTCCTTTGGCGGCCACAAGTATCTTGCCAGGCTGTACCGCGAGATGCGCCTTTTTGATAAGGCGGCCGTGGCCTACAATCAGGCCTTGGAACTGGGCTGGTCCGTGCCGCTGGCCTTGGAGGCCGGCGAGGTTCTGGAGCAGCAGGGCCGGCTCGAGGAGAGTATCGCCCTGTATCAGCAGGTGCTGGACGAGGATGAAACAAACGATCAGGCCAGGCAGCGGCTGGTCGGTCTCTTCCTGCAAGCCGATCGCGCCGATGCGGCCCTGGCCGAGCTGGAGGAGCTGCGGCGTTCTTCGACCGAGCCTTATAAGATCGATTTCACCATCGGCCGCATTCTCTTGGACAGCGGCCGTCTCGACGAGGCCATTGCCAAATTCAACAGTATCCTGGCTGTGGATCAGGGCCAGGATGGGGCCCGGTATATGCTGGCCTTGGGCCGCCTGAAGAATAAGGAACGTGGCAAGGCCAAGGAGCAGCTTCTGAAAATCCCGGCGGACGCCAAGATGTACGAGGAAGCCATTACCCTGCTGGTCCGCATTCTGCTGGACGAGAAGGACTATGCGGCCATGGAGCAGGTGCTTAAGGCCAGGCTGGAGGCGCCGGCTACCCGCAAACCCAGGTTCTATGCGCTGCTGGCCTCGGTCTATCACCAGCAGGGCAAGAACGACCAAGGCAAGGAGGTGTTTCGGCTGGGGCTGGCCGCTTTCCCTGGCGATGCCAACCTGATGTTTGAATACGGCATCTTTCTGGACAGCACCGGGGACCACGAGGCCGCCCTGGCCAAGATGGAAGAGGTGCTGAAGATCGAGCCGGACCACGCCGTTGCCTTGAATTTCCTGGGCTACACCTGGGCCGACCACGGCGTCAATCTGGACAAGGCCCTGGAGTATATCCAGCGGGCGGTGACCCTGCGGCCCGAGGACGGTTTCATCCGCGACAGCCTGGGTTGGGTTTTCTTCAAGATGGGCCAATTCGAGCGCGCCCGGCAGGAACTGGAGGCGGCCTTGGCCCTGGCCCCGGACGATCCCACTTTGAACGAGCATCTGGGTGATGCCTTGCATGCCGTTGGCGCCACGGAAAAGGCGCGGGGCCAGTATGAGCGGGCTCTTGCCCTGTTTGGCGAGGAAGAGAGCAAAGAAAAGGTCAGGAATAAGATTAAAGAGCTGGCCCCCTGATGTTTCCCGTGAAATTGTCCTGGTCCCTATTCCGGTGGTCACCATCCCGACCCCTGGCCGCCCCTCTGGCGCTGCTGGCCCTGGTGTTGTTCCTGCTGCCCGCGGGCTGTGCGTCGGTCTCGCGGTTGCGGTCGGTGGTCGGCCCGGAGCGCGAGCAGGCGCGGCAGGTCCTGCGGCGGATGCTTGCCCGGCAGGCTGACTGTGCCGCCGGGGTGGACGCCCAGGCTACCGTGGCCCTGCACTCCTTTCTGCGCACCGTCACCCTGTCTGGCTATATGCAGGCCATGGCGCCCGCCAGTGTCCGTTTCGTGGGGCTGGGTCCACTCGATCAGGCCGTGGTGCTCTTCGCCACCGACGGCCAGGAGTTCCGCCTGGTGTTGGTGCCCGAGGCCACCGGCTATGAGGGCCAGGTTAGCGGCGCCACCTTTGCCAGCTACGCACCGTTGGGCCTGCGTCCGGAGTCTCTTTACTACTGGCTCGTAGGCGCCATTGAGCCCGGGGATCTGGGCTTGGCCGAGGTGCGCGCCGCCGAGGACGGCAAGGGCTACTGGTTTGATCTGCGCCGGGGTCATGACCCGGTTACCCATAGACTGTTGCTGGACGCGCTCACCGGGCGGGTAGCCGCGCATCTGCTCTTGGACGATGAAGACGGCGTGCTGGTCGCGGCGCGCTACGAGGGCCTGCCCGACGGGCCCTGCTGCCTGCCGACCGGCCTGGTCATGGAGGCGCCGGCTCAAGGGGTCACCATGACCTTCTCCTTTGCCGACTGCGCCGCGGACCGGAAATTCACGGCCGCCGATTTTCAGCTTATTGTGCCGTCGGTTTACCGCAAGGTGTCTCTCCCATGAAGCTGGACGGCATTCTGGCCCAGGTCAACCGGGCGAGCCGCTATACCGGCGGCGAATGGAACTCCGTCCGCAAGGACTGGGACGCGGCGGCGCTCCGCCTGGTGCTGGCCTTTCCCGATCTTTACGAGATCGGTATGTCCCATCAGGGGCTGCAGATCCTCTATCATCTGCTGAACCGGCGCAACGATCTGCTGGCCGAGCGCGTCTTTGCCCCGGCCCCGGACATGGAGGCGCTGCTGCGCCGGGAAGGGGCGCCCCTGTTCTCCCTGGAGTCGCGGCGGCCGCTTGCCGAGTTTGACGTGCTGGGCATCACCCTGCCCTATGAATTGTGCGTCACCAATATTCTCACCATCCTGGATCTGGCCGGTCTGCCTTTTATGGCCGCGGACCGTGGTGCTGGTCAGCCCCTGGTCATTGGCGGCGGGCCTTGCGCCTTTCACTCCGAACCGGTGGCCGAGTTTTTCGACGCCATTCTGCTGGGCGACGGTGAGGAGGCGGTGCTGGAGATTGCCGACACGGTGAAGGCCTGGAAGGCGGCGGGCGGCGGCCGGGCCGAGGTGCGGCAAGAACTCGCCCGGATTCCCGGCGTCTATGTGCCGTCCTTTTTTCGGCCGGTTTATGACCGCGGCGGCCGGCTTCAGGCCGTGGAGCCCCTGCGCCCCGGTTATGAACGGGTGCGCCGGCGGGTGCTGCCCGAGTTGCTGCCGTCCCTGGCGCCAGCCCCGCCCCTGGTGCCGCACGCCAAGATCGTGCATGACCGGCTGGGGGTGGAGATCGCCAGGGGCTGCACCCGAGGCTGTCGCTTCTGTCAGGCCGGCATCATCTATCGGCCGGTGCGGGAACGGTCGGCGGCCGAGGTCATCGACCTGGCCTGCCGGGGCGTGGCCCAGGGCGGCTTTGAGGAGCTTGCCTTGCTGTCGCTTTCCACCGGGGATTATTCCTGCCTGCCCGAGGTTCTGCTGGCCCTCATGGACCACCTGGCCGCTGAAAGGGTCTCGGTGTCCATGCCCTCCATGCGGGTGGGGACCCTGACGCCCGAGATCATGGCGCAGATCAAGCGGGTGCGCAAGACCGGCTTCACCCTGGCCCCGGAGGCGGGTACCGACCGCCTGCGGCGGGTGATCAACAAGGGCATCACCGAAGAGGATCTGCTGGCCACCTGCCGGGCCGCCTTTGGTCTGGGCTGGAAGCAGCTCAAACTCTATTTCATGCTGGGCCTGCCCACGGAAACCATGGTTGATGTCGATGCCATCGCCGGGCTGGCCAACCAGGCCCGGGCCCTTGCCCCCGGTGGCCGAGCCCTGATCAACGTCAGTGTCGCCACCTTTGTGCCCAAACCGCATACCCCCTTTCAGTGGGAGCAGCAGCTCTCGGTGGCCGAGGGCTTTGCCCGCATCGATCTCCTGAAGGGGCGGCTGCGGGGCCGGGGTCTCAATCTGAAGTGGAATGACCCCAGAATGAGCTTTCTGGAAGGGGTGCTGGCCAGGGGCGACCGGCGCCTGACCCCGCTGGTGATCGAGGCCTGGCGGCGCGGCGCCCGGCTCGACGCCTGGTCCGACCATTTCGACCTGGCCCGCTGGCAGGAGGCGGCCGCGGCGTGCGGCATCGAGCTGGATGGCTATCTGGCCGCCCGCAGCCATGATGAACCCCTGCCCTGGCAGCACCTGGACGTGGGCGTGGGGCCGGATTTTCTGGCCGCGGAGTATGCCAAGGCCCTGGCAGAGGCCTACACCCCGGACTGCCGGGTGCATGGCTGCCAGCATTGCGGGTTGTGTGACTTCAAGACCATCCGGCCGGTGGTCCACAAGCGGCCGGCCTGCGGGGGAGCTGGGCCGGCCGCCGAGGCGCCGGCGTTGGCCGTTGCTGCCGTCCGGCCAGCGGCGCCGGCCTTTCGTCCGGTCTACCGGATTGATTATTCCCGGCTGGGCGATGGCCGGTTTCTGAGCCATCTCGAATTGTTGCAGCTCTTCTTCCGCGCCCTGCGCCGGGTGCGGCTGCCCCTGGCCTATTCCCAGGGGTTCAATCCCACCCCTAAGGTCGCCTTTTCTCCGGCCCTGCCGGTGGGTACCGAGAGTCGGGCGGAATACCTGCGGTGCGAGACCACCACGCCACTGTCCGACCCGGCCAGGCTGGTCGTGGACTTAAACGGCCAGTTGCCCGACTTTATCCGGGTGCACGGCGTTGCCCTGGCCAGCGGTGCGGAGGCGACCAAGGTGGTGAGCGGCTATCGGATCCACTTGGAGCGGCGGCCCGACCCGGAACTGCTCCAGAATTTTCTGCAAGCCAGCGCGGTTCCTGTTATTCTGGTCCGCAAAGGGGAAAAGCGGACCCTGGATGTCCGGCCGTTCGTCCTGCGGCTGGCGGTGGCCGATGGCAATACCCTGGAGCTGGAACTGCTGAGCGGCCAGAGCCAGGCGGGCGTCAAGCCCATGGAACTGCTCGGGGCCATCCTCCATCTCCCCGCGGCTGAGGTTCACGTTGCCAGGGTCTTGAAGGAGTGGTGCCGGGAAAGCAGTCTGTAGGTGTTTAGGCTGTAGGCTGCAGTCTAACAGACTAACAGACTAACAGACTAAAAGCCTACAGCCTAAACCGCTATTCAGTTTGCAGAGGGTAGTCAGCCATGAGTATCGACCTGTTGATCAACGCCGCGCCCTGGGAAATCCGCATCGCCCTGGTGGAGCACGGCAACCTGGTGGAGTATTACCTGGAGCGCCCCACGGAGAAGGGGCTGGCCGGCAACATTTTTCGCGGCCGGGTGGCGCGAGTGCTGCCCGGCATGCAGGCCGCCTTTGTGGATATCGGCCTGGAGCGCACCGGCTTTCTCTACGTGGACGACGTCCACATCAATGTCTCGGAGTTCGAGAAAGGCATGCTGCAGTGCCTGGACGCCAAGTGCTGCGTGGAGAACGGTTCGCCCGACTCCATGCTCGCCCACCGTACGCCGGGCATGAACATCGAGGATATGCTGAAAGAGGGCCAGGACGTCCTGGTGCAGGTCTGCAAGGAGCCGATCGGCGGCAAGGGGCCGCGCCTCACCTGCCACATCACCCTGCCCTGTCGCAACCTGGTCTTCATGCCCATGACCGATCATATCGGCATCTCCAGGAAGATCGAGGACGAGGAGGTGCGCCAGCGGCTGCGCAACGATATTGAGCAACTGCGGCCGGCCGGCACCGGCTTCATCGTGCGCACCGTGGCGGAAAATGCCTCCAGCGAGGACCTGGAGGCGGACATGGAGTTTCTTCTGCATCTCTGGGACGAGATTCGGGCCATGGCCGCCAAGGCGGCGCCCATGAGCATGGTCTACGAGGATCTGGATATCACCCTGCGGGTGGTGCGCGACATTTTCTCGCCCGAGGTGGACCGGGTCCTGGTGGACGACAAGGTTACCTTCGAGCGGGTTCTGCACTTCGTGAAGACCTTTGCCCCGCACCTGCAGGACAAGGTTCTCCACTACGGCGATGAAGCCGCCCTGTTCGATACCTACAATGTCGAGATGGACGTCAACCGCGCCCTGGATAAGAAGATCTGGCTGCGCTGCGGTGGTTATATCATCATCGAGGCCACCGAGGCGCTGACCGTCGTCGACGTCAACACCGGCCGTTACGTGGGCAAGAACGACCTGGAGGAGACCATCTTCAAGACTAATATGGAGGCGTTGAAGGAGATCGCCTATCAACTGCGGCTGCGCAACATCGGCGGTATCATCATCATCGACTTCATCGACATGGAACTCGAACCCCACCGGGAGGCCCTGTTCAACGGCCTCAAGGAGGCGGTGCGCAAGGACAAGAACCGCATTAACATTCTCAAGGTTTCTGAATTCGGCCTGGTGCAGATGACCCGCAAGCGCACCCGCGAGGATTTGTCCCACATGATGTGCGAGCCCTGTTTCTACTGCAACGGCGACGGTATCCTGAAGTCGTGCCGCACCGTGTGCCACGAGATTTTTCACCGGGTCATGCGCAGCGCCGCCAAGATGGCCGGCGACAAGGTCTCGTTAAACGTCCACCCCATGGTGGCCTCCATGATGATGAAGGAGGAGACCGACACCATTCACCAGTTGGAGGATACTATCGGCAAGGGGATCACCATCATCCCCTCCAAGGACCTGCATCTGGAGAAGTATGAGATCTTCTGGGGCGCGGCTTGAGATGAGGCCAGGCCATGGATGCGGGGTCACGGGGACATCCTATGTCACCCCTGCCCAAAGGGGACGTTCCTGCTTTAGTGATTTAACATTTTGTCCAGCCTCTCTTTGATGGCGGGGCGGTTCCGCAGGACCTCTTCTCCTCGCGCCACCGCCCGGCTCACTGCGGATTATCCCATGCCAAGATGTTTCCCGACCTCGCTTCCCTTGAGGCCAAGCAATCTGATTGCAGCATAACTGAACACGGTCTTGGCCTCGGAAACATTATCCTTTCTGGCTCGCAGGAGAATCGCCTGGGGTTCCACGGCAAAAAGATTGCAAACGATCTCCTGGAGGTGCGGCATTGATAACTTGGGCGGCAGTAGCGCTCGGATAATGGCGTCCTGCCGAAGCGATTCCACAAACTCGCCGCTTCCCAGCACGCGGTCATCAAAGCTCTCAAGCCCTTCTTGTCCGCCGGAAGCCTTTTGACTCCGTCGTAACCCGCCGCCCACCAGCTCCTGACGTCGGCCTTGGGGTACTCCATCAGCGACAAACTGCCGATATTTTTGACGAGCCGTTGATAGACGTTTGCCAAAGAGGAGCAACACTTCATCGGTGATCTGGCCGGGAAGAATTTTATTGCCCATCAAAACCGCATGGCCACTCCATGGATACACATCAAGTCCATCAAGGCCAGGAACTACCTTGGCCCGCAATGGGTTAAGGTGGATGTAGCGGATCAGTTCGTGAAGATAGACGTCCTCGTCGCAGATAATCGATTTATAACGATTCTGGAAAAGATGACCACTCCGGCGGTGGAGGTGATTGAAATTGGGTGTAGATCTTTCAGGGCCACCCGGCTTACCTCTTGACCAAGCGAAGATGACCTCGGGACCGAACGTTCTTGGCTTCATTGTCCTTTAATGGCGGCAGACCATTTTCGTACTTGGAGACATGGTTCCGCTTCTGCTCCATTTTTTCGTGGTATCGCCAGTATTCCTGGAAATCACCACTGGCGCGCAATGACCGTAAACGCAGCACTGCTTCGGCTCCGCTTAGCCCCCAGCGGGCGCCTGTTATATCCATCCTGTCCTTTACCAGGTACCGGCACGCGCCTT